>NZ_CP026378.1:1230986-1538733 GCF_002953215.1 Mixta calida
AATATTCTGCTGATTGGTCCGACCGGTAGCGGTAAAACCCTGTTGGCGGAAACCTTGGCGCGGTTGCTTGACGTGCCTTTCACTATGGCCGACGCGACGACGCTGACCGAAGCGGGCTATGTGGGTGAAGATGTCGAGAATATTATCCAGAAACTGCTGCAGAAATGTGACTATGACGTGCAGAAAGCGCAGCGCGGCATTGTCTATATCGATGAGATTGACAAAATCTCCCGTAAGTCGGACAACCCGTCGATTACGCGTGACGTTTCTGGCGAAGGCGTGCAGCAGGCGCTGCTGAAACTGATCGAAGGCACCGTCGCGGCCGTTCCGCCGCAGGGCGGACGCAAGCATCCGCAGCAGGAATTTTTGCAGGTTGATACCTCGAAAATTCTGTTTATCTGCGGTGGCGCTTTCGCCGGCCTGGATAAGGTGATTTCCCAGCGTGTAGAAACCGGCTCCGGCATTGGTTTCGGCGCGACGGTAAAAGGGAAATCGCAGAAGGCGACCGAAGGCGAGCTGCTGGAGCAGGTCGAGCCGGAAGATCTGATCAAATTTGGTCTGATTCCTGAGTTTATTGGTCGTCTGCCGGTCGTGGCGACGCTCAGCGAGCTGAGCGAAGAAGCGCTGATCCAGATTCTGCGCGAGCCGAAAAACGCCCTGACCAAGCAGTATCAGGCGCTGTTTAACCTGGAAGGCGTGGAGCTGGAGTTCCGTGACGAAGCGCTGACGGCGATCGCCCAGAAAGCGATGTCGCGTAAAACGGGCGCGCGCGGTCTGCGCTCCATCGTTGAAGCGGCGCTGCTGGACACCATGTACGACCTGCCCTCTATGGACGACGTGGAAAAAGTGGTGATTGACGAGTCCGTCATCGAAGGGCAGTCAAAACCGATGCTGATCTACGGCAAGCACGAAGCGCAGCAGGCATCTGGCGAATAATTCGTCAACGCAACCAGCAAGTTAGTCAATAAAAGGGGGAATTTGTCCCCCTTTTGTTTTTCTCACGCTACTGACATTGAATGTCTGGCAAACATCCCCATATACTCAAATACCTGTGGGTTCCCTGGCACATAGCCTGCACTATGCGGTACCCATCACCTGGCGGACTTTAAACTAAGAGAGAGCTCTATGAATCCTGAGCGTTCTGAACGCATTGAAATCCCTGTGTTGCCGTTGCGCGACGTAGTGGTTTATCCGCACATGGTAATTCCGTTGTTTGTTGGTCGGGAAAAATCGATTCGGTGCCTCGAAGCCGCAATGGATCATGATAAAAAGATCATGCTGGTCGCACAGAAAGAGGCTTCAACGGATGAACCTGGCATTAACGATCTCTTCTCTGTAGGGACCGTTTCCTCTATTTTGCAGATGCTGAAGCTGCCGGACGGCACGGTAAAAGTGCTGGTGGAAGGGTTGCAGCGCGCACGCATTACCCAGCTTGCCGACAATGGCGAGCACTTTTCCGCACAGGCGGAATATCTGGTATCGCCGGAGATTGAAGAGCGCGAGCAGGAAGTGCTGGTTCGTACGGCTATCAATCAGTTTGAAGGCTATATCAAACTCAATAAAAAAATTCCTCCTGAGGTACTGACCTCGCTGAACAGCATTGACGACGCCGCGCGTCTGGCCGATACCGTGGCTGCGCATATGCCGCTTAAGCTGGCGGATAAGCAGTCCGTGCTGGAAATGTCCGACATTAATGAACGTCTGGAATATCTGATGGCGATGATGGAGTCGGAGATTGACCTGCTGCAGGTTGAGAAACGCATCCGTAACCGCGTCAAAAAACAGATGGAAAAAAGCCAGCGCGAATACTATCTGAATGAGCAGATGAAGGCGATTCAGAAAGAGCTGGGCGAAATGGATGACGCGCCGGACGAATATGAAGCGCTGAAGCGTAAAATCGAAGCGTCCAAAATGCCGAAAGAGGCGCGCGAAAAAGCGGAAGCCGAGCTGCAGAAGCTGAAAATGATGTCGCCGATGTCTGCGGAAGCGACGGTCGTGCGCGGCTACATCGAATGGATGGTTCAGGTGCCATGGAACGAGCGCAGCAAGGTGAAAAAAGACCTGCGTAAAGCGCAGGAAACGCTGGACCGCGACCATTACGGCCTGGAGCGAGTTAAAGATCGCATCCTGGAATATCTGGCGGTCCAGAGCCGCGTAAATAAAATCAAAGGGCCGATTCTGTGCCTGGTGGGGCCGCCGGGCGTGGGTAAAACCTCGCTGGGACAGTCCATCGCCAAAGCGACCGGACGCAAATATGTGCGTATGGCGCTGGGCGGCGTGCGCGACGAAGCGGAAATCCGCGGCCACCGCCGCACCTATATCGGTTCAATGCCGGGCAAGCTGATTCAGAAGATGGCGAAGGTCGGCGTGAAAAACCCGCTGTTCCTGCTGGATGAGATCGACAAAATGTCATCCGACATGCGCGGCGATCCGGCTTCCGCGCTGCTGGAGGTGCTTGATCCAGAACAGAACGTGGCGTTCAACGATCACTATCTGGAAGTGGATTACGATCTCTCCGACGTGATGTTTGTCGCGACCTCTAACTCGATGAACATCCCGGCGCCGCTGCTGGACCGTATGGAAGTGATTCGTCTCTCCGGCTATACCGAAGATGAAAAACTGAACATTGCGAAACAGCATCTGCTGCCGAAACAGATTGAGCGTAACGCGCTGAAAGAGAATGAAATCAGCGTTGATGACAGCGCGATTGTCGGTATCATTCGCTACTATACGCGCGAAGCAGGCGTGCGTAGCCTTGAGCGTGAACTGTCGAAGCTGTGCCGTAAGGCGGTGAAAGCGCTGCTGCTGAATAAAGATCTGAAGCGCATCGACATTAACGGCGATAACCTGAAAGATTTCCTCGGTGTACAGCGTTTCGACTACGGCCGCGCCGATAGCGAAAACCGCGTAGGCCAGGTGACCGGCCTGGCGTGGACCGAAGTCGGCGGCGATCTGCTGACCATCGAAACCGCCTGTGTGCCGGGCAAAGGCAAACTGACCTACACCGGCTCGCTGGGCGAGGTGATGCAGGAGTCGATTCAGGCGGCGTTGACCGTAGTGCGCGCGCGTGCGGAGAAGCTGGGCATCAACGGCGATTTCTATGAGAAACGTGATATTCACGTTCACGTGCCGGAAGGCGCGACGCCGAAAGATGGCCCAAGCGCCGGTATCGCCATGTGCACGGCGCTGGTCTCCTGCCTGACGGGCAACCCGGTGCGCGCCGATGTCGCCATGACTGGCGAGATCACGCTGCGCGGTCAGGTATTGCCTATCGGCGGCCTGAAGGAGAAACTGCTGGCGGCACATCGCGGCGGTATTAAAACCGTTGTGATCCCGGATGAAAACAAACGCGATCTGGAAGAGATTCCAGAAAACGTGCTGGCGGATCTGGATGTCCATCCGGTTAAGCGTATCGAAGATGTGCTGGCGCTGGCCCTGCAAAATGCGCCGTACGGCATGCAGGTCGCTACCGCAAAATAGTGATTTACGACAAAATCATTTAAAAAGCGCAGCTGGCAAGTCAAATCAGACTTGCCAGCTTTTTTTTGTGCCGCTAATTTAGAGGGCTGTTGAAGCAGCGACCAAGAGGATTCCCGTTGTTTCGGCTCAACAACCTTGATATAACTGGCTGCGCGTTCGCGGCTGGCTGGAAGCCGCCGCGATAGTGAATAATAAAAGAGGGGATGAATAGAGTGAATAAGTCACAATTGATCGACAAGATTGCCGCAGACGCTGATATTTCTAAAGCGGCAGCTGGACGTGTTTTAGATGCTTTTATTGGTTCTGTTTCTGATTCTCTGAAATCAGGCGAGGAAGTAGCACTGGTTGGCTTTGGCACCTTCTCGGTACGCGAGCGCTCTGAGCGCACCGGCCGTAACCCTCAGACAGGTAAAGAAATTACCATTCCGGCAAGTAAAGTACCGGGCTTCCGTGCCGGTAAAGCGCTGAAAGACGCGGTGAACTGATTTACAGTCGGACTCCATTGCGGCATTTTCTTCGGTGGAGTGAGGACTGACAATGCGTTCTCATGTAACATACGGGCACATCAGGCAATTGATGTGCCTTTTTTTATCCTGTTGCGTGACAAACGCCAGCAGCGAATGTCAGAGCATGGTCGATAATGTCGACCTGAAAAGCAGCAACGCGCACGCCTGCAAGGATGGGGCGCCAGCGTGAGGTTTACATTCACACTACAGCGGAGTGTTGTCATACCATGATGGACAATTTACGCGCGGCGTCGAACCATGTCGTGCTCAAGATTATTCTGGGACTGATTATCCTGTCATTTGTGCTGACCGGGGTCGGCAACTATCTGATTGGCGGCAGCGGCGACTACGCGGCGAAAGTGAACGGCCAGGAGATCAGCCGCGCGCAGCTCGATCGCGCCTTCAACAACGAGCGCAGCCGCCAGCAGCAGATGCTGGGCGAACAGTTCTCTCAGCTGGCAGGTAACGAAGGCTACATGCAGCAGATGCGTCAGCAAGCGCTTTCCCAGCTGGTGGATGAAATGCTGCTCGACCAGTACGCGAAAGATCTGAAACTGGCGATCAGCGATGAGCAGATCAAACAGGCGATCTTCAGCCAGCCGGCCTTCCAGACCGACGGTAAATTCGATAACGCCAAATATCTCGGCATCATCAACAGCATGGGGTTTTCCGCCGATCAGTATGCGGAAGCGCTGCGTAAGCAGCTGACCACGCAACAGCTGATTTCCGCTATCGCCGGCACCGATTTTACCCTGAGCGGCGAGACCGATGCGCTGGCGGCGCTGGTTTCTCAACAGCGCGTAGTGCGTCAGGCCACCCTGAGCGTGGATGCGCTGGCGGCGAAACAGCAGGTCAGCGACGATGAAATTAAAAACTACTACGCCCAGCATAAAAACAGCTTCCTGACGCCGGAGCAGTTCCGTGTCAGCTATCTGAAACTGGACGCGGCCAGCATGCAGCAGTCGGCCAGCGAAGCGGATATTCAGAGCTGGTACGATCAGCATAAGGCGGATTACGTTCAGCCGCAGCGTAATCGCTACAGCGTTATCCAGTTGAAAAGCGAAGCGGACGCGCAGGCGGTGCTGGATCAACTGAAGCAGGGCGGTGATTTCGCCGCGCTGGCGAAAGCGAAATCGATCGATCCGATCTCCGCGCGCAAGGGCGGCGATATGGGCTGGCTGGAGCCTGCCACCACGCCGGACGAACTGAAAGAGGCTAACCTGACCAGCAAAGGTCAGCTGTCAGGCGTTGTGAAATCATCCGTTGGTTTCCTGATTGTGCGTCTTGATGATATCCAGCCGGAGCAGGTTAAGCCGCTGGCTGAGGTGCATGACACCATCGCGGACAAAGTGAAGCAGGAGAAAGCGCTCGACGCTTACTATAAATTGCAGCAGAAAGTCAGCGACGCGGCCAGCAACGATAACGCATCGTTAGCCAGCGCAGAGCAGGCGGCGGGCGTGAAAGCGGTGGAAACCGACTGGTTCAGTCGTGATAGCGTGCCGGAAGCGCTGAACTTCAAGCCGGTGGAAGAGGCGATCTTTAATGGCAGCCTGCTGGGCGCGAACGGTACGCCGGGCAGCAATTCCGATATGATTACCGTCGACGGCGACCGGGCGTTTATTCTTCGTATCAACGAACATAAACCGGAAACGGTAAAAACGCTGGATGAGGTAAAAACGCAGATCGCCGATACGCTGAAGCACAACAAAGCGTTGCAGGAAGCCAAAGCGCAGGCGGAGAAGATCCTTGCCGAGCTGAAAGCGGGCAAACAGGATGCGCTGACGGCGGCGGGCCTGAAGTTTGGTGAAGCGAAAACGCTGACCCGTAACGATCAGGACGCCAGCGTGCAGGCGGTTTTTGCATTGCCGCAGCCGCAGGCGGGCAAACCGGTTTACGGCACCAGCGAAGATATGCAGGGCAACGTCGTGCTGCTGGCGCTGGATGAAGTGAAGGCCGGGAATCTGCCGGACGCGCAGAAAAAAGCGATGGCGCAGGGCATTGCCCAGAACAACGCGCAGATCGCCTTTGATGCGCTGCTGAGCAATCTGCGCAAAGAGGCGAAAATCAAATACGGCGCTGCGGTACAACTGCAGTAAGCCGCGCAAAATCAATGCAAGCCACTGCAAACCAAAAGGCCGCTTTCGCGGCCTTTTCCACATCTGGACTTTGCCTTTTGTATTCATAAAAGCGCGCCGCTACCGTTGCTCCTGCTGTTACACACAAGGAGAAATCAGCATGAATAAAAACACCCTTTCGGCGCTCTGTTTATCATTATCCCTGGGCGCATCCTGCTGGTCGCTGCCCGTTTCGGCGGCAGAAACCGGCGAGGCAGCGGCCGTCAGCGTCGTCAGCCCGCCCGCCGCCGATGGCGCGGTCAGCATTAATACGGCTTCGGCTCAGGAGCTGGCGGCGGCAATGAACGGCATCGGCATCAAAAAGGCGGAGGCGATTGTCAGCTACCGCGATCAGTTCGGCGCCTTTACCGAGCTGGAGCAGCTTAAAGAGGTGCCAGGCATCGGCAGCGCGCTGGTAGAACGCAACCTGCCGCGGCTTAAATTGTGATCCTGTTCCCAGCGCTGGCCGTTCTCATTTCAGTCGCACCGAACGGCTGCTAATCTCTAAGAGGTCATACCAGATGGTGTGATCTCTTACAACAATAAGGCACCCGCGCTATGCAGACTCTGATAAAAGTTCGTGGTTATCATCTGGATGTTTATCAACACGTTAATAACGCGCGCTACCTGGAATTCCTTGAGGAAGCGCGTTGGGAATGGCTGGAACAGGCAGGCGCGTTTCACTGGCTAATGGAAAACAAGCTGGCTTTTGTCGTGGTGAATATCAATATCAATTACCGCAGACCAGCATTGCTGGGCGACGTATTAATCGTCAGAAGCCGACTGGAGCAACTCAACGGCAAAAGCGGCGTTATTCAGCAGGAGGTGCTGCTGGAAGGAGATGGAACGCCCGTCGCCGATGCAGCATTAACCTTTGTCTGTATCGATCTACGGACGCAAAAAACGCTGCCTCTGGAAGGCGATCTGCGCGCGCGTATGGAAACGCTGCTGGAGTGAGAACAAGACGTTTGCGTGGCGGAATCCGGTCAGTCACGCATGGCGGCGGTATCGCGGCAGAAAGAGTCAATGGAGAGGAAAGGGCGTTTTGGCAAACAGCGTCTTGTATAAACAAAAACAGCCGGGAAAATCCCGGCTGTTTCATGGCCAGCAGGCTTAGCGCAGGCCGGTTTTCTGCTTCATGCTCTGCATAACGCCAGGCATATCGTCCTGATAGCTTTTCAATCCGTTGGCGCGCAGATGGCAGGCGGCGCACTCGCCGCAGCCGTCTCCCTGAATGCCGTTGTAGCAGGTCAGCGTCTGCTGGCGCACCAGCGGCAGTTGCTGCCAGTAGTCGGCCAGCGCCCAGGTTTCCGCTTTGTTGAGCCACATCAGCGGCGTTTCAAAACGCACCGCTCTGGCCATGCCAAGCTCCACCGCGTGGTTTAACGCTTTAACGAATTCATCGCGGCAGTCAGGGTAGCCAGAGAAGTCCGTTTCGCAAACGCCGGTAATCACCGCTTCCGCTTCTACCTGATAAGCGTAAATAGAGGCCAGCGTCAGAAAGAGGATATTGCGTCCTGGCACAAAGGTACTGGGCAGGCCAGTCGCGTTGGCGTCATAGTCCGGCACCGGAATGTTATCGCGCGTCAGGCTGCTGATTGCCAGTTCATTCAGCAGCGTTACGTCCAGCACCTTATGGGCGCGTGCGCCAAGCTGAGCGGAGAGCTTGCGCGCCACGTCAATTTCCTGACGATGACGCTGACCGTAATCAAAGGTCACGCAATGCACTTCATCGTACTGCGCCAGTGCCTGAATCAGACAGGTTGTGGAATCCTGTCCGCCGCTGAAAACCACTACTGCACGTTTCATTTGTTCACCTTGATTATCTTACTGGCGCTTATGGTACTTTCGGACAAAGAAGAAAAACAGTCCGGCATTCATTGTTCCTGGGCGACAGAGAAGGAGATGGCGGAAACCGTTATTGCATCTGCTCCAGCCAGGGCGTCAGATCGCCGACGCGCTCAGCGACCCATTCGGCATCGTACCAGGTGTCGAGATAGCGCTCGCCGCTGTCGCACAGCAGAGTGACGACGGCGCCTTTACGGCTTTGCTGTCGCATGCGCTGCGCCGCCCGTATCGCTCCCCAGAAGTTGGTGCCGGTGGACGGCCCCACTTTTCTGCCGAGGATCTGCGCCAGATAGTGCATGGCCGCGGCAGACGCGGCGTCAGGTACGCGCATGACCTCGTCAATAACGTCGGGAATAAACGAAGGTTCGACGCGAGGCCGCCCGATGCCTTCGATGCCACTGCCGCGAGCGCTGCGCAGGCCAGCGTCGCGCGTATGCCAGTAATCGTGAAACACTGAATTTTCAGGATCGACCACCAGCAGGCGCGTCGCATGGCTCTGATAGCGCAAATAGCGGCCGATCGTGGCGGAGGTGCCACCGGTGCCCGCGCCCATTACGATAGTATCCGGCACCGGAAAAGGCTCGCTGGCCATCTGGCGGAAAATGCTGTCGGCGATATTGTTATTGCCGCGCCAGTCGGTGGCGCGTTCGGCATAGGTAAACTGATCCATAAAGTGGCCGTTGAGATCGCGCGCCAGCCGTTCCGATTCTTCGTAAATGACGCAGGGGTCCTGCACGAAATGACTTCGTCCGCCATAAAAGGCGATCTGTTCGACTTTGCGGCGCGCGGTGCTGGCGGGCATGACGGCAATAAACGGCAGACCAAGCAGCCGGGCGAAATAGGCTTCGGAAACGGCGGTGCTGCCTGAGGAGGCCTCGATTACCGGCCTGCCCTGTTTGATCCAGCCATTGCACAGGCCGTAAAGAAACAGAGAACGGGCCAGGCGATGTTTCAGGCTGCCGGTTGGGTGGGTGCTTTCATCTTTGAGATAAAACCAGATGCCCGGAAAGGTGGGCAGAGAGAAACGAATCAGATGCGTTTCGGCGGAACGCTGAAAATCGGCGTTGATCTCGTTGATCGCATAATTCACCCATTCACGGCTCATGTTGATTTTCCTCTTATGGCTCAGCCCAATAAGATTAAGGCATTCACAGGAAAAAAAGTTTGCTTTATTTACTGTACAATGCGCCTTTTGTAGCAATATTTTCTCTGGAGGGGCGATGCTGGATAAAACGGATCGTAAACTGCTGGCGCTGTTGCAGCAGGACTGTACGCTATCATTACAGGCGCTGGCGGATGCGGTTAATCTCACCACCACGCCCTGCTGGAAGCGGCTGAAAAAGCTGGAAGATGACGGTATTATCCGCGGACGCGTGGCGCTCCTCGATGGAGAAAAGCTGGGGCTGTCGCTTACCGCCTTTATGCTGATCAAAACCCAGCAGCACAACCGTCAGTGGTATCAGGAATTTGTCGGCGTCGTGCAAAGCCTGCCGGAAGTGATGGCGTTCTATCGCATGGCGGGCGAGTATGATTATCTGTTACGCATTCAGGTCGCCGATATGAAGCAATATGACGCCTTTTATAAACGTCTGGTCAACGGCGTCAGCGGTCTGATCGACGTAACCTCAAGTTTTGCTATGGAAGAGATAAAATATACGACGGCGTTGCCTGTTGAATCCTGATCTTCTCCGCAGCCTTTTCAGGCGCATCAATTAACCATGCAGGACAATTTTTTGTGCGATTGTTTAGCCAGTTAAGTTGGTATTTCCTCCGCGAGTGGCGACGTTACCTCGGCGCGGTATCCTTACTGATCATTATTGCCATTTTGCAGCTGCTGCCGCCGAAAATCGTCGGCGTGATTGTCGATGGCGTCACCCAGCATCGCCTGAGCAGCGGCGCCGTTCTGATGTGGGTCGGCATTATGCTGTTTACCGCGCTGGTGGTTTACCTGCTGCGCTACGTCTGGCGCGTCTTGCTGTTTGGCGCTTCTTATAAGCTGGCGGTGGAGCTGCGGGAAGATTTCTATCGCCAGCTCAGTCGACAGCACCCGGAATTCTACCTGCGTCACCGCACCGGCGATCTGATCGCGCGCGCAACCAACGATGTTGACCGCGTGGTCTTCGCGGCCGGCGAAGGGGTATTGACGCTGGTAGACTCGCTGGTGATGGGCTGCGCGGTGCTGATTGTGATGAGTACGCAGATCAGCTGGCAGCTTACGCTGCTGGCGCTGGTGCCGATGCCGGTGATGGCGATGGTGATCAAGCGCTACGGCGATCAGCTGCATCAGCGCTTTAAACTGGCGCAGGCGGCCTTTTCCTCGCTGAACGATCAGGCGCAGGAGAGCCTCTCCAGCATTCGTATGGTAAAGGCGTTTGGTCTGGAGACGCATCAGTCTCAACAGTTTGCTGATATCGCCACCGACGCCGGTGAGAAAAACCTGCGCGTCGCGCGCGTCGACGCGCGCTTCGATCCTACGATTTATATCGCGATCGGTCTGTCGAACCTGCTGGCTATCGGCGGCGGCAGCTGGCTGGTCTGGCATGATCAGATGACGCTCGGCCAGCTGACCAGCTTTGTGATGTATCTGGGCCTGATGATTTGGCCGATGCTGGCGCTGGCGTGGATGTTTAATATTGTCGAACGCGGCAGCGCAGCCTGGAGCCGCATCCGCGCGCTGCTTAACGAGGCGCCGGCGGTGGAAGATGGCAGCAAAGTTTTGCCGGAAGGACGCGGCGTGCTGCAGGTGGCGATCCGCGAGTTCAGCTATCCCGGCAGCCAGCAGCCTGCGCTGTGCAATCTTAATTTCCAGTTGAAGCCGGGGCAGATGCTGGGATTGTGTGGGCCGACCGGCGCGGGTAAAAGCACGCTGTTAAGCCTGATACAGCGCCATTTCGATATCGCGCAGGGCGATATTCGCTATCACAATATTCCGCTGACCCAGCTGCGCATCGACAGCTGGCGCGGTCGGCTGGCAGTCGTCAATCAGACGCCGTTTCTTTTTTCCGACACCGTCGCCAACAATATCGCGCTGGGGCGGCCTAACGCCAGCCGCGAAGAGATTGAGCGGGCGGCGATGCTGGCGAGCGTCCACGAAGATATTCTGCGGCTGCCGCAGGGCTACGATACCGAAGTAGGCGAGCGCGGGGTGATGCTCTCCGGCGGGCAGAAACAGCGCATTTCCATTGCGCGCGCGCTGCTGTTGAACGCCGAGATCTTGATCCTTGACGATGCGCTTTCGGCAGTGGATGGCCGCACCGAACATCAGATCCTGCACAATTTACGTCGCTGGGGCGAGGGACGCACAGTGATCATCAGCGCGCATCGCCTGTCCGCGCTGACCGAAGCCACTGAAATTCTGGTGATGCAGCATGGTGTCGTGGCGCAGCGCGGCGATCATAACGCGCTGGCGCAGCAAAAGGGCTGGTACAGCGATATGTATCGCTACCAGCAGCTTGAGGCGGCACTGACCGAGGATGAGGATAATCGCAGTAAGGAGAAGAGCCGTGGCTGACAGCAAAAAACTCTGGCCCACGCTAAAGCGGCTGCTTTCCTACGGCAAGCCGTGGCGTAAGGCGCTGACGCTGGCGGTACTGATGCTCTGGATCGCGGCGGCGGCGGAAGTGCTGGGGCCGGTACTGATCGGTTATTTTATCGATCGTCTGGTGGCCCGTCACAACATGCCGGTGGGCCTGGCCGTCGGGCTGGCATTCGCCTTTATTTTTCTGCAGGCGCTGGCGGCGCTGCTGCACTACTGGCAGGCGCTGCTGTTTAATCAGGCGGCGGTCGGCGTTGTGCAGCGTCTGCGCGCCGACGTGATGGATGCGGCGTTGCGCCAGCCGCTCAGCGCGTTCGACACTCAACCGGTTGGGCAGATCATTTCACGCGTCACCAACGACACCGAGGTAATTAAAGATTTATGGGTGACGGTGGTGGCGACGGTGCTGCGCAGCGCGGCGCTGATCGGCGCGATGCTGGTCGCCATGTTTAGCCTGGACTGGCGCATGGCGCTGGTGGCGGTGGTGATTTTCCCGCTGGTGTTGACCGTGATGTTTATCTATCAGCGCTACAGCACGCCGATTGTGCGGCGCGTGCGCAGCTACCTGGCGGATATCAATAACGGCTTTAATGAAGTCATCAACGGCATGAGCGTTATTCAGCAGTTCCGCCAGCAGGCGCGCTTCGGCGAGCGCATGGGGGAGGCCAGTCGATCGCACTATCTGGCGCGCATGGAGACATTGAGGCTGGATGGCTTTCTGCTGCGTCCGCTGCTGAGCCTGTTTTCCGCAGCGATCCTCTGTGGGCTGCTGCTGCTGTTCAGTTTCTCTTCTGAAGGTGTATTTGAGGTGGGCGTGCTTTACGCCTTCATCAGCTATCTGGGAAGGCTTAATGAGCCGCTGATTGAGCTGACCACCCAGCAGTCAATGCTGCAACAGGCGGTCGTAGCCGGAGAGCGCATTTTCGAGCTGATGGATGCGCCGCGCCAGCATTACGGCAGCGACCGGCAGCCGCTACAGAGCGGCCGCATCGATATCGAACGTCTGAGTTTCGCCTATCATGAAGGGCGCAACGTACTGGAAGATATTTCGCTGGCGGCGCCGTCGCGCAGTTTTGTCGCGCTGGTCGGGCATACCGGCAGCGGAAAAAGCACGCTGGCCAGCCTGCTGATGGGCTACTACCCGGTGAAACAGGGAACGATTCATCTCGATGGCCGACCGCTGAATCAGCTGAGCCATGAGGCGCTGCGGCAGGGCGTGGCGATGGTTCAGCAGGACCCGGTGGTGCTGGCGGACAGCTTTTTCGCTAACGTGACGCTGGGACGCGACATCAGTGAACAGGCAGTGTGGCAGGCGCTGGAAACCGTTCAGCTGGCGGAGCTGGCGCGTAGTCTCACCGACGGAATTTATACGCGCCTGGGAGAGCAGGGCAATAATCTTTCCGTTGGGCAGAAGCAGCTGCTGGCGCTGGCGCGCGTGCTGGTGGCTGAACCGCAAATCCTGATTCTGGATGAGGCGACGGCCAATATCGATTCCGGCACTGAACAGGCGATTCAACGCGCGCTGCGCGAGGTGAGGAAAAAGACCACGCTGGTGGTGATTGCGCACCGCCTTTCCACCATTACCGAGGCCGATACCATTCTGGTGCTGCATCGCGGTCGGGCGGTGGAGCGCGGCACTCACCATCAGCTACTGGCGCAGCAGGGCCGCTACTGGCAGATGTATCAGTTGCAGCAGGCGGGCAGCGTGCTGGAGGCGGGCGCACCGGAAAGCGTCTGAAATGGGTTTGCACCTTTTTCTGGCGCATTTATCGGAATTATCCGTATGGATGCACGTTAATTGACCGTGACGCACCTTTATGGTGCGTTTTTTCTTTGATCCTCACTTCTTTTTCATTTATCGCCTTCTTTCTTGCCTTCTCCAGACGCCGCGCGCGCCTGCCGTCACCTTTTCCATACCTGGCACAGCCTTTGCTTTAGTCACGAGGTGTCGGGTGAGAAACGAATCTTATTCTGGTGAGGGGAGCGTATGAAGCTGGTTACCGTAGTCATCAAACCATTCAAACTGGAGGATGTGCGCGAGGCGCTTTCTTCTATTGGTATTCAGGGATTAACCGTAACTGAGGTCAAAGGATTCGGCCGACAAAAAGGCCATGCGGAGCTCTATCGCGGTGCGGAATACAGCGTCAATTTTCTGCCTAAGGTCAAAATCGACGTAGCGATCGCTGACGACCAGCTGGATGAAGTTGTTGATGTCATCAGTAAGGCCGCCTACACCGGCAAAATCGGCGACGGCAAGATTTTTGTGGCAGAGCTTCAGCGCGTTATCCGTATTCGTACCGGTGAAACCGACGAAGCCGCTCTTTAAGCCCGGACTCTTTATCTTGTGATGGGATGAAATAAAATGAACAAATTAATGACCAAAATCCTGACGGGTGCGGCGCTGACACCATCGCTGGCGATGGCGGCTCCGGCCGTTGCCGATAAGGCGGACAACGCCTTTATGATGATTTGCACCGCACTGGTGCTGTTTATGACGATTCCAGGGATCGCGCTGTTTTACGGTGGTCTGATTCGCGGTAAAAACGTGCTGTCGCTACTGACGCAAGTGGCGGTGACCTTTGCCATGGTCTGCGTGCTGTGGGTAGTGTATGGCTACTCGCTGGCCTTCAGCGAAGGCAACGATTTTTTCGGCGGCCTTAACTGGGTGATGCTGAAAAATATCAGCCTGACCGCGCTGACCGGCACGTTCTATCAATATATCCATGTGGTTTTCCAGGCCTCCTTCGCCTGTATTACCGTCGGACTGATTGTCGGTTCGATTGCGGAACGCATCCGCTTCTCCGCTGTGCTCATCTTTGTCTTTATCTGGCTGACGTTGGCCTACCTGCCGATCGCGCATATGGTCTGGGCGGGCGGTTTCCTGGCGAAGGATGGCGCGCTTGATTTCGCTGGCGGCACGGTAGTGCATATCAATGCGGCGGTCGCCGGGCTGGTGGGCGCGTATCTGGTGGGTAAACGCACAGGCTTCGGCAAAGAGGCGTTTAAACCGCACAACCTGCCGATGGTGTTTACCGGTACGGCGATCCTTTATGTCGGCTGGTTTGGCTTTAATGCAGGGTCTGCGGCGGCGGCAAACGAAATTGCGGCGCTGGCCTTTTTAAATACCGTCGTTGCCACGGCCGGCGCTGTGCTTTCCTGGACCTTTGGTGAGTGGGCGCTGCGCGGCAAGCCGTCTCTACTGGGCGCCAGCTCCGGCTTTATCGCTGGCCTGGTCGCCATCACGCCCGCCTGTGGCTACGTTGGCGTGGGCGGTGCGCTGTTTATCGGCCTGATTGGCGGTCTGGCAGGTATCTGGGGTGTGACGACGCTGAAAAAATGGCTGCGCGTTGACGATCCGTGCGATGTTTTCGGCGTTCACGGCGTGTGCGGCATTATCGGTTGTATCCTCACCGGCGTCTTCGCTTCAGGCTCGCTGGGCGGCGTCGGCTATGCGGAAGGCGTCACCATGGGGCATCAGGTATGGGTCCAGCTGTTGAGCGTGGCGCTGACTATCATCTGGACCGGCGTGGTGGCGTTTATCGGCTTTAAAGTGGCGGATATGCTGGTAGGCCTGCGCGTGCCGGAAGAACAGGAGCGCGAAGGACTTGACGTCAACAGCCATGGCGAAAACGCCTATAACCAGTAAGCGTCGGGCTTAAAGAACAGGACGCTGCTTTCGGCAGCGTCCTTTTTTATGCGTTAGCTACTTTTATGCGTTAGCTACGCTGGCGCATGACGCCTTCCTGCACCGTTGAAGCCACCAGCACGCCATCCTGGGTATAGAATTCGCCGCGCACAAAGCCGCGCGCGCTGGAGGCGGAGGTGCTTTCCACGCTGTACAGCAACCACTGATTCAGGTCGACCTTGCGATGGAACCACATAGAGTGGTCTATCGTAGCAACCTGCATGCCCGGCTCCAAAAATCCTTTGCCATGCGGCTGAAGCGCAACCGGAAGGAAATTAAGATCGGAGGCATAGCCCAGCAGATATTGGTGCGCGCGCGCATCGTCGGGCATCGGGCCGTTCGCGCGCAGCCAGACCTGACGCGTCGGCTGATCGACGTGCCCCTTGAGCGGGTTGTGGAAGGTAACGGGGCGTATTTCCAACGGCTTTTCAGCCAGAAATTTAGCTTTTACTTTTTCGGGCAGATGCGCCGCCAGCTGATGCGCGATCTCGGTCTCGCTGGGCAGCCCCTCCGGGCCTTTCACCTGCGGCATCGTTTTCTGATGTTCAAAGCCTGGCTCCGGCGCCTGGAAAGAGGCGGTCATGTAAAAAATCGGCTGCCCGTTCTGAATCGCCGCGACGCGACGGGCGCTGAAGCTATGGCCGTCCCGCAGGGTTTCCACATCATAGATAATTGCTTTCTGACTGTCGCCGGGACGCAAAAAGTAGCTGTGAAAAGAGTGAATATTGCGTTCAACCGGCACGGTCTGTTTAGCCGCATGCAGCGCCTGGCCAACAACTTGTCCGCCGAAGACCTGACGCAGGCCCAAATCTTCGCTCTGGCCTCGAAACAGGCCTTCCTCAAGCTTTTCCAGTTGTAACAGATTCAGTAAATTTTGCAGTGCCTGGCTCATGGGTCGTTCCTCGATAAGGTTACCGCTGTAGTTTGCGAGATCCGACCAGCGCCTGCAACCGCTGTTCT
The DNA here is from genome assembly GCF_002953215.1 of Mixta calida. Lineage (NCBI taxonomy): Bacteria > Pseudomonadati > Pseudomonadota > Gammaproteobacteria > Enterobacterales > Erwiniaceae > Mixta > Mixta calida. The sequence continues at coordinate 1,247,115 of NZ_CP026378.1, forward strand.
TACTTCCGGCCTGAGGCAAAAAAGGAAAAGGGTTGATGCCAGGCAAAATAGCTAAACCTGTGCCAGAATTAAGCACATACAGCGTTTTTAGCTGTTTCGGCCAACTTGTCGCCGATACCACATTGGATCAGAAGGAGAAGATATCAATGAAATTCTGGCATGTCATGAGCGGAGCAGCGCTGGCCGTTGCCCTCGCAGGTTGTGCTGATAAAAGCGCAAATATTCCCGTACCTGTACCGGGCGCCGAAAACACCGGTCAGCCGGTGATTGCTCAGCCTAACGTAAGCGGCTCTATCTATATTCGGCAAAAAATCGCTCTGCCGCCGGACGCCGCGTTAACGGTTACGCTGTCGGATGCTTCACTGGCTAATGCGCCGGCTAAAATACTGGCCCAGCGTGTAGTGCGTACTGAAGGCAAGCAGGCGCCGTTCCACTACACGCTGCCGTTTAATCCGGCCGATATTCAGCCGGACGCGCGCATTCTCTTGAGCGCGGCGATCACCATCGATAACAAGGTGGTGTTTATGACCGATTCGATTAAACCGGCGATCAACAGCGGCGGCACGAAAGTGGACCTGACGCTGGTACCGGTGCCGTCAGTCGCTATGCCGACCCAAAGCAGCGGCGGTGCGGCTACTACCGTACCTTCTACCTCGCCTACCCAGGTTACGCCGTCTTCATCTATTCCGGCGCCCACCCAGTACTAAGCTTCTTTAACCGGGTCGGCTCATGGCTGGCCCGCTACCACTCCCAGCGATAGCGCCTGAGATCGACTTTGCCGTCATCGCTAATTTCAATGCCTTCCGCTTCCAGCGCGTCACGTTGGCGCAGCAGATCGTCTCCCTGCAATGAAATTTGTCCATGACGGTTAATAATGCGATGCCACGGCAGACGACTGTCGGCAGGAAGACGCTTTAGCAGGCCACCTACCTGTCGCGCAGCACGCGGCGCGCCAGCCAGTCGCGCCACTTCGCCATAGGTGGTGACGGTGCCGGCGGGAATCGCGGCGATAACCTGCAAAACACGCTGTTTAAATGAGTCAGTTTCCATAGACGGCTCCGGCTTTAGCTGTGCGTCTTATCCTGGCAAATAATGGAAAATGATGAAACAGTTAGCATGTATCAGAAGGGAAAAGGGCGAAAAGAGAGAAAATAGGCGGATTGTTTAATAAAACAACGGTCGCCAGGCGGCGGCTTGCATTTACGCCAGGCATCATTGATAATGCCTGCGCTCTGTAACCAGAGCACGTCAATGGGGGCCCTGTTGGTTCTCCCGCAACGCTAACTTGTGAACTCGGTCAGGTCCGGAAGGAAGCAGCCGCAGCAGGTAACGCGTGTGCCGGGATGTAGCTGGCAGGGCCCCCACCCATTTCCGCTCCATCCAGGCCTTTATTCAACGAACGTATTTCCACACCGAAACGGGTACTTTATCGTACAGTTTATTCATCGTTAATTCCGCAAGGCGATGATCGGCCGCAGAATAAAACACAGCCAACTCATCATCAGGCAATTCATATTTATTTTTTTCAATGACTCGCTCAAGCGTATCGATTGATCGGCAGCGTCTTAAGCGCATCAGATAGTCAGTCTTGGTCATAATTTTTTCTGTCATGGTTTAACCGTAATAAAATGAGCGGTTGCTTAAAACGAATGGCTTGGCTGTAAAGGGAGCTGAGCGCACTCTTCTGCGAAAAGATTAAACAAACGTCGGGCGGAACGCTGCCAACGTTGTAGATCCTGAACATTAATCCCGTAATTACTGAATAACATAAAGGTATCGTCGAGGTAGTCATCAATCTGAACGATGAGATCCTCATCTTCAGCATGTTTTATTTTGTAATTCATGGTAAACGAAGCAATATGTTCAATCAGCTCATTCAGCTGTATGTTGGTCGCAGATGTAGGATCGTTGACCCAGCCATGGTGGCTGTCTCCCAGTGTGGCCATACTTTCGTCGTATAGATTTTCACACAAGAAATTGAGCTGAGCAATATCATGCCGTTTCGGCGAATATTCGTCCATCTTTTTTCCCTCCATACATCGACCATTGTCTGCATGTGAAACAGCGAAAAAAGCAGCGTAATCTACATTTAATATTAAGAGCCGTTAGTTAATCAGACAAGGTAAATATAACGTATGTTTGCTATTTTCAGATAAGGTATTACTGAATCAGAACTCGTCGGCAGTGGAAGGGCGCGTATTATCAATGAAATCGAAGGCCAGCGCGCCGGTAATTACCTCAAATTCAATGCTTTCCTGGCTGGTTTCCGTCTGATTAATGTCAAGACAGGGATTGAATACATTCCAGTCGAACTGATAGTGCATTTTATATCGATGATGGTGTTGCAATTCTACAGAAATAATTTTTATCGTTCCAGGAACTAAAAGCGCATTTTGAGAAAACCATTGTAAGTCGCCGGTTAACAGTTTTTCTATTTTGGGAATATTCTGGTGAATAATACTTTTTAATTTTAGCGGATCTTCTTCAGCTTGCAAAATATCGCACGGTATAATTTTACGCACTTTCCCTCCGAAGAGTTTATCTTTGCTTAAGCAATCAGTATGACAGAAAGCCAAAGTCTTTAATTAATGCGCTGCCTATCTCTCTGATTCAGAAAAGCTTAGCAGGGTATAACCTCACGTCCAGCGGGCGTTGATTAGTTATTTGAATTTTATTGTTTTAGCCGCTGCATAACATGCATTTTGGCAACATATGCGACACAAACGGATACAATTATTTTTATCAAATAATAAACATGCTGTTTAATAGCCCTGAGAAAAGAAGGGTATTAACGAGTCACCGATGATGAGGCGTTGAGAGAGATTTTACAGGGAAAAGGGCCGTTGTGGCTACGGCCCTGTGATGCGTTAGCGTTTTTTCTTTCTGCCCTGAACGGCTTTAAAGCGTGGATTGCTTTTGCAAATAACGTAGATGCGGCCGTGGCGGCGCACCACTTTACAATCTTTATGGCGCGCCTTTGCCGCGCGCAATGAGCTGAGTACCTGCATGACCCTTCCTTATTGGCCTTTACCGAGAAAACGGCCATAGCGCTGATTAAAACGTGCGGTGCTGCCTTCACGGCTGTAATCCTTTTGCTTGCCCGTATAGTGCGGATGCGAAGCGGAGGAGACATCCAGCGCGACATACGGGAAGGTTTCGCCATCAATATCGATGGTACGATCGGTTTTAATGGTTGAGCCGGTTTTGAAATAGTGATCGACGCTGGTGTCATGGAAGACAACGGTACGATAGTGAGGATGAATACCTGGTTTCATCATGATCTCCTTTTGATATGTTATATCATAACAATTAGTATGCACTTTTCTGCATGTCAATGCAATGCCTCTCTGAGGAAGGCGCTATCACAGCGATGCAGGGCCGCAGAGAGTGAACCGAAAGAAGAATGCGAAAAAGGGAAGGAACAGACGAGGTGCCACGCCGCAAACGGCCTGCAAAAAAAGAGGCCACCTGATGGTGGCCTCTGAATCAATGCGTTTTACTTAGTGCTGGTGTTCAACAGGATGGCCCTGTTCCAGCTCTTCTTTATGCTTGCTGAAGCGGCGGCGAACCACCACGAAGAAGACCGGCACAAAGAAGATAGCCAACACGGTCGCAGTAACCATACCGCCCATTACACCGGTACCTACCGCATTCTGCGCGCCGGAGCCTGCGCCAGTACTGATAGCCAGCGGCAGTACGCCCAGAATAAAGGCCAGTGAGGTCATCAGGATGGGACGCAGACGCATGCGTGTCGCTTCCAGCGTCGCTTCCACCAGGCCTTTGCCCTCCTTCTCCATCAGATCCTTGGCGAATTCCACAATCAGGATGGCGTTCTTCGCCGACAGGCCAATGGTTGTCAGCAGGCCTACCACGAAGTAAACATCGTTGCTCAGACCGCGCAAGGTAGTGAAGATCAGCGCGCCGATAACGCCCAGCGGCACCACCAACATTACGGCGAACGGAATCGACCAGCTCTCATAGAGCGCGGCCAGACACAGGAACACCACGATGAGAGAGATAGCGTACAACGCAGGCGCCTGGTTGCCGGAAAGGCGTTCCTGATAGGACATGCCCGTCCAGTCATAGCCGATGCCCTGCGGCAGCTGAGAAGCCAGCTGTTCCATCAGCGCCATCGCGTCGCCGGAGCTGCGTCCCGGCGCGGCCTGACCCAGAATTTCCATGGACGGCAAGCCGTTATAGCGCTCCAGACGCGGCGAACCATATTGCCAGCGCGCCGTTGAGAAGGCGGAGAAGGGCACCATATCCCCGTTAGAAGCGCGTACGTACCATTTATTGATATCGTCCGGCAGCATACGAGAATCAGCCTTACCCATCACATACACTTTCTTCACACGACCGCGATCGATAAAGTCGTTCACATAGGAGCCACCCCAGGCGGCGCCCAGCGTCGTGTTGATATCAGAGATGGAGACGCCCAGCGCCTGCGCCTTCTCTTGATCCACCGTCAGCTTATACTGCGGCGTATCTTCCAGACCGTTAGGGCGTACGCCGACAACGGTATCCGGATGCTGCGCCACCATGCCTAACAGCTGGTTACGGGCCTGCGTCAGCTTATCGTGACCCAGGTTCGCCTGGTCGATCAGTTCAAAGTCGAAGCCGGTGGCGTTACCCAGTTCGATAATTGCCGGCAGGTTAAATGGAATAACCATGGCGTCTTTGATGGTGCTCAGCGCCTGCATGGCGCGGCCTGCGATTGCGGGCACCTTGTTTTCTGAGCCGCCACGCTCGTCCCACGGCTTCAGACTGACGAAGGCGATACCGGTATTCTGACCGCGACCGGCAAAGCCGAAGCCGTTAACCGTAAACACCGACTGCACGCTGGCTTTCTCTTTGGTCAGAAAATAATTACTGACCTGGTCGAGAACTTTCTGCGTACGCTCCTGCGTGGCGCCAGCGGGCAGCTGCGCCTGGGCCAACAGCAGACCCTGGTCCTCTTCCGGCAGGAAGGAGGTAGGGAGACGCATAAACAGCACTGCCATGCCGACCACGATAAACAGGTAGATCAGCAGATAACGACCAGTGCTGCGGACGATATGCCCCACGCTGTCTACGTAGTGGTTGGTGCTCTTGTCGAACAGGCGGTTAAACCAGCCGAAGAAGCCGGTCGTCTTGCCGTGATCGCCTCGCTTAATCGGCTTAAGCAGGGTGGCGCAGAGCGCGGGCGTCAGGATCAGCGCGACGATGACCGACAGCACCATGGCGGAAACGATGGTGATGGAGAACTGACGGTAGATAACCCCGGTCGACCCGCCGAAGAAGGCCATCGGGATAAAGACCGCAGAGAGCACCAGCGCGATACCCACCAGGGCGCCCTGGATCTGGTCCATCGATTTGCGCGTCGCTTCTTTCGGCGGCAAACCTTCTTCCGCCATGACACGCTCGACGTTTTCCACCACGACGATGGCGTCATCCACCAACAGGCCGATGGCCAGCACCATCCCGAACATCGTCAGCGTGTTTATCGAATAGCCGAACGCGTTAATGATAGCGAACGTACCCAGCAGCACCACCGGCACTGCAATGGTTGGGATCAGCGTGGCGCGGAAGTTCTGCAGGAACAGATACATTACCAGGAACACCAGCACGATCGCTTCAAAAAGCGTTTTCACCACCTCGAAAATGGAGATTTTAACAAACGGCGTGGTGTCATAAGGGTAAACCACCTTCAGGCCTGCCGGGAAGGTAGGCGAAAGGCGTGCCAGCTCTGCTTTTACCGCATCCGCAGTATCCAGCGCGTTAGCGCCGGTCGCCAGTTTGATCCCCAGACCGGAAGCTGGTTGTCCGTTAAAGCGCGCAATGATCTCGTAGTTTTCCCCGCCCAGCTCAATAGTGGCGACATCGCGCAGACGTACCTGCGAGCCATCCGGGTTAACTTTCAGCAAAATTTTACCGAACTCTTCCGTTGAAGTCAGACGCGTTTGCGCAATGATCGAGGCGTTAAGCTGCTGGCCTTTCACCGGCGGCGTACCGCCAAGCTGACCTGCGGCGACCTGGGCGTTCTGGGTGGAGATAGCGTTTACGACGTCGACCGGCGTCAGCTGATAGTTATTCAGCTTATGCGGGTCCATCCAGATACGCATCGCATACTGCGCGCCAAACAGCTGGGTATCGCCAACGCCGGTGGTGCGGCTGATGGGATCCTTGATGTTAGAAGAGACGAAGTCGGCGATATCGTTCTGCGACATGCTGCCGTCCTCACTCACGAAGCCGGCGACCATCAAGAAGCTGCTGGACGATTTCTCTACCTGGATACCCTGCTGCTGCACTTCCTGCGGCAGCAGCGGCATCGCCAGCTGCAGTTTATTCTGCACCTGCACCTGGGCGATATCGGCGTCAGTGCCGGACTGGAAAGAGAGCGTCAACTGCAGCGAGCCGGAAGAATCACTGTTCGAGGACATATACATCAGTCCGTCGATACCGTTCATATTCTGCTCGATAACCTGCGTGACCGAATCCTGCAGCGTTTTCGCATCGGCGCCGGGGTAGTTTGCACTAATCTGTATCGCTACAGGAGCAACATTGGGATATTGCTCAATCGGCAGCTTAAGAATCGATAGCGCACCCGCCAGCATAATAATGATGGCGATGACCCACGCGAAAATGGGGCGATCGATAAAGAACTTAGCCATGAATCAGTGGCTCCTGTTTAAGACTGAGATTGTTCAGACTGCGACTGCGGCTGCGAGGGTTGATTAGCTTTCGCATCCTCTGTCACTTCCTGCGGCGTAACCTGAACGCCAGGCTTCGCACGCTGCAGTCCAACAGAAATCACGCGATCGCCAGCCTGCACGCCCTGCGTGACCAGCCATTTGTCGCCAATTGCCTGCTGCGCCGTCACGTTGCGAACCGCCACCTTGTTGTTCTGATCGACCACCATGACCGTCGCCTGACCGGTCGGCGTACGGGTCACCGCCTGCTGCGGCACCAGTATCGCGTTCGGGTTGGTGCCTTCTTCCAGACGCGCGCGCACGAACATGCCCGGCAACAGAGTATGGTCAGGATTCGGGAACACGGCGCGCAGCGTAATGGAGCCGGTGGTTTCATCGACGGTCACATCAGAAAATTCCAGTGTGCCCGGCTGCTTATATTCGCTACCATCAGGCATCATCAGCGTGACATTCGCTTTACCGTCGGTCTGTTTCAGCTGACCAGACTCCAGCTCCTTGCGCAGGCGCATATATTCATCGCTGGACTGGGTGACATCGACATACATCGGATCGAGCTGCTGCACGGTGGCCAGCGCCGTGGTCTGGCCGGTTTGCACCAGCGCGCCCTCGGTCACGGCGGATTTACCGATGCGGCCGCTGATAGGGGAGGTCACTTTGGTATAGGCAAGATTAATGCGCGCCGTTTCCAGGCTCGCCTTCGCGACCGCCACGGCCGCAGCCGTCTGGCTCTGCGTGGCGACCGCCTGATCGTAATCCTGCTGGCTGATATATTTGGTGCCCAGCAGCGGCTGATAGCGTTTTACCGTTACGGCGGCGATTTGCGCATTAGCCTGCGCCTGTGCTAAATCGCCTTTGGCGCTGTTATAAGCGGCCTGATAAGGCGCCGGATCGATCTGATAAAGCGATTCGCCCGCTTTAATATCGCTGCCTTCAACGAAGTTGCGTTTCAAAATAATGCCGGAAACCTGCGGCCGCACTTCCGCTACGCGATAGGCTGACGTTCTGCCCGGTAGCTCGGTCGTAATTTTCAACGGTTCGCTTTTTAATGTTACTACGCCGACTTCAGGCGCCTGTTGCTGTTGACCAGCCTGCTCAGACTTATTGTCACATCCTGTTAGCGCAAAGCTGCCTGAAAGCATCAGGACGGCCGCCAGAGGCGTTAACCCTCTGTTATTTTTCATAAATCAACCTCGATTGTTCGATATCGATTGGTCAATGGATCACAAACCGTTGAGCCATTGCTGCGTTTAAATTATGGTCATGCTATGGTACATACATTCGCAAATGTATGTAAATCCGCCGCCTGGTAAAAGCACTCACTATGGCACGAAAAACCAAACAGCAAGCCCTTGAAACACGGAATCAAATTCTTGATGCCGCGATTGCGCGTTTCTCTGAGTTCGGCGTTTCAGCAACCTCCCTGGCCGATATCGCTACGGCGGCTGGCGTAACGCGGGGCGCTATCTACTGGCATTTTAAAAACAAGACCGATCTGCTGAATGAGATCTGGGCGCAGTCTGAGTCTGGCCTGGAAGATGTTGAGCAAGAGTATCAGTCAAAATACCCTGACGATCCACTTTCCCTGATGCGCGCCATGCTGCGCTACGTCTTTGAAGCGACCGCGCGCGACCAGCGGCGGCGCTCTTTGCTGGAAATTATCTTCCATAAGTGCGAATTTGTGGGCGAGATGCTGCCGCTGCAAATCATGCAGCAGAACCTCTATCTTGAATGCTATGAGAAGATTGAAGAGGTGCTCGGCAACTGCATTAGCGCGGGGCAGCTGCCGGCGGGGCTGAACTTGCGCCGCGCGGCGATCATCATACGCGGCTACATTACCGGCATTATGGAAAACTGGCTGTTTATGCCCGACAGCTTCGATATTGAACAGGATGCGCCGATGCTGGTGGAAACCCTGATTGATATGCTTAAGCACAGCCCCAGCCTGAGCCAGCCGGCGGTCAGCCCAGGCTGAACGCTCAGGACGCGACGGGCGACTGTTGCTTATTTTCATAATCGCGGCGCACGATCTCCAGCGCCGCCAGCACGGTTTCGGGCGCGACGTCGCTCTGTTCCAGCAGCATAATCAGATCGACCGCCAGCTTGATCTCATCCGGTGCGCTTTCCAGTGACATGATGTGCTCCTTAATGACGAATAATGCGCGCCACGCCTGGCAGCACCAACGCGCCGGCCAGCGCCAGCAGCAGCGCGCGTGGGTGCAGGCTGGCCAGCGTTCCCCAGTTAAAATAGACGCTAATATAGCCGCCCACCAGAGCGCCGATCGTCGCCAGAATCAGCGTCGGCAGCCAGCCGCCGCGTACGGCGAAAAATTTGCCCGCGATCAAGCCCACCAGCACGCCGATAACCAGCCAGGATAACAGTCCCATATCTATGTCCTTAAAAAGCGATTGCGAATCGGTAATGTTGCTATTGATAAAATAGCCGCTTAACGGCTGAGGAACAGCTTACCGCCTGTGATAAAGTGATCCGGTTGGCTCTTTAGCAGGATATTTCATGCAGCGCATTATATTACTGATTATTGGCTGGTTGGCTATTGTACTGGGGGCGCTGGGCGTCGTGCTGCCGCTGTTGCCGACGACCCCGTTTATACTGCTCGCCGCCTGGTGCTTCGCCCGTTCGTCGCCGCGCTTTCATCACTGGCTGCTTTACCGCTCCTGGTTCGGCAAATATCTGCGCCACTGGCAGCAGCATCGCGCGCTGCCGCCGGGCATAAAGGGACGCGCCATGCTGCTGACCGTCGCGACTTTCGCCCTTTCTCTCTGGCTGGTGAAGCTGTTCTGGCTAAGGGTCATGCTGCTTTGTATGTTGGCCGCGCTGCTGCTGTTTATGTGGCGGATGCCGGTAGTGACGGAAAAAGAAAAAGGCGAGCGCTGACCGGCGTTTTCAGATTTACCTTAGCGTTTTTCAAACACTTACGCTATCAGGATGGCGATCGGTATTGCATTTATCCTGCAGTTTGCTTAGATTTGTTCGTTTTCGTGCGCGGCTTCCCTTGTTTCACTCTTTTCCGCCTGCGGCGCTGCCCGTCAGCGTAAGGCGAAGCTGCGCGAGTCAGTTTAGTATTCACCAGGCATAACATTATGACCGCGACTGCGCAGCAGCTTGAGTATCTTAAAGACAGTATTAAAAGCGTACCGGACTATCCGAAGCCGGGTATCCTGTTTCGTGATGTCACCAGTCTGCTGGAAGATCCGCAAGCTTTCGCAACAACTATCGATCTGTTTATTGCGCGTTTCCGCGATCGTGGCATCACCAAAGTGGTGGGCACCGAAGCGCGCGGATTCCTGTTCGGGGCGCCGGTAGCGCTGGGTTTGGGCGTCGGCTTCGTGCCGGTGCGCAAGCCGGGCAAACTGCCGCGCGAAACCTGGAGCGAAACCTACGATCTCGAATATGGCAGCGACCAGCTTGAGCTGCATCGCGACGCCATCAAACCGGGCGACGTGGTGCTGGTGGTGGACGATCTGCTGGCGACCGGCGGCACTATCGAAGCGACGGTAAAACTGATCCGCCGCGCCGGCGGCGAAGTGAAAGATGCGGCGTTCGTTATCAATCTTTACGACCTCAACGGCGAAGCCCGTCTCAATGCGCTGGGCATCGAATGCTACAGCCTGGTCTCTTTCCCCGGCCACTGAGTTTCCCGCCTTCAGCCTCGCCGTCGCGGCGGGGCTGTGTTAGCATGTCCTACTGGTTTTCAAGACATCTCGTGAACGAATGAGTTATCAGGTTCTGGCCCGAAAGTGGCGTCCACAAGCGTTTTCCGATGTCGTTGGTCAAGAGCATGTTTTAACTGCGCTGGCGAACGGCCTGTCGCTGGGACGAATCCACCACGCTTATCTTTTTTCCGGCACCCGCGGCGTCGGAAAGACCACTATTGCGCGTTTGTTGGCCAAAGGGCTCAATTGCGAAACCGGCATTACCGCCACGCCATGTGGCGTATGCGACAACTGCCGTGAAATCGAACAGGGCCGCTTTGTCGATCTGATTGAAATCGACGCCGCGTCGCGCACTAAAGTCGAAGACACGCGCGATCTGCTGGACAACGTGCAGTACGCCCCGGCGCGCGGTCGCTTTAAGGTCTACCTGATCGATGAAGTGCATATGCTGTCGCGCCACAGCTTCAACGCGCTGTTAAAAACCCTCGAAGAGCCGCCCGCGCACGTTAAATTTTTGCTGGCGACCACCGATCCGCAAAAATTGCCGGTCACCATTCTTTCCCGCTGCCTGCAGTTCCATCTTAAAGCGCTGGACGTCGATCAGATCCGTCAGCAGCTGGAATATGTATTGCAGCAGGAGAACATCAACGCCGAGCTGCGGGCGCTGCAACTACTGGCGCGCGCGGCCGACGGCAGCATGCGCGACGCGCTCAGCCTGACCGATCAGGCCATCGCCACCGGCCAGGGGCAGGTAACGACGGAAAGCGTCGCCGCGATGCTCGGCACGCTGGACGACGATCAGCCGCTGGCGTTGATCGAAGCGCTGGCCGCCGCCGACGGCCAGCAGACCATGTCTTTGCTGCAACAGGCGGCGAGCCGCGGCGTAGAGTGGGAAGCGCTGCTGGTGGAGATGCTGCGTTTGCTGCATCGCATCGCCATGATTCAGCTGCTGCCTTCTGCGCTGAGCGACGAATACGCCGCGGTTGAACAGCGTCTGCGCGAGCTGGCGCGCATCGTGCCGCCGGCCGACGTGCAGCTCTATTACCAGACCATTTTGATGGGCCGTAAAGAGCTGCCGCTGGCGCCGGATCGCCGCATGGGCGTGGAGATGACTCTGCTGCGCGCGCTGGCGTTTCATCCGCAGGTCGAGATCGCCGAGCCGGTTACGCGCCCGGTGATGACGCCGCAGACTAATGTACAGGTGCCGCCTTCCGCGTCCGCCGCCGCGTTTGCCGCGCCGGAAGCGCCGAAACCGGCACCGTCACCCGCAGCGGCCACTTCTGTCCCGGATATTCCTCTGCCTGACGCCACCAGCCAGCTACTGCAGGCGCGTACACAGCTGTTGCGTCAGCAGGGAGCGAACAAACCAAAAAAGAGTGAGCCGGCAGCGCACAGTGCGCGGCCGGCAGGCTCGGCGCTGGAACGTCTCGCTCAGGTAACCGAGCGGGCCAGCAAACGACCTGCGGCGGAAAACACGGCGCCGGTCAAGAAAGAGGCCTACCGCTGGAAGGCGCAGAACACCGTCGTCGAGGCGGAGGCGCCGCAGGTCGCCACGCCGAAAGCGCTGCGCTCGGCGCTGGAGCATGAAAAAACGCCTGAACTGGCGGCGCGGCTGGCGGAAGAGTCGTTGCAGCGCGACGCGTGGGCGGCGGAGATCGCTACGCTGACGCTGCCCAAACTGGTGCAGCAGCTGGCGCTCAACGCCTGGAAAGAAGAAACGGCGCAGGGCGTCTGTCTCCATCTGCGCAGCAGCCAGCGTCACCTTAACTCCGCTTCGGCGCAGCAGGTGCTGACCGATGCGTTAAGCCAGTCCAGCGGCAAGCCGGTTGAACTGACTATTATTGAAGATGATAATCCAGCGGTGTTGACGCCGCTGGAATGGCGACAGAAGATCTATGAAGAAAAGCTGGCGCAGGCGCGTCAGTCCATTATCGCGGATAGCCACATTCAGACTCTTCGTCGCTTTTTCGACGCCGATCTGGATGAGGAGAGTATTCGTCCCGTTTGAATCGCCGCATAAACCTGATGGCTTATGCGGCCCGAGCAAAGAGAGAAGAGTATGTTTGGTAAAGGCGGTTTGGGTAACCTGATGAAACAGGCCCAGCAGATGCAGGACAAAATGCAGCAGGTGCAACAAGAGATCGCTGAAATGGAAGTGACCGGCGAATCTGGCGCGGGCCTGGTAAAAGTGACCATCAACGGCGCGCATAACTGCCGTCGCGTCGAGGTGGACCCAAGCCTGCTGGAAGACGACAAAGATATGCTGGAAGATCTGGTTGCAGCGGCGTTCAACGATGCGGCGCGCCGCATTGCCGAAGCGCAGCAGGAGAAAATGGCCTCCGTCTCCTCCGGCATGCAGCTGCCGCCGGGCTTTAAGATGCCGTTCTGATGCAAACCAGCCCTTTGCTGGAGTCGCTAATGGAAGCGCTGCGCTGCTTACCGGGCGTCGGCCCGAAATCAGCGCAGCGTATGGCGTTTCAGCTATTGCAGCGCGATCGCAGCGGAGGCATGCGCCTGGCTCAGGCGCTTACGCGCGCTATGTCGGAAATTGGTCACTGCGCGGATTGCCGCACCTTTACCGAGCAGGAGATCTGCACCATCTGCGCGAACCCGCGTCGCCAGCAGAACGGGCAGATTTGCGTGGTGGAGAGTCCGGCGGATATTCACGCCATTGAGCAAACCGGGCAGTTCGCCGGGCGTTATTTTGTGCTGATGGGGCATCTTTCTCCGCTGGACGGCATCGGCCCGCAGGACATCGGGCTCGATCGTCTTGAGCAGCGTCTGGAGAAAGAGACCATTCAGGAGCTGATCCTCGCCACCAACCCCACGGTGGAAGGCGAAGCGACCGCCAACTATATCGCCGGGCTCTGCGCGCAGTATGGCGTCGAGGCCAGCCGCATCGCACACGGCGTGCCGGTCGGCGGCGAGCTGGAAATGGTGGACGGCACCACGCTGTCGCACTCGCTGGCCGGACGGCACAAGATTAAATACTGACCACTTGCTGGCACATTCCGTTGTGCCAGCTTGAAAATATTTTTCCCATCCCCACATCTCCCTCAACGTTCGATAAACCTGTTTCAGTTGAGGTAGCCAAACCATGAAAGGACAAGAGACGCGTGGTTTCCAGTCAGAGGTTAAACAGCTTCTGCATCTGATGATCCATTCCCTCTATTCGAATAAAGAGATCTTCCTGCGCGAACTGATTTCCAACGCCTCCGATGCGGCGGATAAGTTACGTTTTCGCGCGCTCTCCACGCCTGAACTGTATGAAGGCGACGGTGAACTGCGCGTAAGGGTCTCTGTCGATAAGGAAAACCGCACGCTGACCCTGAGCGACAACGGTATCGGCATGCGTCGCGATGAGGTGATTGAGAACCTCGGCACCATCGCCAAATCAGGCACCAAGGCGTTTCTTGAATCGCTGGGCTCCGACCAGGCGAAAGACAGCCAGCTGATTGGCCAGTTCGGCGTCGGATTCTACTCCGCGTTTATCGTCGCCGATAAGGTGACCGTACGCACCCGCGCCGCCGGCGCGGCGCCGGAAGAGGGCGTATTCTGGGAATCCGCCGGCGAAGGCGAATACACCATCGACGATCTGACGAAAGCGGATCGCGGCACAGAGATCACTCTGCATCTGCGCGAAGGCGAGGATGAGTTCCTCGACAGCTGGCGCGTGCGCAGCATCATCAGCAAATATTCCGATCATATCGCGCTGCCGGTTGAGATCGAAACCAAAGATGAAGAGAGCGACACCACCAGCTGGGAAAAAATCAACAAGGCTCAGGCGCTGTGGACCCGCAATAAAGCGGAAGTCACGGACGAAGAGTACAACGAATTCTATAAGCACATCGCGCACGACTTCAGCGATCCGCTGACCTGGAGCCACAACCGCGTGGAAGGCAAGCAGGAATACACCAGCCTGCTTTACATTCCGGCGCGCGCGCCCTGGGATATGTGGAACCGCGATCATAAGCATGGCCTGAAGCTCTATGTGCAGCGCGTCTTTATTATGGACGACGCCGAGCAGTTTATGCCGAACTACCTGCGTTTCGTGCGCGGCCTGATCGACTCCAACGATCTGCCGCTGAACGTGTCGCGTGAAATCCTGCAGGACAACCGTATCACGCAGAATCTGCGCAACGCGCTGACGAAACGCGTTCTGCAAATGCTGGATAAACTGGCGAAAGATGATGCGGAGAAATATCAGCAGTTCTGGCGCGAGTTCGGCCTGGTGCTGAAAGAGGGCCCGGCGGAAGACCACGCCAACCAGCAGGCGATCGCCAAACTGCTGCGTTTCGCTACCACCAGCAGCGAAGGCTCAGCGCAGACCGTTTCGCTGGAAGAGTATGTCAGCCGCATGGTGGAAGGGCAGGAGAAGATTTACTACATCACCGCCGACAGCTACGCCGCCGCGAAAAGCAGCCCGCACCTGGAGCTGTTCCGTAAGAAAGGCATCGAAGTGCTGCTGCTCTCCGACCGCATCGACGAATGGATGATGAGCTACCTCACCGAGTTCGACGGCAAGGCGTTTCAGTCGGTCAGCAAAGCGGATGAAACGCTGGATAAGCTGGCTGACGAAGAGAACGAAGCGCAGAAAGAAGCGGAAAAAGCGCTGGAGCCGTTTGTCGATCGCGTCAAGACGCTGTTGGGCGAGCGCGTGAAAGAGGTGCGCCTGACGCATCGTCTCACCGACACGCCGGCTATCGTCACCACCGACGCTAACGAAATGAGTACCCAGATGGCCAAGCTGTTCGCCGCGGCCGGACAGGCGGTGCCGGACGTGAAGTACATCTTCGAGCTGAACCCGGATCACGCGCTGGTGAAACGCGCGGCCGATACGCAGGACGAAGCGCGCTTCGCCGAGTGGGTTGAGCTGCTGCTGGATCAGGCGCTGTTCGCCGAACGCGGCACGCTGGAAGATCCGAATCAGTTCATTCGCCGGATGAACCAGCTGCTGCTGGCCTGATCGTTATCCGTCCCATAAGCCGGCCCTCGCGCCGGCTTTTTTACGGCTGCGCTCTGTCTGAAAAATGGCGATTATCCGATGCCGGACTGGATTCTATGGACGATCCGGTTGATGATGATCCCAGACATATATTGTTACTCGCCAGAGCCGCCTCCCGCCCCGTTTCCTTGTGGTAGCCGGGGCTTAATGGTATGTTCTTGGCCTTCTCAGTTAGATCAAAGCAATTCGCAAGGGGATTTACGCAATGCGTATTATTCTGCTCGGCGCTCCGGGCGCAGGTAAGGGCACTCAGGCTCAGTTCATTATGGAGAAATACGGTATTCCGCAAATCTCTACGGGCGACATGCTGCGTGCGGCGGTAAAAGCCGGCACGGAGCTGGGCAAACAGGCGAAAGCCATCATGGATGAAGGCAAACTGGTGACCGATGAGCTGGTCATCGCGCTGGTCAAAGAGCGTATTGCGCAGGAAGACTGCCGCAATGGTTTCCTGCTGGACGGCTTCCCGCGCACCATTCCGCAAGCGGATGCGATGAAAGAAGCGGGCATCAAAATTGACTGCGTGCTGGAGTTCGACGTGCCTGACGAGCTGATCGTCGAGCGTATCGTTGGCCGTCGCGTACATGCGCCGTCAGGCCGCGTTTATCACGTGACCTTCAATCCACCGAAGGTGGAAGGTAAAGATGACGTGACCGGCGAAGAGCTGACCACGCGTAAAGACGACCAGGAAGAGACCGTGCGCAAGCGTCTGGTGGAATACCATGAAATGACCGAGCCGCTGGTCGCTTACTATCAGCAGGAAGCGCAGGCGGGCAACACCCAGTATCATAAAATCGACGGCACGCGCAAAGTGACCGAAGTCAGCGCTGAGCTGGCGAAGATTCTGGGCTAATCTCCGTTAATCCGCCGCCGGGCGTTCTCCCTGTATGCCCGGCGCGTTTTTCCTCACGCTTATCCTGACTAAGCCGCTCCCGCAGCGCTTCTTTCCTCACTTTCCCCTATACTTTGCCGCTTAGCGCTTTTTTCTCTCGCAGGGAAAGGTTTTACCGGCGAGCTAATCCGCGCCAGACAAGGTAAAATACATGGCGAAAAATAAGTTAGAGCCTATCCCAGTAAGCGTTATTGGCGCAGGCAGTTTAAACACGGACAGCGCACAGAAACCGGAGCGTACACGCAGTACGTGAGGATTTCGAGCACTGCCCAGGTTAAAAATGGCAAGCAAAATAGCCCTACTGGGATAGGCTCTTAAACCATTTAGATAACAGGGATATACGATGAGGCAAGATAAACCCGGCGTCTTGCTGGTTAACCTGGGGACGCCAGATGCGCCAACCACGCCGGCGGTAAAACGCTACCTGAAACAGTTTCTCAGCGATAAGCGCGTCGTCGATACCCCGCGCTGGCTGTGGTGGCCGATCCTCAACGGCATTATTCTGCCGATCCGCTCACCGCGCGTCTCGAAGCTCTATGCCTCCGTCTGGATGGAGGAGGGATCGCCGCTGCTGGTTTACAGCAAACGACAGCGCGACGCGCTGGCGGCGCAGCTCGATATCCCCGTTGAGTTAGGGATGAGCTACGGCAATCCCAGCCTGAAAAGCGCGATGGACAGCCTGATGGCGCAGGGCGTGACGCGTCTGATCGTGCTGCCGCTTTATCCACAGTTTTCCTGCTCCACCGTGGCGGCGGTCTGGGATGGGCTGAGCAGCGTCTTCGCTGGCTACCGCTCGATGCCTGACGTGCACTTTATTCGCGACTATGCTGAACATCCCGCCTATATCGCCGCGCTGAAGGCATCTGTTGAGCGCTCGTTTGCGAAAAACGGCAAACCGGATCTGCTGGTGTTGTCGTTCCATGGCATTCCACAGCGCTTCGCCAACGAGGGCGACGACTATCCGCAGCGCTGCCGCGACACCACCGATGCGCTGACGCGCGCGCTGGGACTGAGCGAAAACGAAGTGATGATGACCTTCCAGTCGCGCTTTGGCCGCGAGCCCTGGCTGACGCCTTATACCGATGAAACCCTGCGCGGTCTGCCGGCGAAAGGCGTGCGTCATATTCAGATCATGAGTCCGGGCTTTTCCGCCGACTGTCTGGAGACGCTGGAGGAGATCAACGAGCAAAACCGAGAATTCTTCCTGCACGCCGGTGGCGAAAAGTTTGAATATATTCCGGCGCTCAATGACGATAAAGAGCATATCGCCATGATGCTGGCGCTGGTAAACGCGCATCGCTGAGTAACGGCGGGGAGTGTGATATCATTCTCCGCCTGTTTTATTCTGAAGCCAACAACCATGAAATTTCCCGGTCAACGCAAATCCAAACACTATTTTCCCGTCAGCGCCCGCGACCCGCTAATCCAGCCCGTTCAGCCCGAAAGCGAAACCGGCACCAGCTGGGTCGTCGGCATCGATCAGACGCTGGTGGATATCGAAGCGAAAGTCGATAACGCCTTTGTAGCGCGCTACGGTCTTAGCGTTGGTCACTCGCTGGTGATTGAGGATGATGTGGCGGACGCGCTTTATGCGGAGCTGATGCGCGACAATCTGATTACGCACCAGTTCGCTGGCGGCACTATCGGCAATACCATGCACAACTACTCGGTGCTGGCGGACGATCGCTCCGTGCTGCTCGGCGTGATGTGCAACAATGTGCAGATCGGCGGCTACGCCTATCGCTATCTCTGCAACACTTCCAGCCGCACCGATCTTAACTATCTGCAGGGCGTCGACGGCGCTATCGGCCGCTGTTTTACACTGATCGGCGATAACGGCGAGCGTACCTTCGCCATCAGTCCCGGCATGATGAACCAGCTGCGGCCGGAAAGCATTCCGGAAGCGGTGATCGCCGGCGCCTCCGCGCTGGTGCTGACCTCCTATCTGGTGCGCTGCAAGCCGGGCGAACCGATGCCGGAGGCGACCATGAAGGCGGTCGCCTGGGCAAAGCAGTACAACGTGCCGGTAGTGCTGACGCTGGGCACCAGGCATGTGATCGCCGAGAATCCGCAGTTCTGGCGCGACTTTCTGCGTGAAAACGTCTCTATCCTGGCGATGAACGAAGAGGAAGGGCTGGAGCTGACCGGCTACGCCGATCCATTGCAGGCGGCTGACAAGGCGCTGGAGTGGGTCGATTTAGTGCTTTGCACCGCCGGGCCCAACGGTCTCTATATGGCGGGCTACACCGAAGAGAGCGCGAAGCGCCAGACCAATCACCCGCTGTTGCCGGGCGCGATCCCGGAATTTAACCAGTATGAGTTCAGCCGCGCCATGCGCTATCAGGATTGTCAGCAGCCGCTGCGCATCTATTCGCATATCGCCCCTTATATGGGCGGGCCGGAGAAGATCATGAACACCAACGGGGCGGGGGATGGCGCGCTGGCGGCGCTGCTGCACGATATTACCGCTAACAGCTACCATCGCAACAACGTGCCGAACTCCAGCAAACACCAGCGCAGCTATTTAACCTACTCGTCACTGGCGCAGGTCTGCAAATATGCCAACCGCGTCAGTTATCAGGTGCTGAATCAGCATTCGCCGCGTCTGACGCGCGGGCTGCCGGAACGTGAAGATAGCCTGGAAGAGGCGTACTGGGAACGTTAAGCCGAAGATTGCGCGGCGCAGAGCGCCGCGCAGAAAGATCAGTTCGGATGCTGCGGCGTCAGCAGGGTCGGCGTCGCGTCCAGCCCCGCTTTTAACATCGCCAGCATGCTGTTGGCAATTTCCCGCTCGCCCATAATCACATTGTCCGCGCCGCGTTCGAGGATGTAGTGCACCTCGTCGTCGTAGTGCGCGCGGGCGATAATTTCCAGGTGCGGATGTTTTTCGCGCGCCGCCGCGATAATCTCGCCCGCCTCATAGCCGTTAGGAATGCTCATCAGCAGCCAGCGGGCGCAGTCCAGACGCGCCAGCTCCATGGTTTCGACGCGCGCCGCATTGCCTAATACCGCCCGAACGCCCTGTTCGCGCAGCGCCTCGACGCGCGTGCGCGCGTTCTCCACCACCACAATCGGGATCTCCGCGTCGATCAGTAGCTCGCTTACCAGGCTGCCGACCCGGCCATAGCCGACAATCACCGCATGGTTGCAGATATTAACTGGGATCTGTTTCTCTTCTTCCGTCGCCTCTTCCATGCTCTGCTCCTCGAAGTTTTCATGCTTATCGAGATAGCGCTCCAGCAGGGTAAAGAGGATCGGGTTGAGCATAATCGACAGAATCGCGCCCGCCAGCACCAGGTTGCGACCCTCTTCGCTGAGCAGGTTCAGCGAAATACCCAGGCCCGCCAGAATAAAGGCGAACTCGCCGATTTGCGCCAGACTGACGGAGATAGTCAGCGCGGTGCGGCGCGAGTGGCCAAGCAGCGTTACCAGCAGCCAGGCCGCCAGCGATTTGCCCAGCACGATAATCGCCAGCGTGCCCAGCACCGCCAGCGGCTGCTGGATGATGATCATCGGATCGAACAGCATGCCGACCGACACGAAGAACAGTACCGCGAAGGCATCGCGCAGCGGCAGCGTATCGTGCGCGGCGCGATGGCTCAGCTCAGATTCGTTCAGCACCATGCCAGCAAAGAAGGCGCCCAGTGCAAAAGAGACGTCAAAGAACTCCACTGCGCCAAAGGCGATGCCCAGCGCCAGCGCCAACACCGACAAGGTAAACAGCTCGCGCGAGCCGGTGGCGGCGCTGCGCGCCAGAATCCACGGCACGACGCGGCGGCCCACCACCATCATCAGCACCATAAAGGCAGCGACTTTGCCGATGGTCCACAGCAGATCCCACGCCAGCAGCGACAGGCTGGCGTTGCCTTTTTCCAGCATGCCGGCGATGGCGGGCAGCAGCACCAGCGTCAGCACCATCACCAGATCCTCGACGATCAGCCAGCCGATGGCGATCTGCCCGCGCTGGCTGTCGATCAGCTGCCGTTCTTCCAGCGCGCGCAGCAGCACTACGGTACTGGCCGTGGAGAGACAGAGCCCGAACACCAGCCCGGTCATCCAGTCCCAGCCAAGCGCCGTGCTGAGCCCGATGCCCAACAGCGTGGCGACGGTAATTTGCGCGACAGCACCGGGAATGGCGATGGTTTTTACCGCCATCAGATCCTTCAGAGAAAAGTGCAGGCCCACGCCGAACATCAGCAGAATGACGCCCAGCTCCGCCAACTCAGGCGCCAGTTTGGTATCGGCGACGAAACCCGGAGTAAAGGGACCCGCCAGAACGCCCGCAACTAAATAACCCACCAGTGGGGAAATGCGTAGACGACTGGCGAGCATTCCCAGGAGAAAAGCGAGGACAAGGCCTCCGACGATAGTGGTAATCAGCGGGGTGCTGTGGTGCATGCTGTCTCCTTCTGTGTGCAACTGTGTCCGGTTATAACCAGTGTAAAACAAAATGGAGACGCACAGGTGAGAATAAAGGGAGAGAAAGTGAAAAAAGTGCGGGAAATCTAAAAAACAGCCGGTGTGGGCCATTTTTTTTACTTATGACCCTACACCCTTGATGAATGCTGTTGATGACCGTCATTTTTTTGCAAAAACAGCATGCTAAAAAGCACTTCTTTATCACATAAGGTTAATAAAACCGATGCAAGGCGTTGAAAAGCAAAATTAGCGGCTGTTTTGCACGTAATATTTCATCGGCTTAAAAAAGTTTAACCGCTTTTCATGCGGAAGATTGCGACAGCGCCAGGCTTCAGGCATAACTAGCGTTATTCTGACGGCGGCGCCTGGTTCGCCGTCGCTGATTATTATGGCGGCGACTGCCCGCTCAGCGGGCGGGGCGGCCTGAAGGCTTGTCGACAAGGAGAATGACGTTGCGCTTTATCAATACCTTTATTATTGGCGGGATACTCTCCCTCAGCATGCTCTCCTCCCAGGCGCTGGCCTGGGAAAAGGGGCGCGTTTACAAATTTACCGTTTTGCATACCAACGACCATCATGGGCGTTTCTGGCATAACGAACAGGGAGAGTATGGTCTGGCGGCGCAAAAAACGCTGGTGGACAGCATTCGCTATGATGTGCAGGCGCACGGCGGCGGCGTGCTGATCCTCTCCGGCGGCGATATCAATACCGGCGTCCCGGAATCCGATCTGCAGGATGCGGAGCCCGATTTTCGCGGCATGAACCTGGTGGGCTACGATGCGATGGCCATCGGCAACCATGAGTTCGACAATCCGCTTTCAGTGCTGCGTCAGCAGCAGAAGTGGGCCAAATTCCCGCTGCTGTCCGCCAATATTTATCAAAAAAGCAGCGGCAAGCGTCTTTTCCAGCCTTATGCCCTGTTTAATCGCATGGGACTGAAAATCGCAGTTATCGGCCTGACCACTGACGACACGGCGAAAATCGGCAATCCTGAATACCTGACCGATATTGAGTTCCGTCCGCCTGCCGCCGAGGCGAAAAAAGTGGTGGAGGCGCTGCGCGCCGATGAGAAGCCGGACGTGATTATCGCCGCCACCCATATGGGGCATTACGATAACGGCAACCACGGCTCCAATGCGCCGGGTGATGTAGAAATGGCGCGCGCGCTGCCGCCGGGTTATGTCGATTTGATCGTTGGCGGCCACTCGCAGGACCCGGTCTGCATGGCGAAAGAGAATGTGAAGCAGGTGGATTACGTGCCAGGCTCGCCCTGCGTGCCCGATCGACAGAACGGCACCTGGATTGTGCAGGCGCATGAGTGGGGCAAATATGTGGGCCGCGCCGATTTCACCTTTAAAGACGGCGTGCTGACGCTGGATAACTATCAGCTGATCCCGGTTAACCTGAAGCACAAGGTGAAAAACAGCGAAGGCAAAGAGGAGTGGATCAACTATCAGGCTGAAATCGCGCCGAACAGCGCGATGATGAAGCTGCTGACGCCGTTCCAGAAAAAGGGCGAGGCGCAGCTGAATGTACAGGTCGGCAGCGTCGACGCCCGTCTTGAAGGCGATCGCAGCAAGGTGCGCTTTGTGCAGACCAACCTGGCGCGTCTGATTCTGGCGGCGCAGATAGAGCGCACCAAAGCGGACTTCGCTGTGATGAGCGGCGGCGGCGTGCGCGACTCCATCGCGGCGGGGCCGATCAGCTATAAAGACGTGCTGAAAGTGCAGCCGTTCGGCAACACGCTGTGTCAGGTAGAGATGACCGGGCGCGAGGTGGAGAAATATCTCGCCGTGGTGGCGAATAAGCAGGTCGACTCCGGCGCCTATGCGCAGTTCGCCAACGTCAGCCTGGTGGCGGACGGCGAGGGCGTCAGCGAGATAAAAATCAACGGCGAGCCGTTGCAGGCGGATAAAACCTACCGCATGGCGACGCTAAGCTTCAATGCCAACGGCGGCGACGGCTATCCCGTGATCAATACGCTGCCGGGCTTTGTGAATACCGGCTTTGTCGATGCGGAAGTGCTGAAGCAGTATATTGAAAAGCACTCTCCGCTGAAGGCGGCGGATTACGCGCCGCACGATGAAATCGTACATCTCAGCGAGGCGGAAAAGGCGGCGCGGCAGAAGCAGGAATCCCATCGCCGCAGCTATCCGCAGATGATCCTCGCCTGGCTGACCGGCAAGGAGTAAGCGGAGAGGCCTGATGCGATCGCCGATCCGCGCGTCGCATCAGAGCGGCGAATTTAACCATGATGGCAGGCGTGACGCGCCTGCCATTTTTCCCGCGCGCGATCCCACAGCCAGTTATACGCCACGGTATAGGGCAGGAAGAACAGGAAGAAACCGATCTCCAGCAGAAACGCCTGCCACAGCCCGATGCCTAACATCGCCGCCGCTACCGGCAGGCCGATAAGAATAAAGCCGCCTTCAAAGCAGAGCGCATGCACGATGCGCAGCCCCACACCGCGTTTGACTTTGGCCGGTGGAAACAGGCGGTCAAATAGCGCGTTGTAGATGATATTCCACACCATGGCGATAGTAGAAAGCGCCAGCGCCACCGCGCCCATCTGAAACAGCGGTTTATTCATCAGTATCGCTGCCAGCGGCGACACGATCATAATAGCTAACGCCTCAAAGCCTGTGGCGTGAAGCAGGCGTTCTTTCAGCGAACGGGTTTTCATAACGTCTCCTTAATATAACGGACGCGCATTTTCTGGCTTTCTTCAGATAAAATAAAATGACCTCCCATCGATAAAAGCGATAGAAATATGCGTTATTCACCGGAATCTTTGCAGGCTTTTGTGCTGGCGGTCGAAAAAGGATCCTTCTCCGCGGCGGCGCGCGCGCTGGGGAAAAGCCAGTCAACCGTCAGCGCCGCGATCGCCAACCTGGAGGCGGATTTAGGGTTTAAACTGTTTCACCGCGAAAGCCGGGAACCGGTATTAACCGAAGCGGGCGGGCGCGCCCTGCGGCAGGTAGAGGAGATCCTCGCCGCCAGCCAGCGGCTGGATGAGCTGGCGATCAGGCTGTCAGACAACGTTGAACCGCGCCTCAGCATGGCGATCTCCGATTTCTGGCAGGCCGATCATCATGAGCAGCTGCTGAAGCAGTTTGCGACGCGCTATCCCCATATCGAATTCGAATGCATGATCGCCGAAGATGAAGATGTTATCGATCTGCTGCAAAGCGGGCGCATTCATCTCGGCGTGATACGCGTGCAGTCACGGCTGCCTGCGACTATCGCCGCGTCGCGTTTGCAGGTGCAGCCAAAGATGGAGGTTTTTATTCATCGCGCGCATCCGCTGGCGGCCCAGAAAGAGGTCAGCCAGGCGGAGTTGAATCGCGTCAGGCAGTTGCAGCTGAATACCTGGATCGGCAGAGAGAATCGGGCGCGCGGGCCGGTGTGGTCCGCGCCTTCCTATCTGCTGCTGCTGGAGATGGCGGAGCAGGGGTTCGGCTGGTCGATTCTGCCGCGCTGGCTGGTAGAGCAGTTTGGTCATGGCGTCCTGCAGGCGCTGCCGGTGGCAGGCTGGCCGCAAAGCATCGCGGTGGATGCAGTATGGTCGACCCGCACGCCGCCGGGACCGGCGGGACGCTGGATGATCGATCGGCTTTGCGCGCAGCGCGCCTAATCGCGACGGGCGATGTCAGCCAGCGCCGCGTCCAGCAGCGTAGCCAGATCGCTGGCGGCCAGCTCAATATCCAGGCCGCGCTTGCCGCCGGAGATAAACATAGTAGGAAAGCTGGCGGCCTGCGCGTCGATCACCGTCGGCAGGCGCTTTTTCTGCCCCAGCGGACTGATGCCGCCAATCAGATAGCCGGTCACGCGCTGCGCCAGCTGCGGATCGGCCATCTCCGCTTTTTTCGCGCCGAGCGCCTTCGCCACTTTTTTCAAATCGAGCTGACTGGCGACGGGCGTCACCGCGACGGCAAGCTGTTTGGCGTCGCCGTTCAGCGCCACCAGCAGGGTTTTAAAAACCTGCCGCGCATCCAGATTAAGCTTGCGCACCGCCTCATCGCCGAAGTGGGTTTCATGGCTGTCATGTTCGTAAGGGTGCAATGTGAAAGGGATTTTCTGCTTTTCCAGTAGTTTTATCGCCGGGGTCATCGCTTTTTCCTGACAGTGAAAACTTACAAATGGGTTAAAAATAGCGCTGGTGAAATCGCAGGCTTTAAGGGAAAATTACCCTCGCGTCAGCGATGCATTTGCTGATGAATAACCAAAATCATAAACAAATTCCTCTTTGACGGGCCGATAGCGATATTGGCCTTTTTTTTATTTACGCCTCAGCAGCGCAGGTAAATTATTCTCGCCGTACAGATGCAGCGCGCCGACCGCCACCACATAGCGTCCCGGCGGCAACGCGCGCAGCTGCGTATCCCAACGCTGGTTGCGCTGGCTCATCAGCACATCGTTTAGCTCGTTGCTGAAGGTGTTCGGCAACGCCGCCCGGCGCTGTAGCGGCGGCTTCTCCAGCCACCAGCCGATCATGGTTTGCAACAGACGGGCGTTGGTGTGCCAGTGCTCCAGCGTGTCGGCCAGCAGCAAACGGCCATTCTCCGGCAGCGTTTTCAGCAGGTCGAGCTGCTCGCCGGCTCCTTCCAGCTCAATCACCCGACGTCCCTGCGCATGAGCCGCCTGCAACAGCTGATAATCGATGCCGTAATCAGGACGCAGACCGAGCCGCTGCGCCTGCTGCGCCTGCAGCATCAGCGCAACCTGCCAGGCGGGGAGAGGATCGAACTGTGTCAGAGTGAGTTGAAACTCGTCGCACAGGCGGCTCAGACGCTGCAAGGTGGCCGCGTCCAGCCTCTCCGCCAGCGGCGGCTGCGGTTCGCTGTAGCTGAACGGAGAGGCGCTGCCGGTGATATCCGCTTCAACAATCAACGCGTCCGCCTTTTCCAGGCGGCTCAGCAGGCCGGGCGGCAGCGGCATCATATTGCGCGTGCCCATATGGATGCTGCCCACCAAATGCAGCTGCCGGTTGCCCGGCAGCCAGACGTCGGTTGCCGGCCAGCTGTAATGCGTCGGCGCCAGCCGGTGATACAGCGCCTTCAGGTTGTAGAGCCAGTTATCCATTCTTCCACCCGATTCCACCCGTAAACGATCCATGCTAGCGGTTTCATCTGCCGATGAACAGGTGAAAGCGTAAGCGTATTATTCAGTCGGGGGTTGATAGCGCAGCAGCCGGTTGGCGTTGCTGACCACGGTAATCGAAGAAAGCGCCATGGCGGCGCCGGCAATCACCGGGCTTAGCAGTGTGCCGGTCAACGGCCACAGCACGCCAGCGGCAATCGGTATTCCCAGCGAGTTATAAATAAACGCGCCCAGCAGGTTCTGCTTCATATTACGCAGCGTCGCTTTCGCAATCGCCAGCGCATCGACTACGCTGTGCAGATCGTGACGCATCAGGGTAATGGCTGCGGTCTCAATCGCCACATCGCTGCCGCCGCCCATGGCGATGCCGACATCGGCCTGGGCCAGCGCCGGCGCGTCATTGATGCCGTCGCCGATCATCGCAACCTTATGGCCCGCCTGCTGCAGGCGACGAATGGCGTCTGCCTTGCCGTCCGGCAGTACGCCGGCGATCACCTCATCCAGCCCGGCCTCCTGCGCAATGGCTCTCGCGGTCACCTCATTATCGCCAGTCAGCATAATCAGCCGGTAGCCCAGCCCGTGCAGGCGTTGCAGCGCGCGCATGCTTTCATCGCGCAGCGGATCGCGGATCGCCAGCAGGCCCGCCAGCTTGCCCTCAACGGCAAGAAATACCGGCGTAGCGCCTTTTGCCGCCAGCTCATCGGCCAGCGCGGCGGCGCGCTCGGCGCTAACCTGCTGCTGCGCCAGCAGCGCCGCATTGCCCAGCAGCATCGGTTTACCTTCCAGCGTCGCGCTAAGGCCCATGCCGCGCAGGGTGCGGAACTGCGCGCCTTCCGGCAGCGCGCCTTCACCGGCGCGGTCGCGTATCGCTTTTGCCAGCGGATGATTCGAGCCCTGTTCCAGCGCCGCTGCCCATCGCAGCACCTGCGTTTCGCTGAAACCCTCAAAGGCGACGATCTGCGTCACCTGCGGCGCCCCCTGAGTAAGGGTGCCGGTTTTATCAAATACCAGCGTATCCAGCTCGCTGGCGCGTTGCAGGGCGTCGGCGTCGCGCACCAGCACGCCAAACTCCGCAGCGCGTCCAACGCCAGCGATGATCGACATCGGCGTGGCGAGGCCCAGCGCGCAGGGACAGGCTATAATTAATACAGTGGTGGCGATCACCAGCATATAGACCAGCGACGGCTGCGGTCCGAAGAAATACCAGACGGCGGCGCTGAACAGGGCGATCAGCACCACGGCCGGAACGAACACCGCCGAGATGCGGTCAGCCAGCTGCCCGATAGCAGGCTTGCTGCTTTGCGCCTGGCGCACCAGCTGAATAATGCGCGACAGCGTGGTATTTTTTCCAATCGCGCTGGCGCGAAGCAGAATCGCGCCATCCTGCACCAGCGTACCGGCATGAATCGACTCGCCCTGCGACTTATGCTGCGGCAGCGCTTCGCCGGTCAGCATCGACTCTTCCATCCAGGCTTCGCCTTCGCTAATCACGCCGTCAACCGGCACGCGATCGCCCGCCGTCAGACGCAGGATCATGCCCAGCTGCACGTCGCTTAACGGCACGGTTTTCTCGCCGCTCTCCGTTATCACGCGCGCCGTCGCCGGGGTTAAGTCCAGCAGGCGCTCCAGCGCTTTCGACGATCGCTGGCGCGCGCGCTGCTCCAGCGCATGACCAAGGTTTATCAGGCCGATGATCATGGCGCTGGCTTCATAATAGAGATGGCGCGCGGCGGCTGGAAAAAAGTCGGGCCACAGATTGACGCTGATGGAATAGAGCCAGGCGGTGAGCGTGCCGAGCGCCACCAGCGTATCCATTGTGGCTGAGCCATTGCGCAGGCTGCGCCATGCGCTGCGATAAAAATGACCGCCGGCGACCACCATCACCAGCAGCGTCAGAACGCCAATCACCAGCCAGCCGCTGCGGTTGCTGGCGGTCAGCATCATATTGTCACCGAACAGGCCGTAAACCATCAGCGGCACGCCTAACGCCAGCGCCAGCGCCGACTGCCAGCTGAAGCGGCGCATCGCCTGGCGCGCGCTTAACTGTTGTTTCTCGCGCCGTTCGCTTTCGTCGCCGATCACCTCCGCGCCATAGCCAGCGTTCACCACGGCGGATACCAGCGCTTCCGGCTGCGGCGAGCCGATAACCAGCGCGCTGCGTTCGGCAAGGTTGACGCGCGCCTGATGCACGCCGTCGACCTGCGCCAGCGCCTTTTCCACCCGGCTGACGCAGCTGGCGCAGCTCATTCCTTCAATCAGCAGCTGGTAGTTTTCCGCCGCCGTATCGGCCTGCGCCGGAAGCGAAGCGTTCTCTGCTGGCCTGCTTTCCTCCGGAAGCGGGGCGTTCCCCGCTGGACGGTTTTCTGCCGGTTGCAGGATGTTCTTCGCTGGCTGAGTCTCTGCCGGAAGCGTGGAGTTGTCCGCTGTCAGCGCTTCCGGCGTCGGTTCTGATACTGTCAGCGGTTCAGCCTTTGGGCGCGAGCTGTCCTGGCTGCTGGCCTGATATCCCGCCTGTTCAACGGTGGCGATCAGCGCTTCTGCGGATGCGTCGCCGGTTACGCGCGCTTCGTTCAGCGTCACCTCGGCCTGTTGCACATCGTCGCGCTGTTCCAGCGCATCTTTAACGCGTTTAACGCAGTGGCCGCAGGAAAGGCCGTCCAGCGTTAACAGAGTGGTATGTGACATAAAGCATCTCCTTTCTGCCTGCGCAGAATCAATGACTGAAGTAATAAGGGTAAACCTTCCTTTAAGGGGAAGGTCAAGTTTCCTCAGATAAGATTTTACCGGGGCGGCAGCGAGCGTCATATGCGTAGACGCGGGGCACAGAATTAACCGGCATAACGCAAGAGGCCAGAAGCGCCGTTGGTCTGTGGTTAAGCGGGGTTCGTCTGCGGTGATAAATAAAAAAGGATATGTTGGCTGCGATCATGCCGCGGCTATCTTTTTATAATAATGGCGCGTTTTATACCGCATCGCGCCACCTTACCAACAATTAACAGCCTTATTTAACGCTTTTTACTAACCCTATTTACGGGCAACGTTTTTCGGCCTCTTTTGATCAACATCACGTTCAGCAGGTAAAAAAGTATAACGGCCTGGGCAGGTAGGTTAAGGACGGAAAATAAAAATCATTATCGGCCACAGTCGTAAACAGCCGCGTCAATAATCCATAAAAAAAGCGATGGCGGCGTCTTAAAATGTTTGTTTGCCGATCGAACTTGCTGCGATGCGGCGGCCAGCGCTTGAAGGGCGGGTTTCAGTTTCCGTCGCTGACAAATAGCGTTATAAATGGGAGGCGTCGGCCTCAGGCTGCCGGAGCGGGAAAGAGAGACTGCCCGTAATCAACCGAAGGGGGATAAGATGAATATTAGCGATGTAGCGAAAAAAACCGGTTTAACCAGTAAAGCGATCCGCTTCTATGAAGAGAAAGGGTTGGTGACGCCGCCGCTGCGCAGCGAGAATGGTTATCGCAGCTACACGACGCGCCACCTGGAGGAGTTAACGCTGCTGCGCCAGGCGCGTCAGGTCGGTTTTAACCTTGATGAGTGTCGGGAGCTGGTGCACCTGTTCAACGATCCGGCGCGCCACAGCGCGGATGTAAAAGCGCGCACGCTGCAAAAGGTAAAAGAGATCGAGGCGCATATATTTGAACTGAACCTGATGCGTGAACGGCTGTTGGCGCTGGCGGAAAGCTGCCCCGGCGATGAGCGCGCGGACTGCCCGATCATTAATAACCTTGCGGGCTGCTGCCATCGCGCGGACAGCTAACGCGTCGTTTCCAGCGGCGCAATCCGCAGGGTAACGCCTTCCACGCCGGTGACCACGACCCGCGTGCCGGCAGGCAGATCGTGATCGGCCTGCACGCGCCAGCTGCCGTCGCCGATACGAACATGCCCCAGTCCGTTCACCAGCCCTTCCGTCAGCGTCAGCGACATGCCCGTCATCTGCCGCGCGCGCTGATTGAGATGCATATCAGGCTGCCGCTGCTGTCGGTATGCCAGCCAGCGATACCAGAGAAACGCGGCGATCAGCGTCAGCAGGGCGAACAGTACGCCCTGCGTCTCCCAGGTGAAGGGCAGCAGCCAGCGAATCAGACCTACCGTTAGCGCGGCGATGCCGCTCCACAGCAGGTAGCCGTTGGAGCCCAGCATTTCGGCAATCAGCAGCAGTCCGCCCAGCGTCAGCCAGAACCAGTGCGGATGATTGACGATGGCGGCCAGCATTATCTGTCGCTCCGCGTGGGCCGCGTTTCATTCAGCAGCTCGCTGATGCCGGCGATAGAGCCCATAATGCTGGTGGCGTCCAGCGGCATCAGCACCACTTTGCTGTTGTCGGCGGAGCCGATTTTTTGCAGCGCGTCGGTATATTTCTGCGCCACGAAGTAGTTTACCGCCTGTACATTGCCTGCGGCGATCGCCTCAGAAACCATGGTGGTAGCGCGCGCTTCCGCTTCGGCGGCGCGTTCGCGCGCCTCCGCCTGTAAAAATGCCGCCTGACGCTCGCCTTCCGCCTTCAGGATTTCCGACTGCTTCTCGCCCTCGGCGCGTAAAATCGCCGCCTGAGGGATGCCTTCCGCCGCCAGAATATCGGCGCGCTTGGTGCGCTCCGCCTTCATTTGGGCATTCATCGCCGCGATCAGCTCCTGCGGCGGACGCACGTCGCGAATCTCGATACGCGTTACCTTTACACCCCACGGGTTGGTCGCTTCATCAACAATATGCAACAGGCGGGTATTGATGCTGTCGCGCTGCGACAGCATTTCGTCCAGCTCCATCGAACCCAGCACCGTACGGATATTGGTCATAATGCCCTCATAATAATGATTATAAATCTAACATTCTGAAAATATCAGTGTGATGTTTAATAATAGGGGCAATAAAGATGACTACGAATATACACAAGATGACACAGGCAATCAGCTACGTCCGTTACTCAAGCAAGATACAGCAGGAAGGGGATTCAGATAGAAGACAGAATGAGCGAGTTGCAAAGTGGCTCTCAGAACACTCAGGCTTTAACTTGGTTGAAGAGTACAGTGATGAAGGCTTGTCTGCTTTTAGTGGCGCACACCTTGCAGCAGGTTCTGATCTGAATCGACTGTTGATGGACTGCAAACGAGGTATCTATCAACAGGGTGCTGTCATTTTGATCGAGGCATTCGATAGATTGTCCCGTGGTGGGATTGATGCTACCCAACAGCTTGTACGTGAAATTCTTCTGACAGGGATGAGGATCGTTATTCTTCAGGACAACCCTGATAAATTCTATGACCGTTCAGATCTCAATGATGCATTTGCAGTTATCACCATTGCCATCAAAGCACAGGCTGCTTTTGAGGAATCAGAGAAGAAACAAAAACGCGGTCTGATTAACTGGTCACAGAAAAGGCTACTTGCAGCACAGGGAAAGATCATGACTCGTGCTTGTCCTGCATGGTTAAGGGTAGATGAAGAAGGTACACGCTTTGAACCGGTAGAGCCTCATCTGTCAACTGTACGCAGGATCTTCAAACAAAGGCTTGCAGGTGATTCTATGTCACGTATTGCCAAAAGCCTTAATGATGACCTCACACCAAACTTCAAAGGTGGTGTGCAAAAGTGGAATCAGACGACGATACAGCAGCTATTGAAGAATCCCGCTGTCTACGGGTGTAAGGTTGTTTCTTCTCAGGCAACAAAGGATGTCAAAGCGTCTGCTGAGCCAATTGAAAACTACTACGTCTGGACGAACAAGCTGACAGGTAAGCCTGAAGTAGCTATACCTTTGCATGAGTTTCAGCAGGTGAACCAGATTGTTACTGCATGGGCAAAAGGGCGTTCAGCAGGTAGCAAAGACGATGCACGCTTAGTCAACGTATTCAAGACTGTGCTGGTATGCGCTCACTGTGGCGCGTCAATTATCCAGTCCAGTATTAAGCCTATGAACCCTAAGCATTACACCTACGGGTATTACGTCTGCTCTAACAAACGGTTAGGCAGATGCAAGGAGGCTAAAGCTATCCGCCGTGACGATGTTGAAAACGCCATCATACAGGGGCTGTTGTATAACACCAAAAGGCTACTGTCTGGAACAAAGGCTACTGAGAATGAACTCGTTCAGATGCAGGCAGAGGAAACGCTGATCCAGGACAAGCAAAGGAAACTTGTTGATCTATTGCTGGATGACCGTATTGATAAAGAAACCTATAACACACGGTACGATGCTCTGACGGCAAGCCTTGACCAGCTTCAGAAGCAGATTAATCAACACCGTCAAACGGTCTCCTGTGACTTCCCCACAGAGTTTGTGCGGAACATCGATCTGAACGATAAAGTGAATCGCCACGGATAATCTAGACACTTCCGAGCCGTTGATAATACTGGTTTTCATATTCTGTCGGTGACATCTGTTCGCTAGAACCATGCCGACGCTTACTGTTATAAAACATTTCGATGTAATCAAAAATATCACTGCGGGCTTCTTCCCGCGTTCCGTAGATCTTTTTCTTTATCCGTTCACGTTTCAACAACTGGAAAAAACTTTCTGCAACCGCATTATCATGGCAGTTACCGCGACGGCTCATGCTACCCTCCAGGCCGTGTGATTTCAGGAACGACTGCCACTCATGGCTTGTGTACTGACTGCCCTGATCCGAATGAACCAGCACCTGTTTTTCGGGATTACGCCGCCATACAGCCATCAGCAGTGCGTTCAGGACAATGTCCTTTGTCATCCGGGATTGCATGGACCAGCCGATAATTTTGCGTGAGAACAGATCAACAACAACGGCAAGATACAGCCAGCCTTCGTGGGTCCTGATGTAGGTTATGTCCGTTACCCAACGCTCATCAGGAGCATCCGGATTGAACTGTCGCTGGAGCCTGTTGGGTGACACGATACTGGCCTCGCCTTTACGTGCCCGCGGGCTTCGGTATCCGACCTGAGCCTTTATTCCGACACGTTTCATCAGTCTCCAGACTCTGTTTACTCCGCACTGTTGCCCGCTGTCACGCAGATCCAGATGGATTTTGCGATAACCATAGACGCATCCCGATTCCAGCCAGAACTGTTTAATCTGTCCTGTCAGTCTCAGGTCTGCCTGATGGCGTTGTGAATGCGGCTGCTGAAGCCAGGCGTAAAAACCACTGGGATGAACATCCAGCACCCGACAGAGCAGGCGAACAGGCCAGCAACAGGAGTTGTCACGGATAAAGGCGTACCTCAGTCGGACAGCTTTGCGAAGTACGCCGCGGCTTTTTTTAATATGTCCCGTTCGTCGGTAACCCGTTTCAGCTCTTTCTGGAGACGGCGGATCTCGGCCTGAGCATCTGACTGTTCTTTATTAGTGGAAGAATCCGGACCGTACTTCTTTATCCAGGCATAAAGGCTGTGGGTGGTGATATCGAGACGTGTTGCAACGCTGGCAACAGAATAACCGCGATCAACAACCTGTTTGACTGCTTCAGTTTTAAACTCTTCGGGATAACGCTTACCGCTCATGGGCACCTCTCTTTAAGCCATCTTAAATGACTCTGAGGTGTCTGTTAAACCCGTGGCGATTCAATAACCGCATTATTCGTGATTCTCATACGAACATCTCCCTATGTTAATTAACTCCCGACAGGGTGTTTCCTTGATGCTCTGTCACAGCTATAAGGCTCTATAAGATGACAACTAAAAACCGTGATCACCTGTTTAAACCTGGTCAATCTGGAAATCTTAAGGGGCGTCCGAAAGGTTCAGGCAGCAAGTTCAAAGGCACACTCTCACAGCTTCGTCAGCTTGATGACCTGGATCTGACCCGTCAGTTTCTCCGTGCAGTGGTAACCAGTGACATCAAAGTTCTTGAAAAGCTCGGTATTACAGATGCGCCCACCGTTACAGCAAAGATTACTGCTGCAAAGGAACTTAACAAGGTCAATGCTGAGATTGCTCAAAAGGACAAAGAATCCAAAGCACAGCAGGCTGAAACTCAGACAAAGACTTCTGATACAGCACGCCCGCAATTCACCACAGTCGCAACGATCAAGACAGGTACAAAATAATGTTCAACAACTCCGTTTCTAAAGAATTCAAAGACAAAGCAGGTGATACAGTGACCCTGAAAATTCAGCTTGTGCCTGGTAAGAAAGGTGTAGCACTCGCCTCAAAACTCATGGCTGTAGCTGGTGGTCTTTTCCAGTCTGACCAGCAGTTTTCTCTTGCATCTGCTCTTATGGCTGTTGCTGACAAGATTGACTTCTTTGAAGTCGCCTCAGTCGTGTTTGAAGGCGCAGTAGTCCAGTCTGCTCAGTCCAACTATGAAGATTTCCCTCTGAACGCTGACAAGTTCTTCGCTGGTAACTATGGGATGTTTGTTGACATGCTGGCGTTTGCACTGGAGGCAAACTTCGGAAGTTTTTTCGAATCTCAGATGTTGGGTATGAAGACCCAAGCTTGAGACTGAATTGGGGTAAGAACGCTACAAACCCAGAAGTGTTAGCACCTGCTTTTCAGTCGTTCGACAAGATGAAAGACAAGATCGATCAGGTCGATATATTCATCCTTAACATCTATAGCAACAAGGAATGTCGTGAAACGCTAACAGCACTCTATGACATGACTTTTCCTGACCTCGTCAAACTTCATAACTACCTAATTTTCAAAGCATCTTTGACCACGCTTCAGCAGCATGCTCAGCACCTGAAGCTTGAGCAAATTCACAATTCTAAATAGTCCCCGCTCGAAGCAATTTACCCTACAAGGATCATCACAATGGCTGGTGATAAACAAGTTATTGAGTCGTTTAGTATTGACCTGCTACTGAACTCTCCCAAATTTTTACAACAATTACAATCAGTTGAAAAAAAAGTTAACGAGGCTGCTCGACGTATTGAAAAGCGTCTGACAAATGCGTTTAACCTACGCAACAAGGGTGCTGCTAACGTACAAAAAGATCTTAACAAGATCGTCAAATCTACAGAGACCGCTGCAAAGCAGATGAACCGATCTCTGACAAATGCGTTTAACGTTCGCAGTAACAACGGTAATTTTCGCCAGTGGGTTCAGAACGCTGAACGCAGCGCTAAACGTGTTACCAATGTAATTGACCGTGCTAATCGTCGCATGGGTGCTAATGGTGGTGTTCATACCGGTGGCACTGGTGGTGGTCAACCTCGCCTGACATCTGAACAGCGTCTTGAGCGTCAGTATCGTAACCGTATCGCTCGTATGGCTGATAATGTTCACGCTCAGTTCTATGGCTCGACTATGGAACGTTTACAGCGTGGAGGCCATACACAGCAGGTTAACCAGTTCAGATCACAGATCCGTGACGCTTATCTTCGTAATCGTGCTTCTGGGGACACAGCAGCATTCAGACGCGAAGTGAGAGAAGCTACACAAGCACAGCGTATGTTTCTTAACTCTCAACGTTCATCAGCTTCTACTACAACTCGTCTAACTGGCGAAACGGAAGGGCTGATCGGTAAGTTCTCTACACTGGCTGTGGGTATTCTTTCTGTACAGGCTGCACTTGAATATTTCAAACAGTCTCTTGTTGAAGGTAATGAGCGTACTCAAGCAGGGATCATGCTCGGTGCTGCTTACCAGGATAACGCTCCTGCTATCACTCAACAGGTTAATGAGTACGCACAGAAATTCGGTGTCAACAAGACACAGGCTCAGCAGCAAGCAGCCATTTTACGCCAGACACTGCCAACCAGTTTATTCAAAGATGAAGAAATCCCGCGCCTTATGCAGACGGAAAGCATCTTTGGGCATCAGACAGGGGCAAATAATGAAGCAATCGCGCGACTAAACTATGTGCTGCCTCAGATCGCGAGTTCATCAAGCCTCATGGGACAAGATTGGCTTCAGGTCAGTAACAGTGTGCCTGCCATCGTCCGTCCATTATTAGAACTCACCAAGACAAAAAACGTTGGCGAACTGAAAAAATACGCTAAATCTATCTCTGGCGCAGAATTCGCCAAATTGATGATTCAGGCAATGGAAACGCTCGCTAATGACGCTAAGGTCACCGCAGCAGCGATGAACTCCATGCAAGCTAATATTGGGCGTTATCAGAATGCTGTACAGGATGGTCAGGTACGCTTCTTCAACGGTTATAGCGACGGCTTTAAAGCACTTCTTCAGTCCCTGACAGGTTTCTTCAACGCCTCTAACAGTAGCCTTGAAACGCTTGGTCGTGGTGCTGGTTATGTCTTTGAAAACCTCGCTACGATGGTAGATAACATCGGTGTTATGGCTATCCGTGCAACCGGATATTTCAACGAGTTCAAGCAGATTGCTGACGATCTTTTCAAGAAACTCCCAAAAGGCGTACAGGATGCACTGAATGATTCCGGTAATACCGCTACTCAGGCACTGACAGTATATGCTGCATACAAAACCCTGAGCGTAGTTGGTAGGAAATTCCTGAGCCTTTTCTCAGGGACAGCCGCAACAGTTGCTTCTACAGAGGCTGCTACCGTAGCTGCTACAGGTGCTTTAGGGCGTTTGTCTGCCTTTTTTAGTGGCTCCCTGTTACCTTTCTTGGCAATGGTTGAGCTTGCTGCTAATGCCGACAAATTGATCGGTTCTGCTAACAGCCTGCGGGAAAAGATGGGCTTCAGTGATACCAAAGGCTTCAGCGAAAGAGCAGAGTCACCTGATGCCACATGGCTCGATAAACTACTTGGTTATAACCCGTCTCAGATGTGGGATTGGTTCAAGGGTAACATGCAAGATACACCTGCTTTTCAGGGGAACTGGACAGGTGCAACATCTCCAGCAGGCATCACACCAACTGTACCTTTCATGCCTCCAATGCTCCCACCTAACAAGATTGATGGAAGCATCAAGCTAACAATTCAGGACAGTAACGGTAAGGTCATGTCACAAGGCATTCTTAACCAGGGTAACGGTTTCAGCCTGTCACTTGACGCTGACAGTATGAATAACCCTTGGCAGAGTGATATTTCTAACTACTCGTTTGAACAATATTAATAAGGGCTTGTTAATGGCTACTCTATCGGGCTACCAAGTGCAGCCCTTAAGTTTTTCGAACAAAGACGGAATTCTCTTCAGTCCAATGGATGACCTTTCAGTGTTCTTGAATATGTCAGCTACGACTGAAATGAACTACAACACAACAATGAACGTTACAACCTCACCTGTAATGTCAGGGGCAAACGTAGCTGATAACTTCAGCCGTCAACCTAAGCGTATTGATCTTTCTGGTGTAGTAGTGCCTCAATACAATGGCGTTTTCTTCATGACACAGGATTCAGGATCTGTTGAAGATTTCATCACTACGGTGGAACTCTGGAGAGACCAGAAGCGCCTCGTACATGTGATGTGTCAGGATGGTATCTCATTGGACAACTGTGTGATTGCAAACTTCTCAGCCAGAAAAGACAAAGCAATCACCAATGGTCTCAACGTGGATATGAGTTTCGTACAAATCGACATTGTTAAAGAAGCGACTAAAACCACTGTTAACGGCGTACCTGCTGAGAACGTAAATGGTAGTAAAGCTGGTGCAAAGACGAAGACAAAAGCTGTTGAAAGCCTGAAGAGTGCAGGTAAAGCGTCTACCACAGAGACACAATCAACCCTGAACTGTAAGGCACTTCTTGGTCAGTCTGCTGAATGGCTCGATAAACACCAGAAAGCATTGTCAGCAAGAAACTCCTGTCAGCAGTCTGCTGAGAAGGGTGCTTCTCACGGTCAGTACATCTACACCTTCAGCCCATCAGAAGAGGTTATGTCAGATGTCCGTAATAGCCTTAATTCTCAGGGTGTTAACCAAACCATGAAGGAGGGGTCACATTAATGAGTTATGAAATTAACGTACCTTCCTCTTCGTGGAGTACCCAAACTGTGACGCTCGACGGAAACCTTTTCCGTATTGAACTGAAGTACAAAGAACGTACAGAACGCTGGTATATGACGCTGAAAGACAATACTGGTGTGGACATCCTGACTGAGAAGAAACTTGTAGACGGTCAGGTGATTACAGGTCTTTGGGATCTTCCAGGCGTACAGGGTGCAATTGCTGTTCAGCGTAACTACGGTACAGATGTTTACCCGACCTATAACACGCTTGGCCCAGGTAAGCAGTTCTCTTTGGTCTACCTGACTGAAGATGAATACACACTTCTCCTTCAGACTGAAGATAACTCTAACTTTGTTGCGCGAGGTAACTGATAATGGCACAGGGCGTACCTATTCGCGTTTATCAGGTTACCATTGGGACTGAAAGCGCAACGTTCAGCAACACACCAGGACAACATAACTCATCACAGATGGATGCTGTGATCTTCAATAATATCAGGATGGAAGGGCGCGTATCGGTTGATAACAGTCCGACCACTACGAGCAGCGATGACGTTGAGTTTCGT
Source organism: Mixta calida (assembly GCF_002953215.1). Lineage (NCBI taxonomy): Bacteria > Pseudomonadati > Pseudomonadota > Gammaproteobacteria > Enterobacterales > Erwiniaceae > Mixta > Mixta calida. Next base: position 1,285,251 of record NZ_CP026378.1, read on the forward strand.
TTCTACAACCTGAACAAGACAACCCGTCAGGCTTTGATGCAAGAGAATGCAACACTGATGATCAAGGCTGGCTATGACACGTCATGGCAACGTGATTCTGAAGGTAACATTATTACTGAGTATGACAGCCTACCGATCATCTTTATTGGCGGTATCGTTCACGCTTATACGAAGAAAGACACTGGCTCAAACGATGTTGTGACAGTGGTCAACTGTAGTTCTGACCATAAAATCCGCAACATGACTAAGGTGTCTGTAGCCTATAAGCCAGGTACTACCAAAGCTGACGTTATCAAAGACCTCGTTAAGCGTCTTGGTTTCCCTGTCAGCCGTATGGAACTGAGCAGCCTTGGTGATACCGCTTATCCATCTGGTAAGTCTGTTTATGGACAGCTTGATCATGCTCTGACCCGTATCTGTAAGGAATGTGGTCTTCAGTACAGCATTCATAACGGTACAATCAGTGTTCTTCGGTCTGATAACCAGCCAGCAAAGGGAAGTAACACCAGTGTTGATGCCTGGTTATACACACCCGCTCAGATTATGGAACTTGACGCTTACTTTGAACAGAAATCTGTAAAGCTGGTGGCAAAGAAGACTGGTTCAAATCGTGGTAAGTCAAAAACGCCTGAAGACGAGACAGTCACCACTAAGAACGGTGTCCGTACAAAAACCCGCCACGGGATCATGATGAAGTCTCAGCTTAACGGTAATGTGAAAATGCATGACTTCGTTAAGTTGGATGGACTGAACGCGGTAATGCCCGATGGTTCAGACGGTGATCTAAAGGATGGTGTCTACCGTATAATCAGGATCGACCATTCGATCAATTGGCCTGAAGGTGAGTGGTCAACAGGGTTAAAACTTGTAGAGGTACAGTAAGTTGGCTGCACTCTTAACAGAGTGTGGTCTTTTTTTGTATCTGGAATAAGCATGTATTTAGTATGAAAAATACACATATTGTTATTAATCTATTGAAAATTATATGATTAATATTATCGTTGAATATTGGTCATCGTCAGGTTAATAATCGCCTGCACCAGATTGCTGACTTCATAAGCGGCGCGCGCCGGATCGACGACCTGAATAAAGCAGACGGCGTCGATGGTGACGTTGGCATTATCTTTAGAGATGACTTCCTGCGATGGCACATCCAACACCTGCTCCATCATATTGATTTTGCGGCCGATGCGATCCATAAAGGGAACGACGAGATTGAGGCCCGGCTGCAACGTTTTGGTATAGCGGCCAAAACGCTCAACGGTCCACTGATAGCCCTGCGGCACGATTTTCACGCCTGCCCAGACGACAATCAGCGCGACAACAATAAGAACGGGAATAACGGCGAACATATAACCTCCAGACTGTCGTAAGACGGGCCGTTTCCCTGGCCCGTATTAGCGGATTAGTAGAGCAGGGAGTATAACAGGCGACGATATTTGGCCGCCAGCGCGTCGCCGGTGCCCAGCGCCGCCAAAATTTCCTGGAGCATCTTGCGCGCCTGGCCGTCCGCTGCGTTCAGATCCTTTCTCAGATGGCCGTACAGCAACGCCAGCGCTTCTTCGTTGCGGCCTACCTGATGCAGTTGCAGCGCCAGCTTGCTGGCCAGATCGGCGTTATCCGGGTCGCTTTCCAGCTGCTGCTGCAACTGCTGGATTTCCGGCGTGTCTGCCGCCTGCTTCAACAGATCGATTTGCGCCATCAGCCCCTGATAGCGGGTATCCTGATCCTGCAAAGGCACCACTTTCAACACCGCTTCCGCTTCATCGCTGCGGTTAAGGCTGATCAACACCTCGGCCAGCAGGAAGCCGATTTCGCTCGACTGGTTGCTCAGCTGCCAGGCTTCTTTCAACAGCGGCAGCGCGTCCAGCGTTTTCCCCTGCTGCACCAGCGCCATAGCCTGCTGCGCCTTTAACTCTTCCTCGCGCGGCAGCACTTTTTGCAGCAGCGCGCGGATCGCCTCTTCCGGCTGCGGCCCCTGGAAGCCGTCTACCGGCTGGCCGTTCTGGAACAGATAAACGGTAGGGATGGCGCGCAGACCGAACTGCGACGCCACCATCGGCTCATTATCACAGTCGAGCTTCGCCAGCAGGAATTGTCCCGCATACTCCTGCGCCAGCCGTTCCAGCACCGGCGTAAGCTGCTGGCAGTGCTGACTGCGATCGGACCAGAAATAGAACAGCACCGGCACCGTCATGGACTGCTCCAGCGTCTGCTGCAGGTTGGATTCGTTGATATCGATAATCGAAGCGTGTAGTGACATGTATGCGTCTCTTTGTCTGATGACTTTGTTACGATATTGGGGCGCTACGCCCGGCTTCAAGCAGAATTTGCATTATCGCGCGCGTTGCCGCGTAAAATGCGATCCAGCATCCAGCCTGGCAGCAAGCGTCGCAGCCAGCTCATGGCATGCGCGACCAGCGTCACAGGATAGCGCAGGCGCGGGCGACGGCTCTCCAGCGCATGGCGCAGCTTAGGCAGGATCGCTTCCGGCGGCAGGGTAAAACGCGCCGCAATGCCGGGATTCCGCACCGGTTTATCGCGCTGCGTCTGATTCACATTGTCCGTAAAACGGGTATGGACAGGGCCGGGCTCGATCAGGCTGACGCGCACGCCGCTGCCGTGCAGCTCCATGCGCAGAGCGTCAGACCAGGCTTCCAGCGCATATTTGCTGGCGGCATAGGCGCCGCGTCCGGGTGTAGAAATCAGCCCCATCACTGAACTGGTATTGATAATGCGCGCCTCGCCGCTGGCGCGCAGCGCTGGCAGCAGCAGCATCGTCAGCTGATGCGTGCCGAACAGGTTGCTGGCGAACTGCTGTTCCAACTGACGGCGCGACAGGCTTTCCAGCGGGCCGTAAACGCCGTAGCCGGCGTTATTGAATAACCCGTAGAGCCGGTTGCCGGTCAACGCAATGACCTGTTCAGCGGCGCGGGCAACGCTCGCTTCATCGTCTAAGTCGAGCTGGATGCCGCAAAAGCCCAGCGCCTCCATGCGCGCCACGTCCGCTTCTTTGCGGCAGGCGGCCAGCACGCGATAGCCGCGCATCAATAAATCGTTGGCTGCCGCCAGGCCGATGCCGCTGGAGCAGCCGGTGATTAACACGTTTTTTTGCATAACTTTACGTCTCTGGCTTCGTTGCCGTTCAGGACTCGTGTTTAACTAGTGGCGTCAGCGCCTTATCCATCAGCTCGGTAATAAAGTCCTGCGCATCGGGCGCCGGATGAATGCCGTCCTGCTGCATCCATTGGGGCTGAAGATAGACCTGTTCCATAAAAAAGGGCACCAGCGGCACATTGTACTGCTGAGCCAGTTTGGGATAGATATTGCTGAAAGCTTCGGTATAGCGGCGGCCATAGTTCGCCGGCAGACGAATCTGCATCAGCAGCGGTTCGGCGTTGGCGGCCTGCACCGTAGTGATAATTTTGCGCAAATCCTGTTCAATATTTTGCGGCGGGAAGCCGCGCAGCCCATCATTACCGCCCAGTTCGATCAATACCCAGCGCGGTTTGTGCTGCTGTAGCAGCGCCGGCAGACGCGCCAGGCCCTGCGCCGCCGTGTCGCCGCTGATGCTGCCGTTCACCACCTGCGGCTGCTGCCGCCACTTTTTATCCAGCAGCGCGGGCCAGGCTTCACCAGCGGACATGCGGTAGCCGGCGCTCAGGCTGTCGCCCAGCACCAGCAGGGTATCGGCTGACGCGACGCGCGCCAGCAACAGTAACAACAACAGGAAGGGATAATGCCAGCGGAAAACATTGTTGAAGTTCATCATCTTACTAAATCCGTCGGTGAAGGGGAGCATCAGCTGTTCATCCTTACCGGAGTTGACCTGGTTGTCAAACCAGGGGAGAGCATCGCCCTGATTGGCGAATCCGGCTCAGGCAAGTCGACGCTGCTGGGCATTCTGGCCGGGCTGGATGATGGCAGCAGCGGCGAGGTGCGTCTCTGCGGCCAGTCCCTGCCGCAGATGGATGAGGAGCAGCGCGCCGCATTGCGCGCGCGTCATGTCGGCTTTGTCTTTCAATCTTTTATGCTGGTGCCGACGCTGAGCGCGCTGGAAAATGTACAGCTTCCGGCGCTGCTGCGCGGTGAATCGGACCGGCTAAGCCGCGAGCAGGCGCAAAGTCTGCTGGCGCAGCTCGGCCTGGGCAAGCGGCTGCATCACCTGCCGACGCAGCTTTCCGGCGGCGAGCAGCAGCGCGTGGCGCTGGCGCGCGCCTTTAACGGGCGTCCCGACGTGCTGTTCGCCGATGAGCCGACCGGCAACCTCGATCGTCAAACCGGCGACCGCATCGCTGACCTGCTGTTTTCCATGAATCGCGACAGCGCCACCACGCTGATCCTCGTCACGCACGACGCGCAGCTGGCGGCGCGTTGCGATCGTCGGCTGCGCGTCCGCGACGGTAAGCTGTGGGAGGAAGCATGATCTGGCGTTGGTTCTGGCGCGAGTGGCGTTCGCCCTCGCTGCTGATCGTCTGGCTGGCGCTGACGTTGTCGGTCGCCTGCGTGCTGGCGCTGGGTACGCTCGGCGACCGCATGGAGAAAGGGCTGACCCAGCAGAGCCGCGAGTTTATGGCGGGCGACCGCACGCTGCGCAGCAGCCACAGCGCGCCGCAGGCGTGGCTGGAGCAGGCGCAACGGCAGGGGCTCCAGCTCTCCGCTCAGCTCACCTTTATGACCATGACCTTTGCGGGCGACAGCCCGCAGCTGGCGGCGATCAAGGCGGTAGACGCCAGCTATCCGATGTTCGGCAAGCTGCGCACCGAACCGCCGGGCCTGAAGCCTCAGCCGGGCAGCGTGCTGCTGGCGCCGCGGCTGATGGCGCTGCTGGCGGTGAAGCCCGGCGACGAACTGGAGGTCGGCGATGCTCGTCTGCGCATCGCCGGCGCGATTTTACAGGAGCCTGACGCCGGGTTTAATCCTTTTCAGACCGCGCCGCGCCTACTGATGAACCTGGCGGACGTGGAGAAAACCGGCGCGATTCAGCCCGGCAGCCGCGTAGCCTGGCGCTATAAGTTCGCTGGCGACGCCGAGGCGCTCAGCCGCTATGACCGCTGGATTACGCCGCAGCTGAAAAGCGATCAGCGCTGGCTCAGCGTCGAGAATTCCGAAGATGCGCTGGGCCGTTCGATGCAGCGCGCGCAGCAGTTCCTGCTGCTATCGGCGTTGCTGACGCTGCTGCTCTCGGTCGCGGCGGTCGCGGTGGCGATGAGCCACTACTGCCGCAGCCGTTACGACTTGGTGGCGGTGCTGAAGACGCTGGGCGCCGGTCGCGGCGCGCTGCGGCGGCTGATCGTCGGACAATGGTTCGCGGTGCTGCTGCTAGCCGCGCTGGCTGGCGGCGTGCTGGGCGCGGGGTTTGAGGCGCTGCTGCTGCGGATGCTGCGGCCGGTGTTGCCAGGCGAACTGCCGTCTGCCGGGGTCTGGCCCTGGATTTGGGCGCTGGGCGCGCTGTTTGTGATTTCGCTGCTGGTGGGGCTGCGTCCTTATCGGCTGCTGCTGGAGACCCAGCCGTTGCGCGTGCTGCGGCAGGACGCCATCGCGCCGGTCTGGCCGCTGCGTTACTATCTGCCTGTGATGGCGCTGGTGGTGGTTGCGCTGCTGGTACTGCTGGTGGGCAACAGCAAACTGCTCTGGGCGCTGCTGGGCGGCATTGTGCTGCTGGCGCTGCTTTTGGCCGCGCTGGGGTGGGGCGCGCTCTGGCTGCTGGGGCGTCTGACGCTGCGCAGGCTGGCGTTGCGGCTGGCGGTGAATCGCCTGCTGCGTCAGCCCTGGGCGACGCTGAGCCAGCTGGCCGCCTTTTCGCTCTCCTTTATGCTGTTGGCGCTGCTGCTGGTGCTGCGCGGCGATCTGCTTGAACGCTGGCAGCAACAGTTGCCCGCCGACAGCCCCAACTATTTTCTGCTGAATATCAGCCGCGACCAGGTGGCGGACGTGCAGCGTTTTCTGGTTCAGCGCGAGATTCATCCCGGCACCTTCTATCCCATCGCCAGGGTGCGCCTGACGGAGATTAACCATCAGAAGGTCGATCCGCGTCGCGACAGCGCGCTTAACCGCGAGTTGAATCTGACCACGCTGTCGCATCGGCCTGAGCATAATCCGATCGTGGCCGGCGAGTGGCCGCCGCGCGCTGGCGAGGTCTCTATGGAAGCGGAGCTGGCCGACCGGCTCGGCGTCAGGCTCGGTGATACGCTGACCTTTACCGGCGATACCCAACAGTTCAGCGCTAAAATCAGCAGCCTGCGTAAAGTGGATTGGGAAAGCCTGCGTCCCAACTTCTTCTTTATCTTTCCGCCGGGTGCGCTGGATGAACAACCGCAGACCTGGCTTACCAGCTTCCGTCTCGACGGGCATCCTGAAACGCTGGCGCAGCTTAACCGCGCCTTTCCGACGCTCAGCCTGCTCGATATCGGCGCGATGATGCGTCAGATCGGCCAGATACTGACGCAGGTCAGCCAGGCGCTGGAAATCATGGTAGTGCTGGTGACCGGTTGCGGCATTCTGCTGCTGCTGGCGCAGATACAGGTAGGGATGCGGCAACGACGCCAGGAGCTGGTGGTCTATCGCACACTGGGCGCGGGTAAAAAGCTGCTGCGCGCGACATTATGGTGCGAGTTTGCCCTACTGGGCGTGGTGGCTGGCGGCGCGGCGGCGCTGGGGGCGGAGGCGGCGCTGTGGGGATTGCAGCGCAAAGTGTTCGATTTTCCGTGGCAGCCGGATTACCGACTCTGGATAGTGTTGCCGCTGAGCGGCGCGCTGCTGCTTTCGCTGTGCGGCGGCTGGCTGGGCATTCGACTGTTGCGTGGCAAAGCGCTGTTCCGCAGCTTCTGATAAAAACGGCCCGCATGCGCGGGCCGTTGAGGTTCAAAAACGCTGGGGCTGGCTGTCTTCATGGACAGCGCACGCCTTACCCTAAAAGGCTCTGCGCCCAGGCGATGCCGCTGGCGTACTCCGGCGGCAGCATCGGCGTCAGCGCCGTCAGCGCGGCGGCGATACGCTGGCCGTCAGGATCGCTGAGGTTCAGGTGTCCCACCTTGCGACCCGGACGCACCTCTTTCTCATACCAGTGCAGATGCACCAGCGGCTCGCTTAGCCACTGCGGATTCACATCGGTGCCGATCAGATTGATCATCACCGACGGCGTGCTGACCACCGGCGTCGGCAGCGGCAGGTCGAGAATGGCGCGTAAATGCAGCTCAAACTGGCTGACGGACGCGCCGTTTTGCGTCCAGTGGCCGCTATTGTGTACGCGCGGCGCCAGCTCGTTAATCAACAGCCCCGCGGGCGTGACAAAGCACTCCATTGCCATGACGCCGACATAGTTCAGCTCATGCAGAATGGCGCTCAGCATTTGTTCCGCCTGCTGTTGCTGCGCCTTGTCCGGCTGCGGCAGCGCCACGCTGGTGCGCAGAATGCCTTCCTGATGCAGGTTGTGCGTCAGCGGATAGAACACCGTCGCGCCGTTATGTCCGCGCGCGCCGACCAGCGACACCTCGCCGGAAAAGTTGATGCCCTGTTCAACGATGCACTCCCCGTAGCACTCGTCCGGCAGCGCGGCGGTTTCCGCTGCGCGCAGACGCCACTGGCCGCGCCCGTCATAGCCGCCGGTGCGACGCTTCACGATCGCCAGTTCGCCCAGACGGGCGAAAACCTGCGGCCACTCCTGCGCAGAGGAGAGCAACTGCCAGGGCGCGGTCGCCAGGCCCAGCCGATCAAGTAGCTGCTTTTGGGTTAACCGATCGGCAAGCAGCGGAAAAATCTCGCGGTTCACAAACGCCGGATGGCGCGCCAGCTCACGCGTCAGGGCGGTTTCCGGCCAGCGTTCGATTTCAGCGGTGATCACGCTTTGCTGAATCGGCAGCGCTTCCGGCTCGGCGTCCAGCCCCACCGGATAGACGGCGATGCCCAGCGGTTCGCCCGCCTGACGCAGCATACGGCCCAACTGACCATTTCCTAATACGCAAACTGGCTTCATGCTTCCTCCCGCGGATCGGGATTATTCAATACGTCGTCGGTCTGCGCCTGACGCCAGGCGGCAAGGCGCGTCGCCAGTTCGCCGTCATGGATCGCCAGAATCTGTGCGGCCAGCAGGGCGGCGTTGGCGGCGCCCGCTTTGCCGATCGCCAGCGTGCCCACCGGGATGCCGCGCGGCATCTGTACGATGGAGTAGAGACTGTCGACGCCGCTCAGCGCGGCGCTCTGCACCGGCACGCCCAGCACCGGCACCAGCGTTTTCGCCGCCAGCATGCCCGGCAGGTGGGCCGCGCCGCCGGCGCCTGCGATAATCACCTGATAGCCTTTTTCCGCCGCGCCTTCGGCAAAGCTGAACAGCTTATCCGGCGTGCGGTGAGCGGAAACGATTTCAACATGGAAGGGAACGGCCAGAGCGGTAAGGATCTCCGCAGCGAACTGCATTGTGGCCCAGTCACTTTTGGAACCCATGACGATGGCGATGCGGGTCGGGGCGGCGTTAAGAGACATGCGGATCTGACTCCTGTGATTATGCAAAGGTCACCGGCGTGGTTGCCACGCGGTCGGGAAGGGCACAGAGAATAGCATGTCTCTTCGGCAAGGAAAACGGTTGCGTAGCCCGATAACGGGCGCTGAAGCGGGATCTTTTCCGCTTCAGAAAGGGAAGTGAATCAGGTTAATCGCCTGCGGGGTAACTTCAATCATCGAACCGGCGCTGTGCCAGGCGCCCAGCACCAGCCGCTCTGCGGGCTGGCCGTTCGCCGTCAGCGTATGGACCGCCGGACGATGGGTATGACCGTGGATCAACCACTGAACCTGATGGCGCTGCATCGCCTCGCTGACCGCCTGCGCATTGACATCCATAATTGCCGTGGACTTCTGGCTGTTGGCGTTTTTGCTGCCGTCGCGCATACGCAGCGCGATACGCTGACGCAGCCGCAGCGGCAGGGCGAGAAACAGCCTCTGCAGCCAGCGCTGATGCACCTTGCGGCGAAAGCGCTGATAGCCTTCATCGTCGGTGCAGAGCGTGTCGCCATGCATAATCAATATCGAACGACCATAGAGATTCAGCACCTGCTCCTCAGGCAGCAGCGTCATGCCGCTGGCGCGGGCGTAGCGCTGGCCGAGCAGAAAATCGCGGTTGCCGTGAATAAACCAGACCGGCAACGGCAGCGTGCGCAGCGCCGTCGCGATCTGCTGATGAAGCGGATTGGGATCGTCATCGCCGATCCAGGCTTCAAACAGGTCGCCGAGAATATAGAGCGCGTCGGCGGTTTGCGCTTCGCGCTGCAAAAAACGCAGAAAACCGGCAGTAATTGCCGGTTCTTTCTGGCACAGATGCAAATCTGCGATAAACAGCGTGCGTGACATTACTCGCTAACGATGACTTTCTGAATGATCACGTCTTCTTTTGGCACATCCTGATGCATGCCGCTGCGGCCGGTGGAAACGGCTTTGATCTTGTCGACCACGTCCATGCCTTCCACCACTTCAGCGAACACGCAGTAACCCCAGCCCTGCAGGCTTTCGTCACGGAAGTTGAGGAAGTCGTTGTCTGCAACGTTGATGAAGAACTGCGCGGTGGCGGAATGCGGAGCGGAAGTACGCGCCATCGCCAGCGTGCCGCGGGTATTTTTCAGACCGTTGTTAGCTTCGTTGCGGATTTCCGCTTTGGTCGCTTTCTGCTTCATGCCCGGCTCAAAGCCGCCGCCCTGAATCATAAAGCCATTGATCACACGGTGGAAAATGGTGTTGTCGTAGAAACCTTCACGGCAATAATCCAGGAAGTTCTGCACGGTCGCAGGCGCTTTGTCATCAAACGTTTTGATCACGATATCACCATGATTGGTCTGGAAAGTAACCATAATCTCGTCCTGTAAAGGTTGGAGTTCTTAAGATACTGCGCCCGCCTGCGCGGGCCAGTTTTAACAGACGCTTCTTATAACATAATTTCCGGGGCGGCGTCAGTAAGCGCAAAGGGGCTTTACAGGGACTCCCGGTGCGCTTTTGCCGCCGCGCGCCTGTGTCCTTTCTTGCATTGCGTAGCGCTTACGTGAAAAATAGACCCTCTTAGTTTCGTTTATCCGCACACGCTTATACGGAAAGTTCAATGCTGAAAATTTTTAATACCCTGACGCGCCAAAAAGAGGAATTTAAACCGATCCATGCCGGTGAAGTGGGCATGTACGTGTGCGGTATTACCGTTTATGACCTGAGCCATATCGGTCACGGCCGAACCTTCGTTGCCTTCGATATCGTGGCGCGTTACCTGCGTTACTGCGGCTATCAGCTGAAATATGTGCGCAATATCACCGATATTGACGACAAAATCATCAAGCGCGCCAATGAGAATAATGAAACGGTGGAAGCGCTGACCAACCGCATGATCGCCGAGATGCACGCCGACTTCAGCGCGCTGAATATTCTGCCGCCCGATCTGGAGCCGCGCGCTACCCGTCACATCAGCGAAATCATCGAGCTGGTGGAAAAACTGATCGCCCGTGGACACGCTTACGTGGCGAGCAACGGCGACGTGATGTTCGCCGTCGACAGCGATCCTGAATATGGCTGCCTCTCGCGCCAGGATCTGGAACAGTTGCAGGCGGGCGCGCGCGTGGAAGTCGCCGACGTCAAGCGTAACCCGATGGACTTCGTGCTGTGGAAAATGTCGAAGGCGGATGAGCCAAGCTGGCCTTCGCCGTGGGGCGCCGGGCGACCGGGCTGGCATATCGAATGTTCCGCCATGAACTGCAAGCAGCTGGGCGAGCATTTTGATATTCACGGCGGCGGCTCCGATCTGATGTTCCCGCATCACGAAAATGAGATTGCGCAGTCCACCTGCGCCCATGACGGCCCTTACGTCAACTACTGGATGCATTCCGGCATGGTGATGGTCGATCGCGAGAAGATGTCCAAATCGCTGGGCAACTTCTTCACCATCCGCGACGTGTTGCAGCATTTTGACGCTGAAACGGTGCGCTACTTCCTGATGTCCGGCCACTATCGCAGTCAGCTTAACTACGGCGAAGAGAATCTGAAACAGGCGCGCGCCGCGCTGGAGCGTCTCTATACCGCGCTGCGCCATACCGACGCCAGCGCCGAACCGGCAGGCGGCGAGGCGTTTGTTGCACGCTTCCGCGAGGCGATGGATGATGACTTCAACACCCCGGAAGCTTACTCCGTGCTGTTCGATCTGGCGCGTGAAGTGAACCGTCTGAAGGCGGAAGATAAGGCCGCGGCGGACGGGCTGGCGGCGCGTCTGCGCGAACTGGCCGGCGTGTTGGGTCTGTTGGCGCAGGACCCGGAGCAATTTCTGCAAGGCGGTGCGGCGCAGGATAACGACGAAGTAGCCGAGATCGAAGCGCTGATTAAAATGCGCAACGACGCGCGCAAGGCGAAAGACTGGGCGCAGGCGGATGTCGCGCGCGACAAGCTGAACGCGTTAGGCATCGTGCTGGAAGATGGCCCACAGGGCACCACCTGGCGCCGTAAGTAATATTCTCCCTCAGGGCTGGCGTTGACCAGCCCTTTTTCTGCGTCCGGTCGTTTTCTGCGGATGATTTTCCGCCTGCCGCCACTCCCGGCGTGCTTTTGCGACTACTCTCTCTAATGCCTGACCCTCCATCAAAAAGATCCTTTTGATCCCTCTTTTGCTGTTATTTGCCGTTTTTTGCAGTATATTGCTGCAAAGGAGGATCGCTATGCATAAAGTTGCGCGTCAAAAAGCGCTGTTAGGGCTGTTAAGCGAGCAGGGACAGCTGGGCGTGGCGGAGCTGGCCCGCACGCTGCGGGTATCGGTCGACACTGTACGCCGCGATCTTAACGATCTGCAACGCCAGGGGCTGGCGCAGAAAAACCACGGCGGCGCAATTGCGCTGGATGTGCCCGCGATGTCGCGCAATGCGCGCAGCGGCGTGCTTAACGCAACCAAGCAGCGGCTGGGCAGGGCGGTGGCCCAGCAGATCCCGCCAGGCAGCACGCTGATGCTGGACGCCGGCAGCACCGTTTTGGCGGTGGCCGCCGCGCTTACGGTTCCTGCGCGAGTGATCACCGCATCACTCGATATCGCCTGGGCGCTGAGCGGTCGGGCGGATATTGAACTGATTTTGCTGGGCGGGCAGTGGGATAACAGTCAGCGCCTGTTTGCTGGCGCCGCCACGCTGGCGGCGCTGCAACGCTATCGCGCCGATATCGCCATTTTCGGCGCCTGCGCGGTCGACGCCAGGCTGGGCATTAGCGCCAGCCAGGAAGCCGATGCCGAAATTAAACGCGCCATGCTGGCGTTCAGCGCCCAACGCTGGCTGGTCGTCGATCATTTAAAACTGGACCGCTGCCAGCCGCATCGGGTAGCGGATTTAGCGGATATGCAACGTCTGTTTATCGATCGTCCCTGGAATGCGCTGCCCGCTATGCCATCCACCGACGTTTCAGTTATCGCCGAAGGAGAACAACATGAGTGACAACGCAATGATCAACGTGGCGCTGATTGGCTACGGCTTCGCCGGAAAGACCTTTCACGCACCGCTGCTTTCCGCCACGGCGGGACTGAACCTCTACGCTATCGTTTCCAGCGACGCCGCCAAAGTGCAGGCTGATTTTCCCGGTATGCGAGTGATCGCCGATGCGCAGCAGGCGATCGCCGATCCGAATATCGATCTGGTGGTGATCGCGTCGCCCAACACCACGCATGCGCCGCTGGCCAGAGAGGCGCTGGAGGCGGGCAAACATGTGGTGGTGGATAAGCCTTTTACGCTGAATATGCAGGAAGCGCGCGAGCTGATCGCATTGGCCGAAGAGAAAGGACAGCTGCTGTCGGTATTTCACAATCGCCGCTGGGACAGCGACTATCTCGGCGTGCGCCAGGCGATAGAGCAGGGGCTGGTGGGCAGGGTCGTGCAGTTTGAATCTCATATCGACCGTTTTCGTCCGCAGGTACGCGTACGCTGGCGCGAGCAGAACGTGCCGGGCAGCGGCCTGTGGTTCGATTTAGGCCCGCATCTGATCGACCAGGCGTTACAGCTGTTTGGCCTGCCGGAAAGCGTGCAGGGCAATATCGCCACGCTGCGTGAACAGGCGGAGGTGAACGACTGGGCGCATGTTGTGCTGAACTATCCTGAGCATCGCGTTATCCTCCATTGCAGCATGCTGGTTGCCGGCGGCGTATCGCGCTTTAGCGTGCATGGCGATAAAGGCAGCCTGATAAAAGCGCATGCCGACCGCCAGGAGAGTCAGCTACTGGCGGGGGTGACGCCCGGCAGCGCAGGCTGGGGCGCGGACGACGACGCGATGGTGCTCTACAGCGGAGAAGAAGCGCCGCGCCAGCTACCGACGCCAGCGGGCGATCAGCGTCAGTACTATATACAGATCGCCAACGCGCTGAACGGTCAGCAGGAGAATCCGGTGCCGCCGCAGCAGGCGCTGGCGGTAATGGCGGTGCTGGAAGCGGCGGTAAAAGCCTCGGAGAGCGGCCAGGCGCAGCAGCCCGCATTAAGCGAAGCGGAAAAAAGCGCGCTGCGTTTACAGCAGGCACAGTAATCGACAGCAGAGAGCGCTTTCAGCAGGGACGCTGACGCGCGGCAGAAAAAACAGCCGGTTTAACCGGCTGTTGTCGTCTCAGGCAGTGACCTTGACGCGCTGTCCGTCAAACTCCACCGTTTGTCCGGCGATAATCTTGCAGCGCTTACGCGTTTCAACCTGACCATCTACCGTCACCAGACCATCGGCGATGAGATTCTTCGCCATCGCGCCGCTTTCTACCCAGCCTTCCAGCTTCAGCAGATCGCACAGGTCAACGTGCGCATGTTTACCTAAAGAAAACGTGGCCATTATGCGGCTCCTTTATCATGATACTCTTCGCACGCCTGCAGCGTATTTTGAATCAGCGTTGCGACCGTCATCGGCCCAACGCCGCCCGGTACCGGCGTAATCCAGGAAGCGCGTTCGGCGGCGACGTCAAACTCCACGTCGCCTACCACTTTGCCGCTTTCCAGACGGTTAATCCCTACGTCGATAACGATCGCGCCGGGTTTAATCCACTCGCCAGGGATAAAGCCCGGCTTGCCGACCGCGACCACTAACAGATCGGCATGCTCAATATGATGACGCAGATCTTTGGTAAAGCGGTGCGTCACGGTGGTGGTGCAGCCAGCCAGCAGCAGCTCCAGGCTCATCGGACGGCCGACGATATTCGAGGCGCCGACCACCACCGCATTCAGGCCGTAGGTATCGATATTATAACGCTCCAGCAGCGTGATGATGCCGCGCGGCGTACAGGGGCGCAGCAGCGGCGCGCGCTGACAGAGGCGGCCGACATTATAAGGGTGGAAGCCATCGACATCTTTATCCGGCGCGATACGCTCCAGCACCTTGACGTTATCGATGCCCGCCGGCAGCGGCAGCTGCACCAGGATTCCGTCAATTTCGCTGTCGTTATTCAGCGTATCGATCAGTTCAAGCAGCACGCTTTCGCTGGTGGTTGCCGGCAGATCGTAAGAGCGGGAGATAAACCCCACCTCTTCGCAGGCGCGACGCTTGCTGCCGACATAGATCTGCGAGGCGGGATCTTCGCCCACCAACACTACCGCCAGGCCCGGCGCGCGCTTTCCGTCCGCCAGCCGCTGTTTCACTTTTTCAGCAACCTCAAGGCGCACCTGCTGCGCAATCGTTTTACCGTCAATAATTTTTGCTGCCATCAGGGAAGGAATCCATCTGTGTGAGTGAATCGGGGAATGCGGCGTATTTTGTCAGAAGCGCGCGCCGCTGTCAGTCCCTGAATCGCGCTGTCTGGTTACATCTTCGGCGAAGCGCGCGGCACGGCTGTAAAAACGTTGACTCGCTGCCTTTGCGTCGTATAATTCGACCCAACTCACCAAGGCGCCCTTAGCTCAGCTGGATAGAGCACCGGCCTTCTAAGCCGTAGGTCACAGGTTCGAATCCTGTAGGGCGTGCCATTAAATATCAATCACTTATCACTCACCTCCAGCTTTCAGATTTTCAACGTGGGACAGATTTGGGACACGACTGCTAAGAATCGCGTCAATTTTCCTTGCGTGTTCGGTTAGGTGGTTAGGTGCCAGATGTGCATAACGCTACACCATCTCGATGCTTTCCCGGCCACCCATTTCCTGCAGCGCCGAAAGCGGAACTCCTGACTGAATGAGCCAGCTTGCCCAGGTGTGTCGCAAGTCGTGAAACCGGAAGTCCTCAATACCGGCTCTTTTTAACGCTGCTCGCCATGCAGTGTTTGAATCGACGCGCATCTTTCTGACTCCGGCCGTTGTCGTTCCGTCATTTCGCTTCACAGCCTCGGTGTGTACAAACACCCAGTTGTGATGCTTGCCAAGCTGCTGCTTCAGAACGGCGCAGGCTGTGTCATTCAGTGCAACGCCAATTGCTCTGCCTGACTTGCTTTCCTCCGGGTATATCCATGCCACCTTGCGCTGCATGTCAATCTGCTGCCATTTCAGATCGACAATGTTCGACCGGCGCAACCCTGTCGCCAGTGCAAACTCTACGGTAGACTTGAGCGGCTCAGGGCATTCATCAATCAGCCGCTTTGCTTCAGCGGGTTCGAGCCACCGTACCCGCTTATTTCTTTCCTGCGGCACCTTGATGACAGGTGACTTCTCGATCCACTTCCATTCCCTTTCGGCTGCACGCATCAGCGCCTTCATGAGCGCCAGATGCTTGGCCTTCGTAGATGTGGATACCGGCTCCGGCTTATATACCCCAATATCGATTCCTTTCTTCTGCATCGATGCAGCGCGCTGTTTCCATCTTTCCTCTGATTTACGGTTGGTCATCCTGCTGACCGCAGCGTAAATTTTCGCCTCGCTGATATCCTTCAGCAAAACTCCTTCAAAATGCATGAGCCAGAATCCAATCCGGCCCTTATCTGCATCCAGAGATTTCTTATGCGCTTTCTCTTCCAGCCAGCGCATGCAGGCTTCTTCGAACGTTACATCAGGAAAGTCACCAAGGCGCTCTATTCGCCACAGTTCAGCCTTCCTGCGGTCGTACAACTCCTGTGCTTGCTTTCGGTCCTCTGTGCCAAGAGATTCCTTAATTCGCTTGCCGCCCGGCGTCGTGTAACTCCCGTACCAGACGGAGCCCCTGCGGAAGATGGACATGATAATTTCTCCTCATATGCACCTGCCGCGCTCACTGCGACAGTGTGCATTGGATTATTGAGAGCGGCAATACATGCCTGGCGGGTGACGAGATAGGGTGACTTCGGTTTGGACGGGTCTTTGCGTGTTGCTGTCAGGCGTCCCGACCGTATCCAGTTGCTGGCCGTGGATCGGGAGATGCCGAGAAACGCGCAGGCCTCATCCAGGGTAAGCGCGTAAGCTTCCATGAATGACCTCTACAGGTAGTTGAATATTGCTCTGGCGATGATGAACGCAATGATTGTGATGATGAGGTGGAGTGGGGTGATCATTTAGCGCTCAGAATGCTGCTAAACTTCTCATCCATTTCACGCCTGAAGCGGGCTATATCATTATCCATGTTTTTGAACGGCACTTTCTTTCGGCTTCGCTGCAAGGTATAGCCACAGCGGGCCATGTACTCGCCACTTTTTAGCCATTCGTAAAGTATATCTCTGGACATAACAACTCCTCACGCATAGCGCGATAGTGAATAGGAGGATGGGAGTTAGCGGCTGCGGAAGCCGTTGCAGTCGCGCAGGAATTCGATGAGGTAAGCTTTCATTCTGGCATGTGAGCGGTGGTCATTTCCGTTAACCCAGCCATCTGGCGGCGTCCACGCCTCTATCAATGCTGCCATTTTCTTTGCCTTGCCTGGCGTGATATCCAAAAGGTCATTGGTATGCTGCGTATCAACGAGCTTCTCCATGCCTAGTATGCCCAGCACTTTAAACCATGTGCCGTTAGGCAATCCCAGTCCTCTTATACGCTGTCCCGGGCGACGTTTATCGATTAATTCAACTGACATGTTTTATCTCCTTATCAACCTGACGCACATAAAACGATAACCAGCGCTTGGCCGGAAATGTATTAGGCGGTAGGCATTGAACGGTTTTGGCGTGTTTATCGAGAAGGGTGGTGATAATGTTGTCGTGGTCTGACTTTGGCTGGCCGTCGATGGCGTTGGTGATTTCGCTCCTGCACTTACGCGCTACGGCCCTTAGCGCGTTTTTGGTTTCCGGTTCCACGCTTCTTTACTCCGGATCCAGGCAATAAAAAACCGCCCGTGGGCGGCTTAGTGGGTTATTTAACCTTCACTCAAAATTTTCTGCTTCAACGAAACCGCCCCATACTCTCATATTGATTAGTTGCTCAATTGAATAAGCCTTCGAAATCCTTTTTTCGTCGAACTCACTGACCCTACTAAATGGCTGATGGTTAATGCCATTAATGGCGATTAAGCTGTTTTTATCTGTGATTAATTGATAATTAGGCCTGATTCCTTCACCTGTCATTCCAATCCTAACCGTCTCAGCATTATGAAAGCGGGCCGCCTCAATAATCCCTTCAATGTGTCCGGAAACCCATTTCCTTACTTCCATTCTAAGGTTCATACTTCAGCTCCATTTTTTATATCTGGCTGCGCTTAAAAATAAAGAATTTTGTTTTAATCTCACACCAACTTGGTCAAGTGCGTATCCACGCTCTTCCATTATCTGTCTGACCATTTTCCCCAACATCTGCTTGACGCGATCCCTTTTAACTTCATCACCGAACCTCTCTAAGAGGCTGGGTTGTAAAGGCTCCAGTGCCGGTTTTGACAGATAGCTTGCAGTTTCCATCATTATTAATGATTCATGAGATGTCAGGAATGCCCACAACTCCTTTCCTAGGTTGGTATCGGCAATGTCAGAAAAACTTCCAGTAATGAATTCCATATATACCCCCTGTTTGTATAGTGTATATATGACATATATGAATTGACATGTCAAATTAATGATGTTGTATTGGCGTGAATACATCTCGGCGTTAAATACGGTTGGAAGCTCTTCCCCTTTCATTTATGTTATACTGGCCGCCTTTTAAACCAGTTCTTCCAGCTCACTGGCTGCATCATTAATGTCTGCGCGCATGGGATACCTCCGGGGTTTAGGTGCAAAAAAACCGCCTCGGTGGGCGGTTGGTATTTTTAGACCAGATGATTAGTCCTTCGTTAGATACTTGTATGCTCCCCAAGCTGCAAGGCCAGTTAATGCTGCGCCAGCTACCGCCCACCCAACTACTGGAACTACGGCACTACTTGCTGCTGCTGAAGCTATAGCTGTGACTCCTCCTGCCATTCCTGTGCCGCCTGCTGCGATTGCACCACCGCCAGCAGCAGCCAACCCCGCAGTTGTTGCAGAAGCGCTACCTGCAACAACCGCGGCGGCGGCGGTAGCTTCGGCAGCAGCAATAGCACCGCTTACGCCTATCGCAGCACCAATTCCTGCCCCAGCACCGGCACCAACGCCAACCGCAACGCCTTCACCGATTTTTTTGATTCCGTCCTTATCAACGTTGAATTGTCCTTTACTCATCTAAAATTCCTATTGATTCACCGGGATTAGCCCCGTCAACTCTTAATCGACTTCTCTAGGAAAAACTTTACTTGGAACGGTAAACAGGTGAGGTATCAGGTGATCTCTGTGGGCTTGGTATACAAAAGCCTGGTTGGTACGCCGTACTTTTTGCAATCTTGATATTGTGACTTTGTTACTGAAGACATGACTCCGTTAATCTCAGCTTCATGCACCGCGGGCTCACTAAACGCCTTCCGTAGCGCCAGTAGCTCGCGGGCCATCTCCACCACGGCGCTGGGTGCTACTCCATATCCATTACCTTTAATGAAATCATTAAGCATTTCATTCGGAGCCATAATTATTTCCTTACCTCACCACATTCCAGCTGAGCCAACGGCCGACGCTCATTTACGCGACGCTTCATGAACTCGCATTCTGCTTTGGTGGGATAGATTTTATCGGTCAGGGGTAGGGCGTGAGAGTGAGCGGTAATGAGGAGTATGAAGCCTGCTAACATTCATTCTCCTTACTTTCGTCTGTTGGAATTCCCGCTAAAACGTCCCGCATCTTATAGGCACATTTTAATCTGACCTTTCTGGCTATTCTCTCAATGGCCTTTGCAGACTTTCCTATTGACCAACAGACGATAAACGCCGGAAGAAGCATGGTGAGGGAGTATTTGAATCTGGTCACTGTCCCTCCGGTTTCGGTGCTGCGGCGAGCATTGCATCCCATACCTGCTTTGTAGCCAGCTGCTTATCACCAGCGTCATACATTTCCGCTGTCGGCTCGACCGGCACCAGTTGCCAGCCAGGAGGCGCAACGTGATGCACAATTACTGTTTTCTCCGGGCCGCCTGCCGTGTCAAATCTTGCCAGCGCCTCATACTGCGGCGCGGTGTTGTCGATTGGATTGGCGTACAGAGCCACATCAGTGGGCTTTTCATTGCCAGGCGGCCACATATATCCAACTCCCCCGCCAAATCCATCAATGTTGCTTTGCGCTGTAAATGCAACTGGCTCAGCGGTTAATGCCGCCAGGGCAATAAGGGCCAGCTTAGCAATTTCAGTGTCTTTTACGCTGAATGCTTTTGGGTGATTAGGCTTAGAATACTCTGTGTATATTTCTGACACTCGCTCAATCAGCGCCTGCCGTTCCTGATTATTCATCTGCCACCTCCACAACAACGCCTGCCGCTTTGAGTATTCCAATTACGTCCTGCTGGTAGTTGTAAACACCATCTGACCAGGTGTAGCGCTCACCAGAAATCGTCTGCTTCAGGCTTGGCAACTTAACCGGCGCTGGCGGCGCGGCAGTCAACGACAGCGCACCATCAGCCCAGCTACGATCAAACCCCGGCATAGCTGGCAGCGACGCA
The DNA here is from genome assembly GCF_002953215.1 of Mixta calida. Classification (NCBI taxonomy): domain Bacteria; kingdom Pseudomonadati; phylum Pseudomonadota; class Gammaproteobacteria; order Enterobacterales; family Erwiniaceae; genus Mixta; species Mixta calida. The sequence goes on from NZ_CP026378.1 coordinate 1,305,086, forward strand.
ACAACGTCAGACGGCAGCGCGTCGATATAGTCCAGCGCGGCGCGGGCCACCTCTGCGACTTCATTCTGCACTACCGGCGCTGGCGGCGCGGCGTGGAGGAACAGCGGCACAGGGCTTACTTGGCGAGCGTCCGGGCAGACTGTAACTGTCCCCAAGTATCCCTTAGAAAGCGCCTCTATGACTCGACTAACCGTATATGCCACCGGCGGCTGCTTCGCCAGCGCTGCTATCTGCGCGTCACGCTGCGACAGTGCATCGAGCATCGCATCAACGTCCGCAGCAGCGCGTAGAGCAAAGTCAGTTATGCTCAACTCACATTCCGTCTCTTTGCCGTTTTCGTTCCCATGCGTTACAGCGAATGAATCACTGTCGATTTCGTTATCTGCCAAATGCCGCAACAGCGTAGTGGTTTACTGAATTTGGCCACCTGAACAGAGGTGATATGCTCGCCTCAGAACAATACAGGTGCCCAAATGAAAAAAAGAAATTTCAGTGCAGAGTTCAAACGCGAATCAGCCCAGCTTGTCGTCGATCAGAATTACACCGTTGCTGAAGCGGCTAAAGCGATGGATACAGGGCTTTCTACCATGACGCGCCGGGTTAAACTGTTGCGTGATGAACGTCAGGGCAAAACGCCAAAAGCCTCGCCGATAACGCCGGAATAAACTGAAATTCGTGAGCTGAAGAAAAAACTTCAACGTATTGAAATGGAAAACGACATATTAAAAAAGGCTACCGCGCTCTTGATGTCAGACTCCCTGAACAGTTCCCGTTAATCGGGAAGCTCAGAGCGCGTTATCCCGTGGCGATACTGTGCCATGTGTTTGGGGTTCACCGTAGCAGCTACAAATACTGGAAAAGTCGTCCTGATGAACCGGATATCAGGCGGACAGCGTTGCGTAGCCAGGTGCAGGAGTTATACAGCATCAGTCATGGCTCAGCGGGCGCAAGGAGCATTGCCACTATGGCAACACTTAAAGGCTTCCGTATGGGGCGCTGGCTTGCTGGCAAGCTCATGAAAGAGCCGGGACTTGTAAGTTGCCAGCAGCCAACACACCGGTATAAGCGCGGTGGACAGGAACAAATCGCTATACCGAACCACCTTGATCGTCAGTTCGCGGTCATCGAGCCCAGCCAGGTATGGTGCGGCGACGTGACTTATATCTGGACAGGAAAACGTTGGGCATATCTTGCTGTTGTTCACGACCTGTTCGCCAGAAAACCCGTGGGCCGGGCAATGTCATTCTCACCGGACAGCAAACTCACTATGAAAGCGCTGGAAATGGCCTGGGAGCGTCGGGGAAAGCCAGGCGGAGTGATGTTCCATAGCGATCAGGGTAGCCATTACACAAACCGGCAGTTCAGGCAGTTACGGTGGCGTTGCAGGATAAAGCAGAGCATGAGTCGGCCGGGATATTGCCGGGATAACAGCCCAATGGAGCGGTTCTTCCGGAGCCTGAAAAATGAATGGGTTCCCGTGATGGGATACATGAACTTCAGTGAAGCCTCTCATGCGATCACAGATTACATCGTGGGTTACTACAGCACGCTCAGACCGTATGAATATAACGGTGGATTGCCACCAAACGAATCGGAAAACCGATACTGGAAAACTCTAAAGCGGTAGCCAATTTTAGTTGACCACTACACTCCAGACAGCACTGACTTACCCTACGCCTTATTCTGCAAGATTGAACCGTATGACGCTAAACGCAGCCTGTTCCGACTTTTTTGCCGTTTGTGGGAACCACAGGGTTTATTTATCCACTCAGCATAATCGTTGAAGAGACATAACCGGCATACATAAATACCACCGACCGGTTTGCATCTGCTATCAGGAGTACTATACCCATGCTTGCTGTTTCACGACATCAGCCCCGCCAGACCGATACCGCAACTTCCTCAAGCGCCAAAAACACTTCAGTAGGGAAACCTTCATCAACCCTGAATAACCTGACATCTTCAGAAAGCAACACGGCTGCCAATGGTACGCCTTCTCCCGGCTTACCGCGGACGCTGACCGTTGGCGGAGAGGAATACTGTAATGGCGCACTTAAAGGCAGATACAGTTCTGAACAGATGGCTTATCTGATCTCCGCAGGCACGCCTGATGAAAACAAACCCGTGACACACCGTGCTGATGGCAGTAAGGAATATGGTTTTAGTCATAACGAGGATAAAAACTGTATGGCTCGCTTGTATGCCGATAAGGAAAACTCAGTTACTGCTCTGACCATAAAAGACGGACAGGGTAAGGCGATCGTAAATGCGCAATACGATAAAAACTTTTCGGTAAATGGTATGCCTGACAGGCTTAATTTCCACAGGCCCGCCGTGACCATACCGCCTGGTGCGATCTTTAATGGAAGCCTGCCTCCATATCATCCCGATGGCGAGCGCTATCAGGTTATGCCGTTCAGGAACCCCGGCAGTAAAGATCCACTCATGGTGATGGGGTTACGGCATCCCGGCGGCAACCATTTTACGGTTTATGACAGTACCAGCCATCAGCCAGTGACGCAGTTATCCATAGTGACCAGCAGAGAGGAGAGCGGTTCCGGAAAAGATGTGCTGGTCAGCCCTGAGATGGCGCGTCTGCCTGGTGGGATGCGTCATTTTAAAAGCACGGCTGAGGGGGTGAAAACCAGCCAAAGTTCTCCCTCCGGCTTCAAGCGGAAAAGCGACAATCAGCCCTGCGATCGTTATGGAAACCTTTTATCCGCGCCGTCAACATCGCAGGCAGCAACCTCGTCCGCTTCCGCTGTCAGACCATCCAGAATGACCGTAGAAAATATTATTGCAAAGGGGGCCGACCCCACTGACCGCATTGAGCCGACCGGCTTTCAGTCCATTGAACAGTTAAGGAAATACGTCAGAGATAATCCTGTTCCCCGGCTGGTTTATCGCGCGCACGACGCTGACGCTGAAGAAATCAGCTATAGCGGTCTGGAACGGAATTTTCTTTCAGACAAAAAAGAAGGTGACGACTATCTTGCAGATATTATTCGGCACACGGCCGCCACAGGCGGATCCGGGGAAATGTGCTTTCACTTTCAGGCGAAGTTTCAGTAGCGAACCGCTTTCTCCATAATGGCAGGAGCCTGGCGAAAATTGACACGCATCAGCTGCCGGGACGTTTTAAAAGCGCAGCGCAGATCCTGTTAGAAGATGGGGACAGGCTGATTGACAGCGGAAAGGTCAATGTTGCCATGGTGAGGAAGGCACTTGAAAACCTGCTGAGTGAGGGAGAAAAAGAAATTTTCTGTCTGGACGGGGATATTCCCCCGCATGCTGTGTCAGTTTTACGCTGACAGAGTTAATCGACGTGAAGGAGCGGGTAATGTAGCTATCCCCGATCGCGCGGCCATAGCTGGAAAACGCTCGTCCTGGCAGCCGGCAGGATGTAACCAGACTCGGCTGATTCATCAAACAGCGCCGTGGCTTGCTCATGAATCAGCCTTGATTTTACGTGCATCCAGGGCCGCTTTCAGCGCGCCTGCCGACAGCAGGCTGCGTTCCGCTTAAGGTTCACCATTCTGGCTGCGCTGCACAGGCCTTACGAAAACTCATTCCATTCATGGCCTTCGCGCGAGATATTCTCTACCGACGCCAGCGGTCCCCATGTCCCAGCCTGGTAAGGCCTTAACGGGGTATTATTAGTGTCCCAGGTATGGGTAATGGAATCGACCCACTCCCACGCCGCCTCCACCTCATCGCGGCTGAGAAACAGCGCCTGAATGCCGCGCATGCACTCCAGCAGCAGCCGATCGTAAGCATCGGCAAGCTTCGGCTCCGCAAAGGTATCGGAATAGCTCAGATCCAGCTTGGTTATCTGCAAATGATGCTTATGATCCAGACCGGGGATTTTATTAAGAATCTCCAGATCCATGCCTTCATCAGGCTGCAAACGTATCGTCAGCTTGTTTTGCGGCAGCTCCTTATGCGATGCGGAAAAGAGGTTCAACTGCGGCTTTTTAAAATAGATCACGATTTCTGACATTTTTACCGGCATCCGCTTGCCGGTACGCAGATAGAAGGGCACGCCAGCCCAGCGCCAGTTGTCGATATCCACCCTGACCGAAACAAAAGTTTCCGTCTGACTCTTCTTATCCGCGCCTTCTTCTTCAAGATAGCCGGGTACTTTCTGGTCGTTGATCAGGCCGCCGGTATATTGTCCTCTGACCACCTTATCGCGGATATTGCTGCGGTCGATGCGGCGCAGCGAACGTAGTAATTTGACTTTTTCATCACGGATGGCGCGGGCGCTCAGATCCGGCGGCGGCGACATGGTCACCATCGTCAATATCTGCAAAAGATGGCTCTGCACCATATCCCGCATCTGGCCGGCGCGGTCAAAATAACCCCAGCGGCCTTCAATGCCCACCTCTTCAGCGACGGTAATCTGGACATGCTCAATCGAACGGTTATCCCAGTTATTTAAAAACAGAGAATTAGAGAAGCGCAGGGCAAGCAGGTTAAGGACGGTTTCTTTACCGAGATAGTGGTCGATACGGTACACCTGGCTTTCATCAAAATAGCGGTTAACCACATCATTGATCTCTCTGAAAGTCTCCAGAGAATTTCCCAGCGGCTTTTCCATGACGATGCGCGTCGGCGGAAGGTGCAGAGAGGCGGATGCCAGACCTTCGCAGATAGCGCTAAACGTGGCGGGCGGCATGGCAAAATAGTTAATGGTGATGCGTTTTTCCTGGTCGACTTTTTCTTTCAGCGCGCTAAACCCTTCCGCGTCGTTCACATCAAGCGGGCAAAAATCGAGTCTTTCGGCAAACCGCGACCAGACTTCTTCATCCATCTCTTCTTTTAAAAAAGCGTTCAGCGCCTCTCTGACGAATTCAACATAGGTTTTTCGATCCCAGTCGGCGCGGCCTACGCCGGTAATGGTGCTTTCGGCATGCAGGCTACGGGATTTTTCCAGCCGGTAAAGGGAAGGGAGAAGCTTACGACGGGCAAGGTCGCCTTTGGTGCCAAAAATAACGAGATCGCAGGCCTGAACGGGTTCGTTGTTTGACATAATATTTTCCTGACTTGCTGATGGGTTGAAGAAAAGCGAAGGCGCCTGTCGAAACGTTACTGTTGCCATATCGCTTCCATTTCAGTAACCGTTACAGAATTTAAACCGTCTGACGCCCCAGGCCCGGCATGTACGTATGTCGAGAGAGTAGCAGGCAGCGTAAAAATGATAAGTATAGCCGCGTCCATCTGGAAAAAAGCCAGCGCCTTATGAGGCGCGCCTGCCCAGGCACATCGGCAGGCGACTAACCGTCAGGTAAAATTGGAGAGCAGGAAAGTGCATCCCAGCGCGTCATGGAGGCGATCGGCGTCGCGGTGGTGTGGTCGCGAAGAATACAGTGATTTTCAGCAGTCGGGCGATGATCTCTTTAAATGGCGTCGAAACACTAGGGAAATACGAAACTGTAAAGGACTGACGGTCTGGTTACGCCGCCCGAGCGGTCCACAAAAACAAGCATCTCTTTAATAATTTCTTCCTTCATTGCCGTTACGGCGATAAAGGAGGTTAAATCATTACTGCCGTGATGTTCTTTATTGCCTTTATAAGGCGATTAACGCGTCAATTATTATGCTAAGCAGTGCCGTTTAAGCGGCTGCATTCTTCTGTCGTCAACATTTTGCCGGGAGCGCCCAATGACCGATTTTCAGAACAAACTCAGAGCCACACCCGTTGTCGACGAACTTAAAGCTTTGCGCGAAGCCATCTGGTTTAACGATGGGGTGAAGCCCGCCCGCGAAGGGCTGCTGCGCGTCGGGCTGACGCAGGCCGACGTGGAAGATGCTCAGGCCAGGCTACGCCGGTTTGCGCCGCTTATCGCCGCGGCTTTCCCGGAAACGGCGGCGACCGGCGGCATTATCGAATCTGACATGACGCCTGCGCTGAATATGCAGGCGAAGCTGGCGGAGCGCGCGCCGATCGCAGGCCGCCTGTGGCTGAAAAAAGACAGCCATCTGCCGATTTCAGGTTCGATCAAGGCGCGCGGCGGCATCTACGAGGTGCTGGCCCACGCTGAGAAACTGGCGCTGGCGGCGGGGCTGATTACCCTGACGGATGATTACAGCATTTTGCTTTCGCCAGCCTGCCGTCAGTTTTTCAGCCAGCATAAAATCGCCGTCGGCTCTACCGGCAACCTGGGATTATCCATCGGTATTATGAGCGCGAAGCTCGGTTTTCACGTGACCGTACATATGTCCGCAGACGCGCGGCAGTGGAAGAAAGACAGGCTGCGCGCCCACGGCGTTGAAGTAATGGAGTATGAACAGGACTACGGCGTCGCCGTTGAGCAGGGGCGTCAGGCGGCGGCATCCGATCCCGCCTGTTTTTTCATTGATGATGAAAACTCACGCACGCTTTTCCTCGGCTACGCCGTCGCTGGTTTGCGGCTGCCTGCGCAGCTGCGTGAGAAGGGCATCGTCGTTGATGCCGATCACCCGCTGTTCGTTTACCTGCCGTGTGGCGTCGGCGGCGGCCCCGGCGGGGTGGCGTTTGGAATGAAGCTCGCCTTTGGCGACCACGTTCACTGCTTCTTCGCCGAGCCTACGCATTCGCCCTGCATGCTGCTGGGCATGAGCACCGGCCTGCATGATGCGATATCGGTGCAGGATATCGGCCTTGATAACAAAACCGCCGCGGACGGTCTGGCGGTAGGTCGCGCCTCCGGCTTTGTCGGCCGCGCCATGGAACAACTGATCGACGGCTGCTATACGCTGAGCGATGAGTCGATGTATGACCTGCTGGCGCTGCTCTACCAGACTGAAAACCTTCAGCTGGAGCCTTCAGCCCTGGCCGGTATGAGCGGGCCGCAGCGCATCACCGCCAGTCAGGAATATCAGGCTCGCTATCAGCTGACGGCGACGATGATGGAAAATGCGACGCATCTGGTCTGGGCGACCGGCGGCGGCATGGTGCCGGCCAGCGAAATGCAAGGCTATCTGGCACGCGGCAGATCTAACGCGTAACGGCGCAGGAGTAAAACGTTAAAAACAGGCCCTCCCGATCGCGGAGCGCCTGTTTTGTGTGATAAGGAAACGTATCACGCAGCGAGGTCACGCCGTCAGCCGGTCATATCTCCGGTAGCGGTAATTCAGCACGGAAAGCCCCCAGATCGCCACAAACATCGCCACGGAAGCGTAGCCGACCACGCCCATATGTTCGTTCAGCATCGCTATCCGATCCCACAACGCGCCATGCAGCTCGAGTTTGTCCGCCAGCAGCGCCAGACCCAGACCCTGAGGGGGCGCCGCTTCCTTCTGCCGTAACTGCCGATGCGGCGGTCGCGGTCGCTAAAATCATCGGCTAAGCTGAGGCTCAAACAAGTCGAGCGGGAGAGAAGAGGATGGCAGAGGTGAAGCTGGTGGCGGTGGATATGGACGGCACCTTTCTTGATGACGGAAAAAACTATAACCGCGCGCGTTTTCAACGGCAGTACGCGCAGCTGAAGGCGCGCGGCATCCGTTTTGTCGTTGCCAGCGGCAATCAGTATTATCAGCTGCGCTCTTTTTTTCCCGGCATCGCCGATGAGATCGCGTTTGTGGCGGAGAATGGCGCTTATGTCGTCGAAGCGGGCGGAGATCGCTTTGTTGGCGAATTTACCCGCGATGACGTGATGAAAATTATCGATACGCTGCGACACGGCAGCTATCCCGGCCTGAAATTCGTGCTGTGCGGCTATCACAGCGCCTGGTATTTCCCGGACGCGCCCGCCGCCTATATCGAAAAGATGCGCCGCTACTGTCACCGGCTGCGGGCGGTCGCGCATCTGGATGAGATCGACGATCGTCTGTTTAAGTTTGCGCTGAACCTTTCCGATGATTATGTACCGACTCTGATAGCCGATATTGAACGACATCATGCGGGCGTGGCGACGGCGGTCAGCAGCGGGCACGGCTCGGCGGATTTGATTATTCCGGGGCTGCACAAGGCGCACGGTCTGGCGCTGTTGCAGCAGCGCTGGGACATCGATCATCAGCAGGTGCTGGCGTTCGGCGACGGCGGCAACGACCTGGAGATGCTGCATCAGGCGGGCTTCGGCTTCGCCATGGCCAATGCCCCGGAGCGGGTTAAGGCGGCGGCGCGCTATCAGGCGCCCTCGAATAATCATGAGGGCGTACTGGAGGTGATTCAGCAACTGCTGGATGGTCGCGGCCCGTTTGCCTGAGCGAGGCCAAAAATGCCGGTGCGTGCGTAAAGCAGCGCCCGGCGTTGACGTTCAGGACGCGCTGAGAGCGCGGGGATTAAACGGCGCAGCGATACGCCTGCGCCAGCATTTCGCGCATTTGCGTTTCACTGTAATCGACCAGCGCGTTTTTGCTGTTGGCGCGCGTCACGATCCAGCTGACCTCTTCCGCGCTCAGGGGTTGCGGCTCGCGCCAGAATGGAAAAATCGCCTGTTCCTGTAGCCACTGCGCCAGATAGCGTGCGGGTTCAGAATGCGCGGCGCCAAACAGCGCCCGATCCAGCTCCGCCATTAGCGCCCGCTGTTGTGGATGGTCGCTGCTCTCCAGCAGGTCGAGAAAAGGCAGCAGCAGCCGACCGCACACCTCGCCATGATGATAATCTTTGATGGCGCCCAGCTCTCCGGCGATGCCGTGGATCACGCCAAGTCCCGCCATACTCAGGCTCAGGCCGCCAAACCATGACGCCATCAGCATCGCCTCGCACGCCGTTTCTCCCTGTCCATCCTGGCGGTTAAGCGTCGGCCAGGCCTGAATAAAATGACGTATGCCGCTCAGCGCAGTTTGCCGGGTGAAAAAATTGCCCTTCGCCGACAGCCAGGCTTCAAACAGATGGGTAAAGGCGTCGATGGCGCAGCAGGCCAGGATGCGATCCGGCGTGTTGTCGAGCAGGTTGGCATCGAGAATCGCGACCGGCGGCACAAAGTTGGCGTGGCGCAGCGAGGCCTTCACCTTAACATCGCCTTTGTCCGTCACGACGGCGTTCTGCGTCACTTCGCTGCCGGTGCCCGCGGTGGTGGGGATGGCGATCACTTGCAGCGTATCGCCGCTAATCGGCGTATCGCCCACTTTCTCCAGATAGCGCAGCGTTTGCAACGGATGCTGGCTGACCGCCGCGAACGCTTTCGCCGCGTCCAGCACGCTACCGCCGCCGATGGCGACCACGCGCCTTACCTGACCGCGCCAGCGCGCGACCCAGCGGTCAATCTCGTCCGGCGAAGCTTCATGAGCGACAATTTCATGGCCGACCAGCAACGGCGTCAGCGTTGAGCTGAGCGCGGCGTAATGCGGGCCGTTAAGAAAGGAGGCGCCGCAAAACAGCAGGGTGGGCTGAGGCTGCTGTTGCAGCAGAGCGGGCAGTTGTTGCAGGCTGCCGCGGCCAAAAAAGGTTTGTCGGTTAGCGATCGTCTGGCTGGTTAACACATTTATTCCCGCCGCACTATGATTGAGGTGACGACGAGTGTAGCAGCGTATGACGTGCCGGCGAAAAGCCACAATCCATTAACCGGGCCGCAAAAAGTTGATCATCTTCGCAAATTAGTAATTCTGCTTACTCCCCTCATTCCGGTGACAAATTGTTATCGTTACCATGTTATCGGTAACACGCACTGTAACCCTGTCGCGCAGCGCGCTGCCGACGTACCCCACAATTAAAACAGAGGCCGTCGCCCTTGAGCGGCCATTCACCGGAGAAAAGTTATGCCATTAGTTATCGTTGCGGTAGGGGTGGCTCTGCTGCTCCTGCTTATGATTCGCTTCAGACTAAATGGATTTATCGCGCTGATTCTGGTTGCGCTGGCGGTGGGCATGATGCAGGGCATGCCGGTCAATAAGGTTATCACTTCGATTAAAACCGGCGTGGGCGGCACGCTCGGCAGCCTGGCGCTGATTATGGGCTTCGGCGCGATGCTGGGTAAGCTGCTGGCCGACTGCGGCGGTGCGCAGCGCATCGCCACGACGCTGATTGCGAAATTCGGCCAGCGTCATATTCAGTGGGCGGTGGTGCTGACCGGTTTTACCGTCGGCTTTGCGCTGTTCTATGAAGTCGGTTTCGTGCTGTTGCTGCCGCTGGTGTTCAGCATCGCCGCGTCGGCGCGCGTGCCGCTGCTTTATGTCGGCGTGCCGATGGCGGCGGCGCTTTCCGTCACCCACGGTTTTTTGCCGCCGCATCCGGGTCCGACCGCTATCGCCACTCTGTTTGACGCCGATATGGGCAAAACCCTGCTGTTCGGCACGCTGTTGGCGATCCCAACGGTGATCCTCGCCGGGCCGGTTTATGCGCGCTTTCTGAAAAATATCGATAAGCCGATCCCCGAAGGGCTTTATAACCCGAAAACCTTCAGCGAAGCGGAGATGCCGAGCTTTGGCGTCAGCGTCTGGACCTCGCTGGTGCCGGTGATTCTGATGGCGCTGCGCGCCGTGGCGGAAATGATCCTGCCGAAAGGGCATGTGCTACTTCCTTGGGCGGAATTTTTCGGCGATCCGATTATGGCGACGCTGATTGCCGTGTTGATCGGCATCTTCACCTTTGGTCTGAACCGGGGCCGCAGCATGGACGAGGTGATGAATACGCTGGGTGATTCCATCAAGATCATCGCCATGATGCTGCTGATTATCGGCGGCGGCGGCGCGTTCAAGCAGGTGCTGGTAGACAGCGGCGTGGATAAATATATTGCTGGCCTGATGCATGAAACCAACGTGTCGCCCATCTTCATGGCCTGGTCGATCGCCGCGGTGCTGCGTATTGCGCTGGGGTCGGCGACCGTCGCGGCGATTACCGCCGGCGGCATCGTCGCGCCGTTAATTGCCACCTCCGGCGCCAGCCCGGAACTGATGGTGATCGCTGTCGGCGCGGGCAGCGTGATTTTCTCTCACGTTAACGATCCGGGGTTCTGGCTGTTTAAAGAGTATTTTAACCTGACCATTGGCGAAACGCTCCGCTCCTGGTCGGCGCTGGAGACCATTATTTCCGTTTGCGGGCTGGTAGGCTGTCTGCTGCTTTCCGCTATGATTTAAGAAGAAAGGAAACGCTCGCTGCGCCGTTCTCTCTACGCTTTTTACTGAATCAGGTTTCAGGGAAGCGGCGCGCAGCGGGCAAAGACGCGCAGAAAACAGAAGGGTCACCTGCGGTGACCCAAAATCAGTCAGTGCGGCTGTTTAAAACCGGCTTTGATCATCTCATCGCGCAGCGCTCGCGTAATATCGCGATTGCCGCCCGTCACCGGATAGATGACGTTGTTCACCACATCGTCCAGATAATGCTCGTCAAACTCCTGTAAAGAGAGCTGGCCGCCGCCTTCGTCATTAATGGCTATCGAACCTTTAATGTGATCGCCGGCATTTTTCGCCTTCAGAGAATATCTCCCCATACTGGTATTAATGCTGCTCATAGGGCCTCCTTTTTACAGGCTATAAGTAGATAACGAAGCACCGAACGGTTTCGCGCTATAAGTTTAGTGTTCTTTTTTTAATCGGTTGGATGTCCGGCAAAGCAAAAGAGAAAGGCGCGATCCAGCTCGCAAAATGCAGAACCTGTAACTTTCACTATACTTACCGGACAGGTGCCGTTGCGGTTGTTATCGGTCTACTGTGCAGCCTGACGACGCCATGCCGCAACGCAATTTACTCAAGGGCCGGAGCGATCTGAAGACCGGCCAGAAGGGAGGATGGAATGAAAATTATACTGTGGATTATCGCAATTATCTTTATCGTCGGCCTGCTGACGCTGACCGGCGTATTCAAGATTCTGTTTTAACCGAATCAGGCGGCGCTCTTTGTGAGACGCCGCCTGTTTAACATCTAACCTGTGCTGCGTTGTCCAATAAGACATCGGGTAATAGGATCTAATTCTGTTATCGGTAGTACGTCCTGAACGGTAAAGGGTTTAAAACAATAAGCACATACCGCGCCGTGGTGGAATTTCCCTTTCTGGTCTCCGGTAGTATAACGAAACCGCTTACTCCCACAGGCGGTACATCTTATTTTCATGACCATCCTTATCTTCCTTACTGCTGATTTCGCGGCGAGCATCATTTTAGCAAAAACACATGAAAGATCTATAAATTTACTTTATATGTTTAATGTGGTTATGGTAACAGTGTAAATCAATGAAAAATAAGTAAATTTAATGATTGTTTTTATCTGCCCGCGCTTTTCTCAGGCTGTTAAAGGCAAATTCAATGATATTTATCAATAAATAAGCGAAAAGTTATTACTTTTTGCCATTTTTTGGTTCCAAAAGTTAACGTAATCTTAAGTGCTTATATAGTTAAGATAAGATGTTGTTACAATGCATTGCGAAAAAGTAGAAGCTTTTCTGTGAATTATCGCTTCGGGGGGCGGTCAGGCTGCGGCATAGAAGCAGGCGATATCAGGCGACATATGATGAATAAAACAGGCACTTTTGAGGTCGCCAAATCCAGAACAAAAAATAGAAAAGCAAGAACGCGCGTCTGAAGCATGAAAAATCAGGCGCAGCGATAAAAGATCACAAAAAAATGGTTTTATTTCCTCTCAGGGCCTGGGCGCAGCAAAGCATGCCGATTCGGTTGTTAAATGCGTTATTTTATAAACGATTATCGAAATAAATGGCAAAGCTCAGCTGGTAAACGGGCTGGCCGCGGGCGGTTTTCAACGGCGTTAAACGCGTCGGTCATGAAAAAATAGCGATATTTATCACTTTTTCTTCACGACGCACTGGACAAAACGCGCAGCAATTGCTGTACTTAACCCCGACACAGTTTAGTGTCCATTTTTCATGTAAAGGTAATATAGATGTCCAAGATCAAAGGTAACGTTAAGTGGTTTAATGAGTCCAAAGGATTCGGCTTCATTACTCCGGAAGATGGCAGCAAAGACGTATTCGTACACTTCTCTGCTATCCAGAGCAATGGTTTCAAAACTCTGGCTGAAGGTCAGCGTGTAGAGTTCGAAATCACTGACGGCGCAAAAGGCCCATCTGCTGCTAACGTTATCGCTCTGTAAGTTAACAGTCAGAATTTTAAAAACCCGCCTCCTGGCGGGTTTTTTTTCGCCTGAGTTTAACGATAAACGTACAGGGCGACAAAGAAAATCAGAGAGAAACAGCTCAGCATCAATGCAAAAAGTTCAGAAAAGCACTGCGGTATCATGTTTTTCATTTCATCGTCCACCTCATCAACCTTTTGCTCAGTTTGTCAGCGCAAGATTAAGGAAACATTAATTGTTGCGCCGCTGCACATAAAAAGCATTCGTCACGTTTTGCAATCACCATTGCCTTGCTTCAACGCCTTCGCTGCGGCTATAAACAGATATCCCCTACGCGTCCGGCGTACCTGAAGGAGTCGCCATGAATATTCGCCCAGCTCAGCCTGAAGACCGCTTTGCTCTTATCTCGTTACTGAATGAATTGGGCTACGGTAATACCGATAGCTTTATGGACAGACGTCTGCGTCAGCTTACAGATCATCCCGATGAGGTTCTGCTGGTGGCGGAAGATCGCCAAACCGTGCTTGGTTTCTTGTCGCTGCACTTTATTCCGCAGCTGGCGCTGGAGGGCGACTTTGCCCGCATCAGCTACTTCTGTATCGCGGAAGGCGAGCGCAGCAAAGGATTGGGACAGCATCTGTTACAGTATGCCGAGCAGCTGGCGCGCGAACGCGGCTGCGACCGCCTCGAAGTGCATTGCCATGAGAAACGCATTAAGGCCAATCAGTTTTACGCGCGTGAAAACTATATCGAATCGCCGCGCTACCTGATTAAGCAGCTGGCGCCCTGAAACCCTTCGCTGCGGGCGTTACAATGGCGTCTGCGTCATCATAAGGAGAGAGAATGAACGTTGCCATGGGACAGTTCGCCGTCAGCCGTGAATGGCGCGAAAACGCGGCTACCTGCGTCCGTCTGATGCGGCAGGCGCAGGCGCAGGGCGCCGCACTGCTGGTGCTGCCTGAGGCGGTGCTGGCGACCGATATGAGCGACCCAGGACTGGCAGTGCGGGAAGCGCAGCCGCTTGACGGCCCCTTTATGGCCGAACTGCTCTCGGCAAGCCGTGCAAACGCCCTGACCACCATACTGACTATCTATATCCCGGATGGGCCGCAGCGCGCGATTAACGCCCAGCTTGCTGTACGGGACGGCGAGATCGTCGCCCGCTACGATAAGCTGCATCTTTATGACGCCTTTACCATGCAGGAGTCACAGCGGGTTTCCGCCGGTAACGCCGTGCCGCCGCTGGTTGAGGTGGGCGGCATGAAAGTCGGCATGATGACCTGTTATGATATTCGTTTCCCGGAGCTGGCGCGCCGTCTGGCGCTTGATGGCGCAGATGTGCTGGTGCTGCCGTCCGCCTGGGTCAGAGGGCCGTTAAAAGAGATGCACTGGGAGGTGTTGGCGACGGCGCGGGCGCTGGAGAACACCTGTTATTTAATCGCGGTAGGCGAATGTGGTCCGCGTAATATCGGCAGCAGCCTGATTATCGATCCGCTGGGCGTGACTATCGCGCGCGCCGCAGAGACGGAGGCGTTGGTTTTTGCCGAACTGGATGCGGAGCGGCTGGCCAGCGCACGACGGATGCTGCCGGTGCTGACGAATCGTCGCTTCGCTCGACCGGCGCTCAATAAAGAGGCCTGAGAACGCCGGCAGGTTATAAGCCGCGCCGCGCATGCGGCGCTGAAGGGAAAAATTAGTAATCTGTTACATGTCGCTGTTGTATTAATCAGCGTTCTGCGCGTTAATAGCGGCAGTTGTCTTCCCTGTTAATGTAAGAAGGTGTTATGGAAGGTATCAGTATTGCCAAGTTACTGGTTATCGGTGCGTTGATCGTACTGTTGTTTGGCACGAATAAACTCCGTTCGCTGGGTGGCGATTTAGGTGCCGCCATTAAAGGCTTTAAAAAAGCGATGAAGGATGAGGATACGGCGGCCCCTGCTAAGGCTGAAGAGATGCCGGCAGAGCGCGTAACCCACAAAGAGTAATATTCGCGGCGGCATTAAGTTACAAAATGTAACTTGCCCCTCAGATTAAAAGCCAGCGGTTGCTGGCTTTTATTATGGGCGCTATTCTGCTTCTGCTTCTGCTTCTGCTTCTGCTTCTGCTTCTGCTTCTGCTTCTGCTGCCCCGGTTTCCCTTTATCCGCCAGGCTTATGTTATCCAGCGTTTTTATGCGCGCCGCTGGGCATTCGCTCATTTCCGACGCGCATAAAAAAACGCAGCCTGAAGCTGCGTTTTCTCAACGGCAAAAGAGAAGATATTACTTCACTTCCAGCCCTTTGGCTTGCAGGTCGGCGTGGTAGGACGAACGCACAAAAGGTCCGCAGGCAGCATGGGTAAAGCCCATCGCCATCGCTTCCTCTTTCATCTCATCAAACTCTGCCGGACTGACGTAGCGCTGCACCGGCAGGTGATGACGGCTCGGCTGCAGATACTGACCCAGCGTCAGCATCGTTACTCCGTGACGGCGCAGGTCGCGCATCACTTCGACGATTTCCGCGTTGGTTTCGCCCAGGCCCACCATCAGACCAGACTTAGTGGGAATATCCGGGTGCGCTTCTTTAAAACGCTCCAGCAGCTTCAGCGACCAGTCGTAGTTGGCGCCGGGGCGCACCTGACGATACAGGCGCGGCACGTTTTCCAGGTTGTGGTTAAACACGTCTGGCGGCGTTGCGGTAAGAATCTCCAGCGCGCGGTCCATACGGCCACGGAAGTCAGGCACCAGCGTTTCGATTTTAATCGTTGGATTTTTTTCGCGGATAGCGCTGATGCAGTCGGCAAAGTGCTGCGCACCGCCGTCACGCAGATCGTCACGGTCAACGGAGGTTACGACAACGTAACGCAGGCCCATATCGGCAATGGTTTGCGCCAGTTTGGCCGGCTCGTTGCTGTCGGGCGTTAACGGACGTCCATGTGCCACGTCGCAGAACGGGCAGCGTCGCGTACAGATAGCGCCGAGGATCATAAAAGTCGCGGTGCCGTGGTTAAAGCATTCCGCAAGGTTAGGGCAGGAGGCCTCTTCACAGACAGAGTGCAGACCGTTTTTACGCATCGCCGCCTTGATCCCCTGAATACGACTGGAGTCGGCAGGCAGCTTGATTTTCATCCACTCCGGCTTGCGTAATAACTCCTGACGCTCGGTGACCACGGTCTTCACCGGGATTAACGCCATTTTATCTGCGTCGCGATACTTAACGCCGCGTTCCATCTGAATCGGTTTACTCATAAGCGTGCAGTTTCCAGGTTGGATTGCAGTTTGAAAAGAGGCCGTAACTCAATGAGTCGTTTGCTTTTTCAACTTTATTTGAAAAAATCGCAAAAATTATATCATTTCAGCGCCTGACAAACAGCCTGCCGGACGGTGAAAACGTTGCAAAATTGTAAAGTCGCACGCACGGTTACAATACGTCGAGTCCGTCGTCGGGTTGCCAGCTGGCTGACGGGATCGCCAGCTGCTGTAAAAATTTCTCAATCAGCACCGGCTGCACCGCTGCGGGCGTAACGCCTTCGCGGAAGGCGCTGAGCTGCGTCATCTCCAGCCCGGCGTAACCGCACGGGTTGATGCGCAGAAAGGGCGCCAGATCCATCGCGATGTTTAATGCCAGGCCGTGAAATGAACACCCCTGACGGATGCGTAAGCCAAGCGAACAAATTTTTTTCCCCGCCACGTAGACGCCAGGCGCATCGGGACGCGCGTAGGCTTCAACGTCGTAATGCGCCAGCGTGTCCACTACCGTCTGCTCAATGGCGGTCACCAACTGACGCACGCCCAGCTTGCGGCGCTTCAGATCGATCAACACATACATCACCTGCTGACCGGGTCCGTGATAGGTGACCTGACCGCCGCGATCGCTCTGGACCACCGGAATATCGCCGGGCATCAGCAGATGTTCAGCTTTGCCGGCCTGGCCCTGAGTAAAAATCGGATGGTGCTCCACCAGCCAGAGCTCGTCAGGCGTATCGGCGTCGCGTCGATCGGTAAACTGGTGCATAGCAAGAGAGACAGGTTCCCAGGGGCGCAGGCCCAGCTGGCGAACAATAAGGAGAGGCTGCTGCAAAACGTGCTTCCCGCTTCAAAGAAAGAAAGAAGTATAACGCCAGCCGTGGGCGAGTACTACCCGCCCTGGCCGGTGTAGAAGTTACAACACCATGCGTACGATCTCAATTTTACCCAACTCTTCATAGAGCGTTTCGATCTGCTCGATATGCGTCGCGTTGATGGTAATGGAGACGGAATGGTAATTGCCTTTGCTGCTGGGTTTCACGTCGGGCGTGTAATCGCCCGGCGCGTGACGCTGCACCACTTCTACCACGTGATCAACCAGCTCCGGTTGCGCCAGTCCCATGACTTTGTAGGTAAAGGAACAGGGGAATTCGAGCAGTTCATTCAGTTTGGTTTTCATATGGACTCCGGTGCGAAAAAAGACTCCCGCCGTGGCGGGAGTGTACTGATACTCTGGTTATATGGGCAACTGACGCCAATATCAATGGCTGGAAGCCTGTTAGCCGAACCAGTGGTGGAACATCAGCTTGATATAATCAACGATACGGCTAAAGAAGCCACCTTCCGGCACTTCATTCAGCACCACCAGCGGACGCTGTTCAATGGTTTTACCGTCGAGCTGGAAATTGATCGTGCCGACCACCTGATTTTTCTTCAGCGGCGCGTGCAGTTCAGTGTTGCTGAGTACGTAGCTGGCCTTCAGATCTTTCATGCGGCCGCGCGGGATAGTCAGATACATATCTTTATCAACGCCCAGCTGAACGCGATCGCTGTTGCCGAACCAGACCGGCTCAGAGGCGAACTCTTTGCCCGCCTTCAGCGGCGCGACGGTTTCAAAGAAGCGGAAGCCCCAGGTCAGCAACTTTTTACTTTCAATTTCGCGGCCTTTGTAAGTATGGCCGCCCAGCACCGCTGAGATCAGACGCATCTGGCCTTCCGTCGCGGAGGCGACCAGGTTATAGCCAGCGGAGGCGGTATGACCGGTTTTGATGCCGTCCACGTTCAGGCTGGTATCCCACAGCAGGCCGTTACGGTTAGTCTGACGGATATTGTTGAAGGTAAACTCTTTTTCTTTATAAACCGCGTACTCTTCCGGCACGTCGCGGATCAGCGCCTGGCCGATTAGCGCCATATCACGGGCGGAGCTGTACTGGCCTTCGGCATCGAGTCCGTGAACCGTCTGGAAATGGGTATTCTGTAAGCCCAGCGCCTTAACGTAGTTGTTCATCAGGCCGACAAACGCATCCTGACTGCCCGCCACGTAGTCCGCCATCGCCACGCAGGCGTCATTGCCGGACTGCAGTACGATGCCGCGCGTCAGCTGGGAAACCGGCACGCGATCGCCCGGCTTCAGGAACATCAGCGAGGAGCCGCGGAACACCGGGTTGCCGGTCGCCCAGGCGTCCTGGCCAACGGTAACGATATCATCCTGATGAATTTTGCCCGCCTTGACCGCCTGTCCGATGACGTAGCTGGTCATCATTTTGGTCAGGCTGGCCGGATCGCGACGCGCGTCGGCGTTTTTCTCGGCCAGCACCTTTCCGGAGTTGTAGTCGATAAGGATATAGGCTTCTGCGTCAATATCCGGTACGCCAGGGATCATGGTCTTGATATTAACGTCTTCGGCCAGTGCGGCCTGACTCAGGCTCAGGGCAATCACGGTGCCCGCCGCCAGGCGCTTAAAATAGTGACAGGTTTTCAGCGTATTCATGTTAGAGACAACAACATCCGTGGAGGTTAGTGAAAAAAGTGCCTTACTATAGCAAAAGGCGTTTTTGCCGGCATCCAACTTCACGCTGACGCGATAAACAGGCGTTGCCGCCGCGTCAGCGCGAAGTGTCGCCGTTGTGCGTTACATACCGCCGGTTGCGGTAATAAAGGATTGCTGATTCGCTTCGCTGAGCAGACGATGCTGCAACGCCGCCGCCTCCTGGCGAGAAGCGAAGGGGCCCAGCTGTACGCGATAAAGTTTCCCGCTGGGCGCAACGTTGCCCGGCACGCCGAACTGCGATTTTAACTTATCGGTCCACTGGTTGGCGCGTCCGGCGTCGCTTAGCGCGCCGACCTGCACCACATAGTTGCCCGCTGCGGCAGGCGCGGCGGCTGAGGGCGCCGCGGACGGGGCGGCCACGGGCGCAGACGACGCTGGCGTTTCCGGCTCGCTGCCTTCCAGCACGCCCGGATGCAGCGGCGTCGGCGCGCCGAGGAAACCGCTGCTGCGTACCGGCGCGCCCATTTGGTCATCGCTGGTTAACGTGCTGTTGTCCACCGGCTGAATATCCTGCGGCTGAGCGGCAGGCGCGGCTGCGCCGCCGCCCATCACCATCATGCCGCCGCCGATATCGGGACGCGACGGCAGCGCGTAGCTCTGTTTCGCTACTACGGTGCCGATGGTGCCGGGACCGGAAAGGCTGCCGTCGGGCGCGACTTTAATGTAATCGATGCGCACGCGCGTATTGTTCGACATATTCAGCCGGTCGCCCGCCGCGCGTGACAGATCGATAATGCGTCCCGGCGTGTAAGGGCCGCGATCGTTGACGCGCACCACCAGCTGTCGGCCGTTGGCGAGGTTCGTCACGCGCACATAGCTGGGCAGCGGCAGAGTAGGGTGCGCTGCGGTCAATGCCTCAGGATCGAAGGCTTCGCCCGTCGCGGTACGGGTGCCGTTAGCCTCTTCGCCATACCAGGCCGCCAGCCCGGTTTCGCTGTAGTTGGAGGGATCTTTGATAATTTTGTAGGTCTTGCCGTTAACGCTGTAATCCTGGCTGGTAGCCGGATTGATCGGCTCGTAGCGCGGTTCAACGCCGCCAATTTCCACTACGGGGCCGTTATAGACCGGCTGCTGCGGCGCCGACGTCTGCTGTTCTGTAGTCGTACAGGCGGCTAACAGCAGCGAGGCTGCACCCACCCAAAGCCAATCCTTACGCATCGAAAGCCTCTTAAACGCTTTTAGACAACAATTTACGGTGTGTGTGGATCGACATCACAATGCCGAATCCCGCCATCAGTACAATCAACGCTGAACCGCCATAGCTCACCAGCGGCAAAGGTACGCCGACCACCGGTAAGATACCACTTACCATGCCGATATTAACGAAAACATATACAAACAAAATCAACATCAGGCCGCCAGCCATCACGCGACCAAAGGTAGTTTGCGCCCGTGCGGCGATAACCAGACCACGCATAATTAGCAACAGATAGAGCGCCAGCAGGATCAGCACGCCGACCAGCCCCAGCTCCTCCGCCAGCACGGCGAAGATAAAGTCGGTATGGCGCTCCGGCAAAAACTCCAGCTGCGACTGGGTGCCGTGCAGCCAGCCTTTGCCGCGCAGTCCGCCGGAACCGATAGCGATTTTAGACTGAATAATATGGTAGCCAGCTCCCAGCGGATCGCTTTCTGGATCGAGCAGCATCATCACGCGGTCACGCTGGTAGTCATGCATCAGGAAGAACCATAGCACCGGAATAAAGGCGGCAACCAGCAGAACGGCGATGCCGATCAGTTTCCAGCTCATGCCGGATAAAAACAGCACGAACAGGCCGGAGGCGGCGATCAGAATCGATGTGCCGAGGTCAGGCTGCGCCGCTACCAGCAGCGTCGGTACAAAAATCAGCACCAGCGCGATGCCGGTATTCTTTAACGTCGGAGGGCAGACATCGCGGTTGATAAAGCGCGCCACCATTAGCGGCACGGCGATTTTGGCGATTTCGGAGGGCTGGAAGCGCACCACGCCGAGGTCGAGCCAGCGCTGCGCCCCTTTACTAATATGGCCGAAGGCGTCCACCGCCACCAGCAGCACCACGCAGACCAAATAAAGATAGGGCGCCCAGCCTTCATAGACGCGCGGCGGCACCTGCGCCATCGCGACCATTACCGCCAGCCCCATAAAGATCTGGCCGATTTTACGCTCCATCATGCCGGGATCCTGGCCGCTGGCGCTCCACATGACGAACGCGCTATAAATCAGCAGACAGGCGATGATGATCAGGAACAGCGGATCGATATGTATCTTGGTCCAGATCGATTTTTTCTGGGGGCTATCGTTCATGGACATCGTTATTCACCTTCATAACCGGGCGGCGTCGGCGCGGCTTCCGGTAGCGCCGTATTGTTGTCGCCTAACATTATATGGTCGAGAATTTGACGCATTACGGTGCCTACCGCCGGACCGGCGCCGCCATTCTCCAGAATCATCGTCACCGCCACGCGAGGTTTATCATAAGGAGCGAACGCGGTCATCAGTTTATGGTCGCGCAGACGTTCGGCGATTTTGTGCGCGTTATAGGTTTCGTTCTCTTTCAGACCGAAAACCTGCGCGGTGCCCGATTTCGCGGCGATCTTATAGGGCGCGTCGGCAAAGCTCTTATGGGCTGTGCCGTTAGGCCGGTTCGCCACGCCGTACATGCCGTCTTTGGCGATTTCCCAGTAGCCGGAGTGAATATCGCCGATGGGCGTCGCCGGCGGCTGACGATAAGGCACCAGCAGATTATTCTCACGCGTGGCGCGCAGCAGATGCGGGGTTCTGATGATGCCGTCGTTAATCAGGATCATCAGCGCCTTGTTCATTTGCAGCGGCGTCGCCGTCCAGTAGCCCTGGCCGATGCCTACCGGAATGGTATCGCCCTGGTACCACGGTTTTTTGAAACGCTTCATTTTCCATTCGCGCGTCGGCATATTGCCGGGGTTCTCCTGCGGTAAATCGATGCCGGTGCGTTCACCGTAACCAAATTTATTCATCCACTCCGACAGACGATCGATGCCCATATCGTAAGCGACCTGGTAGAAGAAGGTATCCGCCGACTCCTCCAGCGACCTGGTGACATTCAGGCGGCCATGCCCCCATTTTTTCCAGTCGCGGTAGCGCTTTTCAGAGCCGGGCAACTGCCACCAGCCGGGATCGAACAGGCTGGTGTTGCGGTTGATCACGCCAGCGCTGAGCGCTGAGACGGCGACGTAAGGTTTCACCGTCGACGCGGGCGGATAGGCGGCCTGGATGGCGCGGTTATAGAGCGGACGGTTCTCATCCTGCAATAGCGCCTTGTAATCTTTACTGGAGATGCCGTCGACAAACAGGTTCGGATCGTAGCTCGGCGTGGAGACCATCGCCAGAATCTCGCCGGTGCGCGGATCGCTGACCACTACGGCGGCGCGGCTGCCGGTCAGCAGCGTTTCGATATACTGTTGCAGTTTAAGATCGATGGTCAGCCAGATATCGCGTCCAGCCTGCGGCGACTGTTCATGCAGCTGACGGATCACGCGGCCGCGGTTATTCACTTCCACCTCTTCGTAGCCGGTTTTGCCGTGCAGCACATCTTCGTAGTAGTTTTCGATGCCCAGCTTGCCGATATCGTGCGTCGCGGCATAATTCGGCCATTTGCCCTCTTTATCGAGGCGTGCGACATCGCGATCGTTAATCTTGGAGACGTAGCCGACGACATGCGTCAGCGTCTGACCGTAAGGATAGTAGCGCCGCTGGTAACCTTTCACCTCGACGCCAGGGAAGCGATACTGATTCACTGCGAAACGCGCTACCTGCACATCGTTCAGCGCCGTTTTCAATGCGATAGAGGTAAAGCGCCGCGAACGTTTACGCTCTTTCTCGAAGTTTTCAATATCGTCGTCGGTCAGATCGAGAATAGGGCGCAGATCCTGCAGCGTCTGCTTCAGGTTATCGACCTTTTCCGGTACCAGCTCCGCCTGATAAATCGTGCGGTTCAGCGCCAGCGCCACGCCGTTGCGGTCATAAATAATGCCGCGGCTCGGCGCCACCGGCACCAGCTTAATGCGGTTTTGATTGGAACGGGTGCTGTAATCTTCGAAGCGTAAAATCTGCAGGTGATACAGATTGACGACCAGGATGCCAGAGAGCAGCAAGATACCGACGAAAGCGAGCAGGGCTCGCCGTACGAAAAGTGTCTGCTCGGCAGTATAGTCACGAAAAGAGTTGCGTTGAGATTTCATCCGCTGTTCGGTTGTCCGGTTTGCCTTATCGGATTATTCACGGTGATAAGGATGATTCGCAGTAATGCTCCATGCACGATACAGGCTTTCTGCAACCAACACGCGTACCAGCGGATGAGGCAGCGTCAGCGCGGAAAGAGACCAGCTTTGTTCTGCAGCGGCTTTGCAGGCGGGCGCCAGCCCTTCAGGGCCGCCGATCAGCAGGCTGACGTCGCGGCCATCCTGTTTCCAGCGTTCCAGCTGTTGCGCCAGCTGCGGGGTTTCCCAGGGTTGCCCTGGTATATCCAGCGTGACAATCCGGTTGCCTTTGCCAACCGCCGCCAGCATCGCTTCGCCTTCTTTTTCGAGAATACGCTTGATATCCGCGTTTTTACCGCGTTTACCCGCTGTGACTTCGGTCAGCTCCAGCGGCATATCTTTCGGAAAGCGGCGCAGGTATTCCATAAAGCCGGTTTGAACCCAGTCCGGCATTTTGGTGCCTACGGCGACAAGCTGCAACTTCACTGCTTAGCTCCAGAGCTTTTCCAGCTCATACAGATGACGACTCTCTTCCTGCATGACGTGAACAATAACCTCACCGAGATCGACCACTACCCAGTCAGCGGCGTTTCTGCCTTCCGTGCCCAATGGAATCAGGCCGGCGGCGCGCGATTCTTCAACCACATGGTCGGCGATCGACATCACATGGCGAGAAGAGGTGCCGGTACAGATAATCATGCAATCGGTGATGCTGGATTTACCCTGCACGTCGAGAGAAACGATATCCTGACCTTTAAGATCATCAATCTTATCAATAACGAAGTCTTGGAGTGCTTTACCTTGCAAAAGGTTCCCCCTTGGGTAACTGTTTCTGTTGACTGCCAGGCGCGCCGAAACGGGGCGCCTGAAAATTTAGCGGCGCAGTATACCATGCGCTTAACAAGGGCGATATAAGCCCTGATGATTGATATAGTCGATTACTGCGGCGGGCAGCAAGTCATCGCAGGAGATGCCCTGATGACGGCGCTGGCGAATGTCGGTGGCCGATACCGGCACCAGCGGCGTATCCGCCAGCCAGATCAGGCCAGCAGGCTGCCGATGCAGCGCGTCGGCATCGTGGGTTTGATGCTGCGTCAGCCAGCGCTGTAGCTCTGGCGTCGGCATTTCGCTGGCATAGCCGGGACGCTGACAGACCAGCAGATGACAAAGATCAAGCAGCGACTCCCAGCGATGCCATTTATGCAGGCTGAGCAAAGAGTCCTGGCCGATGATAAAGGCCAGCGGCTGCGCCGCGCCGCGTTCCGCGCGCAGCTGTTCCAGCGTTTCCACCGTCCATGAAGGCGTTTGCCGCGCCAGCTCGCGCGTATCAAGATTGAACAGCGGACGATCGGCGATCGCCAGCTCCACCATTGCCACGCGTTGCGCCGCGCTGGCTTCTGGCTGTGGGCGATGAGGCGGCACATTGTTCGGCAGCAGCGTCACCTGACGCAGGCCGACCTGACGCGCCAGTGCCTCCACCGTTTGCAGATGGCCGTAGTGGATAGGGTCGAACGTGCCGCCGAACAGCGCCTGAAGTGAAGCCATTAAAATTCGCCTAATTCCGCCGGTAACGCTTTATTACAAAGCAACAGCGAGAGGGTTTCCAGTTCCGGCCAGAGGCGCTGACCATAATCCTGCTTTAATGTGATTTCCAGGCGGGTCAGTAGCTGAATCGCCTGCCGAATCTGCAGCAGCGACAGGCGTTGCAGCGCGTCGCTGAATAACGCGCGACGGTTTTGCCAGACGCGATGCTGATCGAACAGCACGCGCAGAGGCGCTTTATCCTGCTGACGCTGTAAGGTCAGCAGCAGCAGCAGTTCGCGTTGCAGAGTACGGATCAGGATCACCGGCTCGCTATCTTCCGCGGCGAGCTGTCGCAAAATATGCAGAGCGCGTTTGCTTTTGCCCGCCAGCAGCGCATCGACCCAGTGGAACGGCGTAAAGTGCGCCGCATCGCTGACTGCCTGCTCGACGCGCGGCAGCGTCAGTTTGCCGTCCGGCCAGAGCAGGGAGAGGCGTTCCAGCGCCTGAGACAGCGCCAGCAAATTGCCTTCGTAGCAGTAACACAACAGCTGACAGGCCGCCTCGTCGAGGTCGAGCTTCATCCCTTTAGCGCGCGCGGCGACCCAGCGCGGGAGCTGGCCATGTTCGGGCGTGGCGCAGGGCACCAGCACCGCCTGAACGCTAAAGGCTTTAAACCAGGCGCTGTTTTCCTGGGCTTTGGTTAATCTGGCGCCGATGATAATCGGCAGCATATCGCTGTGCAGCAGCGTGCTCAGCTTTTCCAGCTGGGCGGCGATCGCTGCGTTGGGGCCGTTTTCCGGCAGCGTCAGCGTCAGCGTTTGACGACTGGCGAACAGGCTCATCGACTGGCAGCTGCTGAAAACGGCGTCCCAGTCGGTACTGTTATCCAGCACAACGTTGAAGTGTTCAGTAAAACCCTGCTGCTGCGCACAGGCTTTAATCGCATCATGGCTTTCCTGCAGCAGCAGCGGTTCGTTGCCAATCAGCAGATAACAGGCGCGCAGCCCCTCGCGGAGCTGCGCGTGCAGTTGTTCAGGGTAAATCCTGATCATTGCAGACTGGTGGCTGAAGAGGATGAGACTTCCGGTGAATCCTCACCCGGCGCCAGCACATCAGGCTCTGGCAGGGTAGTTTTATCGTTCAGCTGAGCGGCATGCACCGTCAGCAGCTTACGCACCAGCTGTTCGGCCAGACGTTGACGCATTTCATCACGAATGATGTTCTGCTCGGCGTCTTTCGCCAGCGCTGCCAGCGGGTTATCGAAGAAGGAACGATAAACGGTAGCGCTGATCGGGTAGATACCCTTTTGCGGAATCACCACCTGCGCGCTGACCGACATCACCATAGAGTATTCCGCCGTTACGCCGTTCTGAAACACCGATGCGGTGTCGCGGCCCTGGCGTTCGCTGGAAAGGCGCAGCGTTGGCAGGTCGGTACGCGTACCGGCGTCCTCCGCCTCCACGATAGTGATATTGTTCAGGCGCAGCTGCTGACGCACCGTACGCGCCAGCGGACCATAGGGATCGCCGCTCTGCAATACCAGCGTGCGCAACTCATGGGGAACCTGAGTGGTGCTGCGCAGATGGAAGCCGCACCCGGCGGTGACAAGCACCGCCAGGCCGAGTAAAAAGGTAAAAATCGGATGTCGCACAGTTCCTCCTGAACTTAACCCACAACCAGGTTAAGCAGTTTGCCCGGGACGTAAATCACTTTACGAATAGTGACGCCGTCCAGGTATTTTGCCACCAGATGTTCCTGCGCGGCACGCGCCTGAACCTGCTCCTGAGTGGCATCCGCCGCCACGGTAATTTTACCGCGCACTTTGCCGTTAACCTGTACTACTACCAGCACGGAGTCTTCAACCATAGCGGATTCATCCGCAACCGGCCAGGGGGCGTTGTCGACGTCGCCTTCGCCGCCCAGCGCCTGCCACAGCGTAAAGCTGGCGTGCGGGGTGAACGGGTAGAGCATGCGCACCACGGCCAGCAGCGCTTCCTGCAGCAGCGCGCGATCCTGCTCGCTCTCCTGCGGCGCGCGCGCCAGTTTGTTCATCAGCTCCATAATGGCGGCGATGGCGGTATTGAAGGTCTGACGACGACCAATATCATCGGACACCTTGGCAATGGTTTTGTGCAGATCGCGACGCAGCGCTTTCTGATCGTCGGTAAGGCCGTTCAGATCCAACGCGGCGACAGCGCCTTTCTGGCTGTGGTCGTAAACCAGCTTCCAGACGCGCTTCAGGAAGCGGTTGGCGCCTTCAACGCCTGATTCCTGCCACTCCAGCGTCATTTCCGCCGGGGAAGCGAACATCATAAACAGACGAACCGTATCGGCGCCGTAACGCTCTACCATCAGCTGCGGGTCGATGCCGTTGTTTTTGGACTTCGACATTTTGCTCATGCCTGCGTAGATCACTTCGCGGCCAGAGGCGTCGACAGCCTTCACGATACGGCCTTTCTCGTCGCGTTCGACGGTGACATCTACCGGAGAGACCCAGTTGCGCTCGCCGTTGGCGCCGACATAGTAGAAAGCGTCGGCCAGCACCATGCCCTGACACAGCAGACGTTTCGCCGGCTCGTCGGAGTTAACCAGGCCTGCGTCGCGCAGCAGCTTGTGGAAGAAGCGGAAGTACATCAGGTGCATAATGGCGTGTTCAATGCCGCCGATATACTGATCGACCGGCAGCCAGTAGTTCGCCGCAGCCGGATCGAGCATGCCTTTATCGTAATCTGGGCAGGTATAGCGCGCGTAGTACCAGGACGATTCCATAAAGGTATCGAAGGTATCGGTTTCACGCAGCGCCGGCTGACCGTTGACGCTGGTTTTCGCCCACTCAGGATCCGCTTTAATCGGGCTGGTAATGCCGTCCATGACCACATCTTCCGGCAGCACCACCGGCAGCTGATCTTCCGGCGTCGGCATCACGGTGCCGTCTTCCAGCGTCACCATCGGAATCGGCGCGCCCCAATAGCGCTGACGGGAAACGCCCCAGTCGCGCAGACGGTAATTGACCTTGCGCACGCCGACGCCTTTTTCCGCCAGCTTATTGGCGATGGCGTTGAAGCCCGCTTCGTGATCGAGACCGTTAAATTCGCCGGAGTTGAACAGCGCGCCTTTTTCAGTCATTGCGGCGGCGCTGACGTCCGGCTCGCTGCCGTCCAGGTTCAGCACGACAGGTTTGATCGGCAGATCGTATTTAGTGGCGAACTCCCAGTCGCGTTGGTCGTGCGCCGGCACCGCCATTACCGCGCCGGTGCCATATTCCATCAGCACGAAGTTCGCGACCCATACCGGCACCTTATCGCCGCTCAGCGGGTGGATGGCAAACAGGCCGGTCGGCATGCCTTTTTTCTCCATGGTGGCCATTTCCGCTTCCGCCACCTTGGTGTTGCGGCATTCAGCGATAAAGTCGGCCAGCACGGGATTATTCATTGACGCCTGGGTCGCCAGCGGATGACCCGCCGCCACGGCGACATAGGTGGCGCCCATAAAGGTGTCGGGACGCGTAGTGTAGACGGTGACTTTCTCTTCGCTTTCCGCCACGTCAAAAGTGATTTCTACCCCTTCAGAGCGGCCGATCCAGTTGCGCTGCATGGTTTTGACCTGTTCCGGCCAGTCTTCCAGCTTGTCCAGATCGTTCAGCAGCTCATCGGCGTAATCAGTAATCTTAATAAACCACTGCGGGATCTCTTTGCGCTCGACTTTGGTGTCGCAGCGCCAGCAGCAGCCGTCGATAACCTGTTCGTTGGCCAGCACGGTCTGATCGTTCGGGCACCAGTTCACCGCCGAGGTTTTTTTGTAAACCAGGCCTTTTTCATACAGTTTGGTGAAGAACCACTGTTCCCAGCGGTAGTAGTCGGGTTTACAGGTAGCCAGTTCGCGACTCCAGTCGTAACCAAAACCCAGCAGCTTCAGCTGGTTCTTCATATAGTCGATATTGGCATAGGTCCAGGGCGCGGGCGCCGTGTTGTTTTTAACCGCCGCGCCTTCCGCAGGCAGACCGAACGCGTCCCAGCCGATCGGCTGCAGCACGTTTTTGCCCAGCATGCGCTGGTAGCGGGCGATCACATCGCCAATGGTGTAGTTGCGCACATGGCCCATATGTAGGCGGCCAGAAGGATAGGGCAGCATCGAGAGGCAGTAATATTTCTCTTTGCCTTCTTCTTCGGTCACTTTGAACGTCTGTTGGTCATCCCAGTGTTGCTGGACACGGGATTCTATCTCTTCCGGGCGGTATTGCTCTTGCATGGCAGCCTGTGGTCCTTTATGAATAGCGCGAAGCCTGAACTGTGTAGATTAAGATCCGCATAGCATAGCCGATAAGGCTTTGCCGCAACAACACCTGACGGCCGCCGTCGGTCCATTTCTCTGCAAGCTGGAAGAACGCCTGCAAAATTTTCAGCGAAACGCGGCGCGGGCGAAGCAAATCCGCGATAAGCGCTAGAATTAAACGGAGGTTCACCGCGGATAACAGGAGAAAATATGAATAAGGTGGCGCAGCATTATCATCAGCTGGTCTCTTCCCTGAGCGAGCGCTTGCTGCAGGGAGAGCGGGATATTGACGGCATGGTCGAACAGGCCCGGCAGCAGCTGATGATGGAAGGCGATTTATCACGCAGCGAAGTTAACGACGTCACGCGTGCGGTGCGGCGCGATTTAGAAGAGTTTGCCCGCAGCTATAACGAAAATGAAAGCGATCTGACCGACAGCGTGTTTATGCGCGTGGTGCGTGAAAGCCTGTGGAAAGAGCTGGCCGATATCACCGATAAAAGTCAGCTTGAGTGGCGCGAAGTGTTTCAGGATCTCAATCATCACGGCGTCTATCAGAGCGGCGAAGTGGTGGGGTTGGGCAAC
The DNA here is from genome assembly GCF_002953215.1 of Mixta calida. Lineage (NCBI taxonomy): Bacteria > Pseudomonadati > Pseudomonadota > Gammaproteobacteria > Enterobacterales > Erwiniaceae > Mixta > Mixta calida. The sequence continues at coordinate 1,334,401 of NZ_CP026378.1, forward strand.
CTTGTATGTGAAAAATGCCATTTCACCCGCGCTATCTATACCCCGGAGACGCTGACGCTCTGCCCGGAGTGTGGGCACGACCATTTTCAACGTCAACCGTTTACGCCCTGAACGCAGGCGGCCTCAGGCCGCCGAAGGTAATTGACAACGTGCCATATCAGGCGTCATGGCTGATTCGCAAAGATGCAAAAAACGGCATCTCTGCCTGATTGTCCCGTGCCGTTTATGGCGCGGGATGCTTCGCTCACAGGTCTGTGACATCTATTGAAGTTTGTTAGCGGTCTGCGACGGCCGCAGGCCGCCTGTGATCTTAGTGCAGAATCTTCGCCAGAAAATCTTTAGCGCGGTCGGACCGTGGGTTGGCGAAAAAGGACTCTTTTTGCGTATCTTCGATAATCTTTCCTTCGTCCATAAAGATCACCCGGTTGGCCACCTTGCGCGCAAAGCCCATTTCATGGGTCACCACCATCATGGTCATGCCTTCATGAGCCAGCTCGACCATCACATCCAGCACTTCGTTAATCATTTCCGGGTCAAGCGCGGAGGTGGGTTCGTCAAACAGCATCGCCACCGGGTCCATACAGAGCGCGCGCGCGATGGCCACGCGCTGCTGCTGGCCGCCGGAAAGCTGGCCGGGGAATTTATTGGCGTGCGCCGACAGGCCGACGCGATCCAGCAGCTTGAGCCCTTTTTCGCGCGCAGCGTCTTTGTTGCGCTTCAGCACCTTTATCTGCGCCAACGTCAGGTTTTCGAGAATGCTGAGATGAGGAAACAGTTCGAAATGCTGGAAAACCATGCCCACTTTAGAACGCAGCTGCGCCATATTGGTTTTCTTATTGTTTAGCTGGATGCCGTTGACTTCAATCGTGCCCTGCTGAATTGGCTCCAGACCGTTAACGGTTTTAATCAGCGTTGACTTGCCGGAGCCGGAAGGGCCGCAGACCACCACGACTTCGCCTTTATTTACCTGAGTTGAGCAATCGGTCAGCACCTGAAAGTGACCATACCACTTTGAAACGTTTTTCAGGGTAATCATTTATACCGTCCTTTTTCTTTTTAGATAGCTGACCAGCGTTGAAGCACTAATACTGATAACGAAATAGACCAGACCGGCGAACAGGATCATCTCAACCTGCGTACCGTCACGTTCGCCGATAGAGGAAGCGGTGCGGAAGAAGTCGGCCAGGCTAAGGACATACACCAGCGAGGTATCCTGAAACAGGACGATGCCCTGTGTCAGCAGCAGCGGCACCATAGCGCGAAACGCCTGCGGCAGAATAATGAGCCGCATGGTCTGAAAAGGGGTCATGCCCAGCGCCAGTCCGGCGTTGCCCTGGCCGCGCGACACGCTCAGGATGCCCGCGCGGATGATTTCCGCGTAGTAGGCCGCCTCAAACAGCGAGAAGGCGACCATCGCCGATATCAGGCGAATGTCGGTTTTGGGCGACAGCCCCAGCACCTGCTGAAGAAAGCTCGGCACCACCAGATAGAACCACAGCAGCACCATTACCAGCGGTACGGATCGGAACAGGTTGACGTACAGCCGGGCGAACCAGCTGATCGGCTTAAAGGCTGAGAGGCGCATCACCGCCAGCAGGGTGCCCCAGATAATGCCGAACACCACCGCCGTTACGGTGATTTTAAGGGTAATCACCAGGCCGTTAAGCAAATAGGGCAGGCTGGGAATGATGGAACTCCAGTCAAACTCGTACATTATTTGCTCCCTGTATTGCCTGGCAGTCGCACCTTACGCTCTACCAGGCTCATCACCAGCATAATCACCAGGTTAATAGCGATATAGGCCAGGGTAATTGCGGTAAAAGATTCATAGGCATGCGCCGAATAGTCCAGCAGCTTGCCTGCCTGCGCCGCCATATCGACCAACCCGATAGTGGAGGCGATAGCGGAGTTTTTCACCAGGTTCAGCATTTCCGAGGTCATCGGCGGCACGATGACGCGATAGGCGTTAGGCAGCAGCACATACCGATAGGTTTGCGGCAGCGTCAGCCCCATTGCCAGCCCTGCGTTGCGTTGCCCGCTCGGCAGCGACTGAATCGCCGCGCGCACCTGCTCGCAAACGCGCGCGGCGGTAAACAGGCCGAGGCAGATGGTGGATGAAAGGAAAAACTGCAGATTAGGATCGAGTTCCGATTTAAACCACATCCCCAGATCTTCGCCCACCAGCTCCGGCGCCACCAGATACCAGAAAAAGAACTGCACAATCAGAGGAATATTGCGGAACAACTCGACATAACAGGTGCCGATGGCGGAAAACAGACGGTTGGGCGTGGTACGCAAAATGCCGAAAAAAGAGCCGACAAAGAAGGCGATAATCCAGGCGCAGACTGAGACGGCGAGCGTGGTTTGCAAACCTGACCACAGCCAGCCGAGGTAGGTGGTGTTGCCGAACGGGGCCTGTTCGAAAAAGATGCCCCAGTTCCAGTTAATACCCATAACTAACTCCGGTAAAAAAGGGTAGCTAAGCTACCCTGAAGATTGATGAGAGGCTTCTGTGGAACGCCTGTCGGGGAACGACCGACGGGCGCTGTCTGTCCGAGCCTGTTTTCAGCAATCGAGTGGGCGACGAATCGCCCCTGTTTTCGTTGTAATTAATTTAAAGCTTTATCATTCGGCGATTTGAACAGCGCTTTCATATCTTCGGAAAGCGCAAAGTTCATATTGAGATTTTTCGGCGGAATAGGCTGCTTGAACCAGGTATCAAACCATTTTTCCGCCTGGCCTGAGGTCTGCGCTTTAGCGATGGTTTCATCGACCAGCGTCTTAAACGCCGGATCGTCTTTACGCAGCATACAGCCGTAGGCTTCTTTCGATTGCGGCGTGCCGACAATTTCCCAGTTGTCCGGCTTCTTCGCTTTAGCGCGTTCGCCAGCCAGCAGAGCGTCATCCATCATAAAGGCCACGGCGCGGCCGGTTTCCAGGGTGCGGAAAGAGTCGCCGTGATCTTTCGCGCTGATAATGCGCATTTCCATTTTTTTCTCATCGTTGAGCTTGTGCAGCAGCACTTCAGAAGTGGTGCCGGAAGTCACAACGACAGTTTTGCCTTGCAGATCGGCGAAATCTTTAATTGGACTGCCTTTTTTCACCAGCAGGCGCGTGCCGATAACGAAAATGGTGTCTGAGAACGCGGCCTGTTTCTGACGCTCCAGGTTATTGGTGGTCGAGCCGCATTCGAAGTCATAAGTGCCGTTTTGCAGCAGCGGAATACGGTTCTGCGAAGTGACGGGCAGCATTTTCACCTGCAAATCGGGCTTGTTCAGCTTTGTCTTGATCGCTTCAACAATGGCGTTGGAGTAGGCCTGCGAGTAACCGACCACTTTTTGCTGATTGTCATAATAAGAAAAGGGAACAGAAGACTCGCGATGGCCGACCACGATAACGCCGTTATCATTGATTTTTTTCAGCGTGCCGGTGAGTTCTTCTGCCTGGGCTGCGCCTGCCGCTGCACTGAGCAACAGAAGAGACAGCGCCGCTTTACGCATCTGCATGTTCCAACTCCTTTGTCGTTTGGTCGCCTGATACAGGGACCGAGATAATGTTGTGTATGGCCTGCCGCTTTTCTTGTCGTGTCTTTCCAGAAAGGATCTGAATAGCTCTTAACATAGCGGAATGTTAACGTAATGAAACAAAAAAGTTTGTTTTTTGCGAAGCTCGCCGCACCAAATTAATGCATTTTTTTTCTGCCGCCCTAAAGCGGAGCAGGCACTGACCCTAATAAGTGCATTAGCAGCTGCGGCCGGACTTCAACCCGGTTAAATGCGGTTTCGCTACTCAGGTAATGCAAAGGCTGTGCCATCCACGTTAAGAGGCAAAGATGTCGTTTTGATGAAAACAGGCAGAAAAGAGGGAAGGAGAACAGGCGAAGCGCATTGGCTTCGCCTGTAGTCAGAACCTTAGCGACGCAGGCGACGCGCTGTAACGACCGACGCCAGCGTAAAGAACAGGGTCAGCAGCCAGACGGTAAGGTTGCCGGTGCGGGCATACGGCGTCAGGCCGGTTGTGGGCGCGACGCGTGCTTCCAGCACCTGACGCGTAAACTGCGGGATAATCTGCTGTACGGCACCGTCCGCGCCAACTACGGCGGTAACGCCATTATTGGTACTGCGCAGCAGCGGACGGCCCAGCTCCAGCGCCCGCATGCGCGCCATCTGGAAATGCTGCCAGGGACCGATAGAGTGGCCGAACCAGGCGTCGTTGGAGACGGTCAACAGAAAATCGGTATCGGGGCGGAAATTATCGCGCACCTGCTGTCCCAGCACGATCTCATAGCAGATCGCCGTCGTCAGGTTATAGCCCGCCGCCTTCAGCTGCGGTTGAATATAGTCGCCGCGACTGAAAGAGGACATCGGCAGATCGAAGAAGGGCGCCAGCGGTCGCAGCAACGCCTCCAGCGGCACAAATTCGCCGAAAGGCACCAGATGATTCTTCTGATAACGGTTGCCGCCGTAATAGTCATAAGGTTTGTTGCCGCCCAGCACGATAACCGAGTTGTAATCGTAATAGCGATTGCTCTCCAGCCGGGAATCGACAATACCGGTAATCAGCGTGCTGTCGCCGCCTCGCATCGCGCTATCCAGCCCGTGTAAAAACGGCTGCTGGTTGACTTCCAAATCGGATATCGCCGACTCAGGCCAGATAATTAACGGCGCTTTGCCAATAAAAGGGCGGCTGCTGTCGCTGTAGATGCGCAGCGTATTGCGCAGCTGCTCTGGGTCCCATTTCAGCGATTGGGGGATATTGCCCTGCACCAGCGCGACATCCACCGCGCGCGTCGGCTGCGGCTGATACCAGTTGATATAGCGCAGCGGCCAGGGCAGCAGCAGCAGCGCCAGCGCCGCCAGCGCCGGCCACAGACGACGCTGCGCCAGCGCGCAGGTTGCCAGCCCGGCGATAATCATCAGCACGAACGTGACCGACTCCACGCCAGCCAGCGGCGCCAGGCCTTTCAGCGGGCCGTCGATCTGGCTGTAGCCGAACTGCAACCAGGGAAAGCCGGTCAGAATCCAGCCGCGCAGGAATTCGCTCACCTGCCAGGCGACCGGCGCCAGCAGTGTCAGCCTTAGCAGCGTGGCGCGCGGCGCGAGGCGATTGAGCACCGCCGCAAACAACAGCGGGTAGAGCGCCAGATAAGCGGCCAGCAGAATTACCAGCAGCACGTTAACCGGGCCGGGCATGCCGCCGAAAGTGGCGATGCTGACGTAAACCCAGTTAATGCCGCTGCCGAACAACCCGAAACCCCAGGCGAAGCCAATGGCGGCAGCCTGCGGCGTGGTGCGCTGCAATGTTAACGCCTGTAGCCCAATAAGAGAGATTAGGGCGGCAGGCCAGAAATCATAGGGGGAAAAAGCAAGGGTGCCGGCGGCGCCAGCAAACAAAGCCAGCAGCAGGCGAACCTGCTGACGGGCATAAACAGAGGCGATAGCCATAAATATGTTATTTATCCAGAATGGAGGCGATAGCCATTAATGCATTATTCATCCAGCGTAGGCAGCGGCGCATTTTCCGGTATTCTGACATGAACCTGGATGATACGACGACTGTCTGACATCGCGACTTTAAACTGATAGCCCTCAATCTCAATGCTTTCGCCGCGCGCCGGCAGATGACCGAAGCCCTGCATCACCAGACCGCCGATGGTATCCACCTCTTCATCGCTGAAATGCGTCTCGAAGACCTCGTTAAAGTCCTCAATCGGCGTCAGGGCGCGCACGGTAAAGGTATGGCGGCTCAGCTGACGAATATCGCGATCTTCTTCGTCGTCATACTCATCTTCGATTTCGCCGACGATCAGTTCAAGGATATCCTCGATGGTCACCAGACCCGATACGCCGCCGAACTCATCAATCACAATCGCCATATGATAGCGCTGCGAGCGGAACTCTTTCAGCATGCGGTCGACGCGTTTGCTTTCCGGCACCACGACCGCCGGACGCAGCACCTTTTCCATGCTGAAAGGTTCGGAGCCGCTGCTCATAAAGGGCAGCAGATCTTTCGCCATCAGAATGCCTTCCACGTGATCTTTATCTTCGCTGATCACCGGGAAACGGGAGTGGGCGGATTCGACGATAACTTGCAGGCACTCTTCCAGACTCTGATTACGCTTCAGGGTAATCATCTGGGAGCGGGGGATCATGATATCTCGCACGCGCTGCTCGGCGATATCCATGACGCCTTCCAGCATGTCACGCGTATCCTGATCGATCAGCTCGTTCTGTTCGGAATCACGAATAAGTTCCAGCAACTCTTCACGGTTCTTTGGTTCGTCGTGAAAAAGCTGGTTGAGAATGAGGGAGAAAAATCCCTTTTTGCTACTGGGACTGTCGCTGTTTTGTGAATGGTCGTCGCTCATGGCGTTCTGTTATGGGTCTCTCTTTATAAGAATCGGCCTGCCAGCGCTTCGCCGGCAGGGTCTGACAACAGGCTGCCTGTTACGGCGCCTCTTTCTCCGAAATGTACGGATCGGGATAACCAAGAGCAAGCATTATCTCAGTCTCCAGCGATTCCATCTCTTCGGCTTCATCATCTTCAATATGGTCGTAGCCAAGCAAATGCAGGCTGCCATGAATAACCATGTGCGCCCAGTGCGCCCCCAGCGCCTTCTCCTGCTCCTGCGCTTCCTGTTCAACAACCTGGCGGCAAATGATCAGATCGCCCAGCAGCGGCAATTCTATGCCGGCCGGCGCTTCAAACGGGAAAGAAAGCACGTTGGTGGGCTTATCTTTCCCGCGATAGGTAAGGTTAAGCTCATTGCTTTCCGCTTCGTCGACAATGCGGATAGTGACTTCGCTTTCCGGCTGAAACTGTGGCAGCACCGCCTCCAGCCAGCGGCGAAAATCCGCTTCGTCGGGAAGCCCTTCAGCCTGCTCGCAGGCAAGCTGTAAATCGAGAATAACCTGACTCATTTCTGTTCCTGTGCCGCCTGCATCGCCAGCGCTTCGCGCTTGCGTTCTTCCGCCTGCTTATCGCGGCGTTTTTGGTCCGCTTCTTCCCACGCCTCATAGGCGGTAACGATGCGGGCGACCACCGGATGGCGCACCACATCTTCGCTATGGAAGAAGTTAAAGCTGATCTCTTCGACGTCCGACAGCACTTCGATCGCGTGGCGCAGGCCCGATTTGGCGTTGCGCGGCAGGTCGATTTGGGTGATGTCGCCGGTAATGACCGCTTTCGAGTTAAAGCCGATGCGCGTCAGGAACATCTTCATCTGTTCGATGGTGGTGTTCTGACTCTCATCGAGAATAATAAAGGCGTCGTTCAGAGTGCGGCCGCGCATATAGGCCAACGGCGCCACTTCAATGACGTTGCGCTCCATCAGTTTCTCGACGCGCTCAAAGCCCAGCATCTCAAACAGCGCGTCATACAGCGGGCGCAGGTAAGGGTCAACCTTCTGGCTTAAATCGCCCGGCAGGAAGCCCAGCTTTTCACCCGCTTCGACCGCCGGACGCGTCAGCAGGATACGGCGTATCTCCTGACGCTCCAGCGCATCCACCGCCGCCGCGACCGCCAGGTAGGTTTTACCGGTACCGGCCGGACCGACGCCGAAGGTAATGTCATGGTCGAGAATATGGGCGATATACTGCGCCTGATTCGGCGTACGCGGCTTGATGACGCCGCGCTTTGTCTTGATGTTCACCGCTTTGCCATATTCCGGCACGCTTTCCGCCGTCTGCTCCAGCACGCGGCTCTCTTTGATCGCCAGATGAATCTGCTCCGGCTCAATGTCCGGGATCACGCCGCGCACCGGCGCGGTATCGACATAGAGATTACGCAGGATATCCACGGCGGCGTTGACGCAGATGGCGCGTCCGACCAGCTTAAAGCTGTTATCGCGGCGGCTGATTTCAATGCCTAACCGGCGCTCAAGCTGTTTCACGTTATCGTCAAACGGGCCGCACAGGCTTTGCAGGCGCTGGTTATCCGCAGGTTCTAACACTATTTCACGAGTTTCGATATTCAAACTAATCCTTTGGGTCGCTCAGGGCCAGGTTGAGAAATAACAGGGTACTTACGCCTGACAGGCAGGCTAGCCATAGCTGAAGTATTTATGTCATGACAGAAAGGCGCAAGCCATAAAGCGGATATTTGGGCGCGGCTTTCAGAAAGCAAGCGTAATGAAATGAAATAGTGCGGCGGGCAAGGGCGCCCGCCGCAGGTCGCAGTCGCATCAGGGCTGCCAGACGCCTACGCCGATTTCGTTCTCTTTGCGCGTGCGCGCGATGACCGATTCAGGGCTTTCCACTACGCGCAGACCCATCTGATCTTCGGTACGCACCACCACGCCGCGCAGCGAGTTGGTGTAAACGTCGACAATTTCCACATCGACGAATTTGCCGATCATCTCCGGGGTGCCTTCAAAGTTCACCACGCGGTTGTTTTCGGTACGGCCAGAGAGCTCCATCACGTTCTTACGCGACGGGCCTTCCACCAGGATGCGCTGCACGGTGCCAAGCATGCGGCGGCTCCACGCCATCGCCTGCTGGTTGATGCGATCCTGCAGGATATAAAGGCGCTGCTTTTTCTCCTCTTCGCTGACGTCGTCCGGCAGGTCGGCCGCCGGGGTGCCCGGACGCGCGGAGTAGATAAAGCTAAAGCTCATATCGAAGTTAACGTCGGCGATCAGCTTCATAGTTTTTTCAAAGTCTTCCTGCGTTTCCCCAGGGAAGCCGATGATGAAATCGGAGCTAATCTGAATATTCGGGCGCGCCTCTTTCAGCTTGCGAATAATCGCCTTGTATTCCAGCGCGGTGTGGGCGCGCTTCATCAGCGTCAGAATGCGGTCGGCGCCGCTCTGCACCGGCAGATGCAGGAAGCTCACCAGCTCCGGCGTATCGCGATAAACTTCGATAATGTCATCGGTGAATTCGATCGGATGGCTGGTGGTAAAGCGAATGCGATCGATGCCGTCGATCGCGGCGACCAGACGCAGCAGCTCTGCGAAGGTGCAGATGCCGCCGTCATAGGTCGCACCGCGGTAAGCGTTGACGTTCTGTCCCAGCAGATTGACTTCACGCACGCCCTGCGCCGCCAGCTGCGCGATCTCCAGCAGAATGTCGTCGCAGGGACGGCTGACTTCTTCGCCGCGGGTATAGGGCACCACGCAGAAGGTGCAGTATTTGTTGCAGCCTTCCATGATGGAAACAAACGCCGTCGGGCCTTCGGCGCGCGGCTCCGGCAGACGGTCGAATTTTTCGATCTCCGGGAAACTGATGTCCACCACCGGGCTTTTCGTGCCGCGTACGGAGTTGATCATCTCCGGCAGGCGATGCAGGGTTTGCGGACCGAAAACGATATCGACATAGCTGGCGCGCTGACGTATATGGTCACCTTCCTGCGAGGCGACGCAGCCGCCCACGCCGATAATTAATTCCGGGTTGCGCTCTTTCAGCGTCTTCCAGCGGCCCAGCTGATGGAACACCTTCTCCTGCGCTTTTTCGCGGATGGAACAGGTGTTAAGCAGCAGAATATCAGCCTCTTCCGCTACGTCCGTGAGGGTATAGCCGTGCGTACTATCCAGCAGGTCGGCCATTTTAGATGAATCGTATTCGTTCATCTGACAGCCCCAGGTTTTGATATGCAGTTTTTTACTCATCTAACTTGCCATTTATCAGTGCAGGAAGGATTGCAGGGCGCGTATTGTAATGCTTTGCTGCTGTTGTGACCAGTCTCGAGGCTTTTCTGTTTTTCGCGCGATTTCCGGTACACTTTATCTGACAGGTTCGCTGACCTGCCGCAGCGAGACGGCAGGGCACAGAAGGATACATTTATGCACCAAACGCATTTCGATATCGTCGTCGTGGGCGGCGGCATGGTGGGCGCGGCGTTAGCCAGCGGGCTGACGCAGCAGGGGTTTCAGGTAGCGGTGCTGGAGCGCGAAACGCCGCCTGAATTCAATGCGGAAGCGCCGCCCGACATTCGCATTTCCGCTATCGGCTGCGCCTCGGTGGCGTTGTTGAAGTCGCTGGATGTATGGCAACGCGTGGAGCAGATGCGCTGCGCGCCCTACCGCAAGCTGGAAACCTGGGAGTGGCAGACGGCGCGCGTGCAGTTCGACGCCGCGAGCCTGGGATTGCCGGAGCTGGGTTATATGGTGGAGAACAGCGTGCTGCAGCTGGCGCTGTGGCAGCGGTTGCAGGAACAGCCGGTCACGCTGTTCGCGCCGGCGAAACTGCAAACGCTTGAACAGCATAGCGGCGGCTGGCGGCTGGGATTAGCCGATGGGCAACAGCTGACGGCTCGTCTGGTCATTGGCGCCGACGGCGCAAATTCGCAGGTGCGTCAGCTGACCGGCATCGGCATTCAGGGTTGGAACTACAGCCAGTCCTGCATGTTGATAAGCGTTGAGCTGGATCATGACGCGGGCGACACCACCTGGCAGCACTTTACGCCGGACGGCCCGCACGCGCTGTTGCCGCTCTATGGCCGCTGGGCGTCGTTGGTCTGGTACGATCATCCGGCGCGCATCCGCCAGCTGCAGTCGCTGCCGCCGGAGCAGCTGCAAAAAGAGGTGGCGCGCTGTTTCCCGGCGCGGCTGGGCCGCTTTCGTGTTCAGCAGGCCGCCTCGTTCCCGCTGGTGCGTCGCCACGCCAACCACTATGTTCTGCCAGGGCTGGCGCTGGTCGGCGACGCGGCGCACACCATTAATCCGCTGGCGGGGCAGGGCGTTAATCTCGGCTATCGCGATGTCGACGCGCTGATCGATGTGTTAACCGAGGCGCGCGATCGGGCCGAGGAGTGGGCCTCCGAGCGCGTGCTGCAACGCTATCAGCGCCAGCGGCAGAAAGATAATCTGCTGATGCAGAGCGGAATGGATCTTTTTTATTTCGCCTTCAGCAATCGTCTGCCGCCGCTGCGCCTGCTGCGCAATATCGGGCTGATGGCGGCCGAGCGCGGCGGCCTGCTGAAGCGTCAGGCGCTGCGTTACGCGTTGGGATTATAAAAAGCATGACGGGCAGGCGATCTGCCCGTTGATTTTTCACAGTGCGCAGACGCAAAAAAGCCCGCAGAAGCGGGCTTTTTCACACTGTTTGGCTGGGGTGCAGGGATTCGAACCCCGGAATGCCGGAATCAGAATCCGGTGCCTTACCGCTTGGCGACACCCCAATAAATTGGGATAAACAGTTTGTAATTGGCTGGGGTACGAGGATTCGAACCTCGGAATGCCGGAATCAGAATCCGGTGCCTTACCGCTTGGCGATACCCCAATAATATGGTGGCTACGACGGGATTTGAACCTGTGACCCCATCATTATGAGTGATGTGCTCTAACCAGCTGAGCTACGTAGCCAGATTTACTGCTTTCTGGTGTGGCTGGGATACCTGGATTCGAACCAGGGAATGCCGGTATCAAAAACCGGTGCCTTACCGCTTGGCGATATCCCAATATCCGAACACGTATCTGTGTTACACCAGAATTTATGGCTGGGGTACCTGGATTCGAACCAGGGAATGCCGGTATCAAAAACCGGTGCCTTACCGCTTGGCGATACCCCATCCGTTGCCGATGACTGAAATGGTGCGGGAGGCGAGACTTGAACTCGCACACCTTGCGGCGCCAGAACCTAAATCTGGTGCGTCTACCAATTTCGCCACTCCCGCAAAAAAGATGGTGGCTACGACGGGAATCGAACCTGTGACCCCAGCATTATGAGTGCTGTGCTCTAACCAGCTGAGCTACGTAGCCATCTTTTTTCGCGTTACCTTCATCGGCGTTGCGGGGCGCATTATGCGTATTGCGCTCAACAGCGTCAACAAGTTTTTTGCCGATTTATACCTTTCACGCGTCGTTTGACTGGCTTGTAACCAGCATGACGATAAAAACATCAATTCTTGATCGCAACTTCAGCAGAGGCAATAAAAAACGGGCCGCAGAGGCCCGCTTTTACAACAGCTTAAGCGTAAATCATTTATAGGCGGACTGGTGAACGCCTACCGCGCGGCCTGACGGATCGTCCATTTTTTTGAACGCTTCATCCCACTCAATCGCTTTGGCGGAAGAGCAGGCCACGGACGGACCGCCCGGCACACATTCCGCCGCGCTCGGCAGCGGGAACAGCTCTTCGAAAATCACGCGATAGAGATAGGCTTCTTTCGACGCCGGCGTGTTGTACGGGAAACGATAGTGCGCGGTTTGCAACTGCTGATCGGTGACCTGCTGCGCCGCCACTTCTTTCAGCGTATCGATCCAGCTGTAGCCAACGCCGTCGGAGAACTGCTCTTTTTGGCGCCACGCCACGCTTTCCGGCAGATAAGAGGAGAAGCATTCGCGCAAGATATGTTTTTCCATCTTGCCGTTGCTGCCGCACATCTTATCCTGCGGGTTGATGCTCATCGCCACATCAAGGAATTTCTTGTCCAGGAAGGGCACGCGCGCTTCCACGCCCCAGGCGGACATCGCTTTGTTGGCGCGCGCGCAGTCATACATATGCAGCGCCAACAGCTTACGCACGTTCTCTTCGTGAAACTCTTTGGCGTTCGGCGCCTTATGGAAGTAGAGATAGCCGCCGAACACTTCGTCGGCGCCTTCGCCGGAAAGCACCATCTTAATGCCCATCGCCTTGATCTTGCGCGACATCAGGTACATCGGCGTGGAGGCGCGAATCGTCGTCACGTCATAGGTTTCGATGTGATAGATCACATCGCGGATCGCATCCAGCCCTTCCTGCACGGTGAAATGAATTTCGTGATGCACCGTGCCGAGATGATCGGCGACGGATTTCGCCGCTTTTAGATCGGGCGATCCTTCCAGACCGATGGCGAATGAGTGCAGCTGCGGCCACCAGGCGTCGCTCTGATCCTGATCTTCCACGCGCTTCGCCGCAAAACGTTTGGTCACCGCAGAGATAATGGAGGAATCAAGACCGCCGGAGAGCAGCACGCCATACGGCACGTCGGACATCAGATGGCTTTTTACCGACTCTTCCAGCGCGTTTTTCAGCGCGGCGGCGTCAGTCACCTTATCCGCGACATTGTCATACTCCATCCAGTCGCGCTGGTAGTAGCGACGAATTTCGCCGTCGGTGCTGGAGAGGTAGCTTCCCGGCGGGAATTCTTTGATAGTGCGGCAGACCGGCACCAGCGCTTTCATTTCTGAGGCGACGAACTGGTTGCCATGCTCATCAAAGCCCATATAGAGCGGGATGATGCCGATATGGTCGCGGCCGATAAGCCAGCTTTTCTTTTCACTGTCATACAGAATGAAGGCGAACATTCCCTGCAGGTCGTCAAGGAAGTCGACACCTTTTTCCTGATACAGCGCGAGGATCACTTCGCAGTCGGAGCCGGTCTGGAATTCATAGCGGTCGCTCAGCTCTGCGCGTAGCGCCTGGTGGTTGTAGATCTCACCGTTAACGGCCAGAACATGGGTATGTGCGGCGTTGTAAAGAGGCTGCGCGCCGTTGTTGACGTCGACGATAGAAAGACGCTCATGCGCCAGAATGGCGTGGTCATCGGCATAGACGCCAGACCAGTCCGGGCCGCGATGACGCATTAAACGTGACAGCTCCAGCGCTTTCTTACGCAGCTCTGAAGGGTCGCTTTTCAGATCGAGTACACCAAAGATTGAACACATAACCTACTCCTGATCTCACCTTAACGGCGATGTTGTCATTGCATAATATTGGATAAGCAACGCCTGTCGTTGCGTGATGAATAAGAAAATGCGCTATTTGCTGCATACAATGCAAGCGTTTTCCTTTTTTCCTGATAAAAAGGTTGTTGCTCAAGGTGGAATGTTGAATATCATCTAATAAAAAGCGGTAAAAATTATTGGATCGGCAAAAAACAGCGGGGTGAGCTTAAAAAACGACCAGAATGGGGCGCAGGCGAAAAAAAACCAGCCGCTCAGGGCTGGTTTGCGCTGTCACTCTTCAAGCAGACGTTGCAGTAAGGTGCCGTTCAGCATCGCTCGCTTCGCCAGCGCAAAAGCGCCGATCGCTGAACGATGATTCAGCGCTGAACGCACCACCGGCAAGTTTTTGTGAAACGCCTTCAGCGTCTGCGTGTTAATACAGCTTTCAATAGCGGGGAACAGTACTTTTTCCGCTTCGGTGATCTCGCCAGCCAACACAATTTTTTGCGGGTTAAACAGGTTGATGGCGATGGCGATCGCTTTACCGAGATAGCGGCCGGCATGCTCAATGACTTCTGTCGCCAGCGCATCGCCCCGATTCGCCGCTTTGCTGATGGCCTGAATCGAACAGTCATCCAGCGTAAGCGTGCTGGAATAACCCTGCTGAAGCAGATGGCGCACCCGATTTTCAATCGCGCTGTTGGCGGCAATGGTTTCCAGGCAGCCAAAATTGCCGCAGTGGCAGCGTTCGCCTAACGGATCGACCTGGATGTGGCCTATTTCGCCAACGTTACCGTTGCTGCCCAGGAAGATTTGGCCGTTAGCGATAATGCCCGCGCCCGTGCCGCGATGTAAACGCACCAGAATAGAGTCCGCACAGTCGCGGCTTGCACCAAAATAGTGTTCCGCCAGCGCCAGGCTGCGGATATCGTGGCCGACAAAGCTGGTCACGTTGAACCGCTGACGCAGGTTGGCGACCAGCGGCCAGTTATTGACCGTAATATGCGGCATATAGCGGATGATGCCGTTATCAGGATCGACCAGACCGGGCAGGATAACAGCGATGGCGATCAGCTCGCGCATCTTACGCTGGTGGGCCGCGCAAAAATCGGCAATAGCGTTGAACAGTGCCTGCTCCAGCGTTTCCTGCGTCCGCTGCGGCAGCGGGTAGTGCTCTTCCGCCAACGCTTTGCCGCTTAGATCATACAGCGTCACCGTGGCGTCATTGCGGCCAAGACGGACACCGATGGTGTGAAAGCCGCGGGTTTCGGTAATGATGGAAATTGCGCGGCGGCCGCCGGTGGACGCCTGCTGATCCACCTCTTTAATCAGGCCGCGTTCAATCAGCTGGCGGGTAATTTTTGTGACGCTGGCGGGCGCAAGCTGGCTCTGTTCCGCAATCTGGATACGGGATATCGGCCCCTGCTGGTCAATCAGGCGGTAGACCGCTGCACTGTTTAACTGTTTTACGAGGTCGACATTTCCTATTTGTGCCTGGCCGCCAGTGGTCATCAATGATTACTCGCTGAAGACGTCGTTACCGTTAACGATAGTCTTGATAATGTGAAAATCGCGCGTAAACAGCGTCAGGTTCGCTACTTTTCCAGCTTCAATCGATCCTAACTGCTTATCTACGCCCATCGCGCGGGCTGGATAGAGCGTCGCCATTCTCAAGGTTTCATCCAGAGAAATGCCGACATGTTCAACGCAGTTACGCACCGCTTCAATCATAGTCAGCGCCGATCCGCTCAGCGTTCCGTTTTCGTCAACGCACAGCCCGTCCCGATAGTATATTGTTTTGCCAGCAAAAATGAACCGATCAATGTTCGCACCAGCTGGCGCGGTCGCGTCGGTCACCAACACCAGCTTATCGCCTTTAATGCGTTTGGCGTTGCGTACGTTGGCGTAATGCACATGCAGACCGTCGGCGATAATGCCGCAGTAGACTTCCGGCGTATCAAGCAGGGCGCCGAGCAGCCCCGGTTCGCGTCCGGTCAGCGTCGGCATCGCATTATATAGGTGGGTCGCAAAGCTGACGCCAGCGGCGAAACCGCTGCGTGCCTCAGCATAGGTAGCGTGAGAGTGACCGGCGGAAACGATAATGCCGGCGTCGCGCAGCTGGCGGATCACTTCCGTACCGGCCATTTCCGGCGCCAGCGTCACTTTCGTAATCACATCCGCGTTATCGCACAGGAATTTCACCAGCGCGGGCTCAGGCTTGCGAATCAGCTCCGCGTGGTGCGTGCCTTTTTTCGCGACGTTAAGCCAGGGACCTTCCAGATGCAGGCCCAGCGCCTGATGCTGATGATGCGTCAGCCAGCTGCGCATCACTTCCACCGCGCGGATCATCAGCTCATCGGAACTGGTGATAAGGGTGGGCAGGAAGCTGGTGCAGCCCGATTTCTCATTGGCTTTCTGCATGATGGCGAGCGTTTCAAGGCTCAGCGCGTCGAGACTGTCATTAAACTGGACGCCGCCGCAGCCGTTTAACTGAACGTCGATGAAACCGGGAGAGACCAGCGCGCCGCTCACGTCGCGCTGTTCGCATTCCGCGGGCAGTTCGCTGGTAGGGCAGACGCGCTCAATCAGGCCGTCTTTAATCACAACGGCATGATCATCCAGAATTTCATGACCGGTAAACAGGCGGCCATTCACTAAAGCGTACATAATATTCTCCCGACTAAAGCGGCATCTGCCCGGCACGCTGGCCGGACAGGTTGTCAAATCACTGTTTATAAACCCTGCATATTTTCCGCTTCCATCTCGCGGAAATATTTAACCGTTTTGACCTTCAGCTCCATGGTGGAAGGCTCATCGCAAACCACAACGGCTTTCGGGTGCAGCTGCAGGCAGCTAATGGTCCACATATGGTTAACGTTGCCTTCTACCGCTGCCTGAAGCGCCTGCGCCTTAACATGGCCGGTCACCAGAATCATCACCTCCTCCGCATCCAGCAGCGTGCCGACGCCGACCGTCAACGCATATTTCGGCACCTGATTCACATCGCCGTCGAAGAAACGCGAGTTCGCCACGCGCGTGTCGTGCGTCAGCGTTTTAATACGGGTGCGGGACGCCAGCGAAGAGGCCGGTTCATTAAAGGCGATGTGTCCATCATTGCCGACGCCGCCCATAAAGAGATGAATTTTTCCATAGGCGCGAATCTTCTCTTCATACTGGCGACATTCTGCGTCAATGTCCTCAGCATTTCCATTAAGAAGATTAATGTTTTCGCGAGGAATATCAACATGATCGAAAAAATTGCGATACATAAAGCTGTGGTAGCTTTCCGGATGCTCTTTCGGCAGGCCGACATATTCATCCATATTGAAGGTGACGACATGTTTAAAGCTAACCTGGCCCGCTTTATGCATTTCGATAAGATGCTTGTAGGCTTCGAGCGGCGTGCCGCCGGTAGGAAGGCCAAGAACGAAAGGACGTTCTGCCGTTGGTTTAAAGGCGTTGATGCGGTTTACAATGTGGCGTGCGGCCCATTTGCCTACCTGGGAAGCGTTCGCCAGAGGAATCAGTCTCATAGTTTACCTCGTTTAAGCAGTTTTCAAACCGGTGGTGGACGGTTGTGCCAACAAACCTAAGCGTAGGGTGACTTTGCTGCCCTGACAGCAAAGGAGAGCGCCGTCCTGATATTTCAGATCATAAAATAAGTGGCGGAGGATAGCCAGTGGTACGGCGACCGCAAATAAGATTATGGTGATAAAAGTCACAGACAGAGCGCGTTTAATTTGCGTAGCGAATTAAATTATTTTTACACTGCACCTTAAAGCAGCAAATTTCGTCAGGTGATCTGAGGAATGTGATAATAACAGTAACAACCTCAGACGCCTTTTTGATTCTCACAGGGGGAAATAGTGAATATTCTCAGTTATTTGCAGAAAGTAGGGCGGGCGCTGATGGTGCCGGTGGCTACGCTGCCGGCCGCCGCGATACTCATGGGCGTCGGCTACTGGCTCGATCCTGACAGCTGGGGCGCGGGCAATGCGCTGGCGGCGCTGCTGATCAAGTCGGGCGGCGCAATTATCGAAAACATGGCGGCGCTGTTTGCCGTCGGCATCGCTTACGGTATGTCGAAAGATAAAGATGGCGCCGCGGCGCTTTCCGGCTTCGTCGGTTTTCTGGTCGTCACCACGCTCTGCTCGCCAGCGGCAGTGGCGATGATTCAGCATATGCCGCTGGAGCAGGTGCCCGCCGCCTTCGGCAAAATCAACAACCAGTTTGTCGGTATTCTGGTCGGTATCCTCTCCGCTGAGGTTTACAACCGCTTCAGTCACGTAGAGCTGCCGAAAGCGCTGTCGTTCTTTAGCGGACGCAGGCTGGTGCCCATTCTGGTCTCCTTCCTGATGATTCTGGTTTCCTTTATTCTGATGTACGTCTGGCCGGTGATCTTCGATGCGCTGGTGAACTTCGGCGAACATATTCAGAAGCTGGGTTCAGTCGGCGCTGGCGTCTATGCCTTCTTCAACCGTCTGCTGATTCCGGTTGGTCTGCATCACGCGCTCAATTCAGTATTCTGGTTTGACGTGGCCGGCATTAACGATATCCCGAACTTCCTCGGCGGCGCGCAGTCTATCGCCAGCGGCAAAGGGATTGTCGGCGTCACCGGACAGTATCAGGCCGGTTTCTTCCCGATTATGATGTTCGGTCTGCCTGGCGCGGCGCTGGCGATTTACCAGTGCGCCCGTCCAGAAAACCGCGCCAAAGTCGGCGGCATTATGATCGCGGCGGCGTTTGCGGCCTTCTTTACCGGCATTACCGAACCGCTGGAATTCTCCTTTATGTTCGTGGCGCCGGTGCTGTATGTCATCCATGCGGTGCTGACCGGCATCTCCGTCTTTATCTCCGCCAACATGCACTGGATCTCCGGCTTCGGCTTCAGCGCCGGTCTGGTAGATATGGCGCTGCAATCGCGCAACCCGCTGGCAACGCAGTGGTATATGCTGATCCCGCAGGGTCTGGTGTTCTTCGTCATCTACTATCTGGTGTTCCGTTTCACCATCAAAAAATTCAACCTGATGACACCGGGCCGCGAGTTGGCGGTGTCAGGCGATGAAAGCGATGGCTACGATGTGAACGTGGAGAGCGGCGTAAGTGGCGAAACGGAAACCGAATCGCTGGCGCGTCGCTATATCAGCGCGGTGGGCGGCTCCGATAACCTGACGCACATCGATGCCTGTATCACCCGTCTGCGCCTGAATGTGAAAGACAGCGCTACGCTGAATGAGGGGCTGGCTAAACGTCTTGGCGCGTCGGGCGTAATCCGTCTGAATAAACAGAGCGTGCAGATTATTGTCGGCACCCAGGCGGAATCGATCGCCTCTGCGATGAAAAAAGTGTTGGCGAAAGGCCCGGTAGCAGCCTCAGGCGCGGCGGCGCCGGTCGCTGATGCGGTGAAAAGCGCGCCGGTCGCTGCGCCAGCAACGACCGCGCAGCACGCCTTCGCCAAGCTGCTGGCGCCGGTGAGCGGCGAAATCGTGGCGCTGGATCAGGTACCGGACGAGGCGTTTGCCAGCAAAGCGGTGGGCGACGGTCTGGCAATCAAGCCTACCGGCAACATCGTGGTGGCGCCGACCGCAGGCACGCTGGTGAAAATTTTCAACACCAATCACGCGTTCTGCCTGGAAACGGCGGACGGCGTGGAGATTGTGGTGCATATGGGGCTGGATACTGTTGCGCTGGCGGGCAAGGGCTTTAAGCGTCTGGCGGAAGAGGGCGCGACCGTTAGCGCCGGTCAGCCGGTGCTGGAAATGGATCTTGATTTCCTTAACGCGAATGCCCGCTCAATGATCAGTCCGGTAGTGGTCAGCAACATCGACGACTTCGCTGGCGTGGCGTCGCTGGCGACGGGAACGGTGGTTGCAGGCGAAAGCAAACTGTACGAAATCCGCAAATAACGCCCCCCTGGCATTAAACCTCTCTAAGGCAGGAAGCGATTCCTGCCTTTTTTCTGCCCTGGCGCCAACAAACGGTTGTTTCCCTTGCGCGCTTTGTGGATCATAATCCGTTATTTCATGGTTAAACCAACCAGACATTTTGTGTTGAGGATACAGTGATGAGTGAGGCTGAAGCCCGCCCAACTAACTTTATTCGTCAGATCATCGACGAAGATCTGGCGAGCGGCAAGCACAGCAGTGTGCATACCCGCTTTCCACCGGAGCCGAACGGCTACCTGCATATTGGTCACGCCAAGTCGATCTGCCTGAACTTCGGCATCGCCCAGGATTATCAGGGGCAGTGCAACCTGCGCTTTGATGATACCAACCCAGCAAAAGAAGATATCGAGTTCGTTGAGTCCATCAAGCGTGACGTGCAGTGGCTGGGTTTCCAGTGGAGCGGCGAGGTCTGTTACTCCTCTAATTATTTCGACCAGCTTTATCAGTACGCTATTGAGCTGATCAATAAAGGCCTGGCCTATGTCGACGAGCTGTCGCCAGAGCAGATCCGCGAATATCGCGGCACGCTGACGTCGCCGGGTAAAAATAGCCCTTACCGCGATCGCAGCGTAGAAGAGAACCTGGCGCTGTTTGAAAAAATGCGCAACGGTGAATTCGCCGAAGGCGCGGCCTGCCTGCGCGCAAAAATCGATATGGCGTCCAACTTTATCGTAATGCGTGACCCGGTGCTGTACCGCGTTAAATTCGCCGAACATCATCAGACCGGCAACAAATGGTGCATCTATCCGATGTATGATTTCACCCATTGCATCTCCGATGCGCTGGAGGGGATCACCCATTCGCTCTGTACGCTGGAGTTCCAGGATAACCGTCGTCTTTATGACTGGGTGCTGGACAACATCACCATTCCGACACATCCGCGTCAGTATGAGTTTTCGCGTCTTAATCTCGAATACGCCATCATGTCCAAGCGCAAGCTGAACCTGCTGGTGACCGAGAAGATTGTGGAAGGCTGGGACGATCCGCGCATGCTGACCGTTTCCGGTCTGCGTCGTCGTGGCTATACCGCCGCCTCGATCCGTGAATTCTGCCGTCGCATCGGCGTCACCAAGCAGGACAACATCGTTGAAATGGCGTCGCTGGAATCCTGTATTCGCGACGACCTGAACGAGAACGCGCCGCGCGCGATGGCGGTGCTCGATCCGCTGAAGATCGTGATCGAAAACCTGCCTGCCGGACATGAAGAGATGATTGAGATGCCTAATCATCCCAACAAGCCGGAAATGGGCCAGCGCACAGTGCCGTTCAGCCGTGAAATCTGGATCGATCGCGCCGACTTCCGCGAAGAGGCCAACAAGCAGTACAAACGTCTGGTATTGGGTAAAGAAGTGCGTCTGCGCAACGCTTACGTTATTCGCGCCGAGCGCGTGGCGAAAGATGAAGAAGGCAACATTACCTGCATCTTCTGCACCTGCGACGTGGATACGCTGAGCAAAGATCCGGCAGACGGACGTAAAGTAAAAGGCGTGATCCACTGGGTTTCCGCAGAACATGCGGTGCCGGCCGAATTCCGTCTTTACGATCGTCTGTTCAGCGTGCCGAATCCGGGCGCGGCGGAAGATTTCCTCGCCACCATTAACCCGGAATCGCTGGTGATCAAACAGGGCTTTGTGGAGCCTGGCCTGAAGCAGGCGGAAGCGACTTCGCCTTACCAGTTTGAGCGCGAAGGTTATTTCTGCGCCGACAGCGTCTATTCCAGCCCGCAGCATCTGGTGTTCAACCGAACCGTTGGCCTGCGCGACACCTGGGCGAAAAGCGGCGAGTAAAACCGCGTAATTGTCAGCAAGGCGGCTCAACGAGCCGCCTTTTTTACGCCTGTCGTCCCATCGGGCGAGAAGGGCGCTCCCGTTCCGCTGGTAAACGTCAGGTTTCCGCCGATGCCATTCCGCCATTAGCCTGCGCCACATCAAAATCGTTCCTTGTTATGTACTAGTTCATGAGTTCACTCTGAGGTAGAATGTCTGCCTGAGCGGTGGTTCTGCCAGACAGAACGCCAGCTGAATATAAAATGAACAGATATCATTCTAAGGACGCGTTATGGGAACAGCGGTTTCCGCCAGCAAACTCCCTTCTGTACTTTGGGGCACACTGATTATTACCGGCACCGTGGTCGGCGCCGGCATGTTTTCCCTGCCGGTAGTGATGTCCGGCGCCTGGTTTAGCTGGTCGGCGGCAATGTTGCTGCTCACCTGGCTCTGTATGCTGCTTTCCGGACTGATGTTTCTGGAAGCCAGCCTGCATTATCCCACCGGCGCAGGTTTCGACACCCTGACGCGCGATCTGCTGGGGCGGCGCTGGAATCTGATTAACGGCGCTTCAATCGCCTTCGTGCTGGGCATTCTGACCTACGCCTATATCTCCGCAAGCGGCGCTATTTTGCAGCATACCTTCGCCTCGCTGGGCATGCCGGTGTCGGCCCGAATCGCCGGGCTGGGCTTTACGCTGCTGGTGGCGCTGTTTGTCTGGTTGGGCACTGCCGTCGTCAGTCGCGTCACGCTGATTTTTCTCGGCGCGAAGGTAATCACTTTCTTCCTGCTGTTCGGCGGCCTGTTGGGGCATGTAAAGCCTGCGCTGCTGTTCCCCAGCGGCGGCGAGGAGGCGCGCTATCTGCGCTATCTCTGGATGGTGGTGCCTTTTTGCCTTGCCTCGTTTGGCTATCACGGTAATATTTCCGGCCTCATCGGCTATTACCAGCGCGATGGCAAAAAGGTGGCGTGCTGCCTGTTGCTGGGTACCGTCGCCGCGCTGGCGATCTATCTGGTATGGATTATCGGCACCATGGGGAATATTCCGCGCGCAGATTTTATCGCCATTGCCCAGCGCGGCGGTAATATCGATGCGCTGGTGGAAGCGCTGGGCGGCCTGCTGCAAAACGCCTCGCTTAGCGCGCTGCTGACCATCTTCTCCACCTTTGCTGTCGCCAGCTCGTTTCTTGGCGTCACGCTGGGGCTGTTTGACTATCTTGCCGATCTGCTGAAATTTAATAACGGCGCGACAGGCAGGCTGAAAACCACGCTGGTCACCTTTGTCGTGCCGCTTGTCGCCGCGCTGATCTGGCCGAACGGTTTTCTGTTGGCGATCGGCTATGCCGGGCTGGCAGCCACCATCTGGGCGGTGATTACCCCGGCGCTGCTGGCGTACCGCGCCAGACAGCGTTTCCCTGAAGCGCAGGGCTGGAAACTGAAAGGCGGCCTGTTTCCCCTTGTACTGGTGCTGCTGTTCGCCGCGCTGAACATTGTGGTGTCGCTGCTCAGCTACGTCGATCTGCTGCCGGTATACGCCAGATAATTCATTCCTGCAGGACAGGCGTTTTGTCCTGCATTTAATTATTTTTATATGCCGCAAAAGCGTTAATTGAATATCCTTTAGATTTTAATTAACGTAATAACTATTTTATTACTGGTTAATAAAATAAATAGGAAGCTCATATTTATATTGCGATGAGTCTTTGTCTGTTTATCCCGCCATTATTTATCTTTTTTATGTGTTCCGGGTCATAATTTAATAACTCAGTCACTCGTTCCTGTTGATAATTCGCGTTGCGAAAAATATCCTTGAATTTGTCAGGGTACGCTTTGATTACCCGCTTTTTTTATTGTTTTCGATTTTTCCGTCAAAGAGGAATAACCTATGCGCACCTTAACAGGCGGGCGTAAGGGGCTATGCTGGGCGCTATCCATGCTTACCGCGCTTGCCAGCTTTATTATTACGCCTTCGATTCACGCCAGCGGTTTTATCGATGATGCTTCATTAAACGGCGCTGTATATTACTGGCAGCGACAGCGTGACCGTAAAGAGATGAATAAAGAGAGCGAACATTACGGTCAATATCAGCCCAATTTACATCACGCCACCGTTAACGGCAGCCTTGATTTTAATTCGGGTTACGCTGCCGATATTATTGGACTGGATCTCGCGCTGTTTGGCGCGATTGAAATGAGCAATAGCGGCCCGGCAACGCCGAATGAAATTGGCTTCAGCCGGGCAAAACATCGCTGGGAAGAAGAGTGGGGAGGCGATCGTAGCGGCGCCAGCCTGTATAAAGCCGCGCTGAAAATGAAGGCTGATGATTACTGGCTGCGGGCTGGCTATATTCAGCCGCAGGGACAGACGCTGTTCGCGCCGCACTGGAGTTTTCTGCCTGGCACCTATCGCGCGATAGAAGCCGGCGCAAGCAGCGATTTTACCGATGCGGGGAGGCTGGACATCTCCTGGATGTGGACCGATCGCTATAAAGCGCCCTGGTATCGTAATTTCTATACGTTTCGTAAAGCCGATGGAAAAACCGGCATCCCCTGGATGCAGGCGATCGGCGCCCGCTACGATTTTAAAAACCAACTGATCCTGGAAGCGTCATGGGGGCAGGCGGCGGATTATATGGACCAGTACTTTGCCAAAGCCTCCTGGAGCATGCCGCTGGGCGATCGCGCTCTACGCACCAGCTACCAGTTTTATGGCGCAAAAGATCACGAAAGCGGCGGTGCGGCAAACAGCAATGATGTTTATGACGGCCTGGCCTGGCTACAGGCGCTGACGTTTGGGTATGTCTGGGGCCTTTTGATTTACGCCTGGAAGGAACCTGGGTGAAGGCGGAAGGCAATCAGGGCTTTTTTCTGCAACGGATGACGCCTTCCTGGGCCAGTTCTAACGGGCGGCTTGATATCTGGTGGGATGCGCGTTCGGACTGGAACGCCAACGGTGAAAAAGCGCTGTTTGCTGGCGTCACGTACGACCTGGCGGGTTGGAATCTGCCCGGTTGGGCGATTGGCACATCGTATGCCTGGGGATGGGATGCGAAACCCAGCACCAGTCCGCAATGGGATCAAGGCCAACGGCTGCGTGAATCCGCCTGGAATCTTGATCTGCTCTACACCATCCAGCAGGGCAGGGCAAAGGACACCCTGTTTAAGCTGCACTTCACGCGTTACGACAATCACAGCGATATCGCCAGCTATGGCGGCGGGTTCGGCAATATTTTCCAGGATGAAAAAGATGTGAAGTTTATGATTATCGCGCCCTTCACCCTTTTTAAACAGAGCGGGCGGTAGACGCCGCCTTAACAAACGGCTGTATCGGTAATCGCCTGAGGCTGTTCGGAAGCCCACGCGACAGGGAAGCATAAGGGGAAAAAATGAAATGTCTCACGTTGTCAGCATTAATCATCGCCGCACTGGCGGGATGCAGCTCGTCCGGCATGCAGGCGCAGCGGGTTGTGGATCAGATAAGCCAGTTCGACGTGCGTTATCAGGTCACGGATAATCTGGCTAACCAGCATGGCGTCGACTGCGCTGCGCTGGGGGCGGACTGGGCCGCCTGTAATCGGGCGACGATCACGCTGACCAATAATGGCCCTGCGCTGAAAAGCCGCAGCTGGGCTATTTATATGAGCCATGTCCATGCGACGCTGAAAGTGGAAAGCGACAAGTTTAAGCTGACCCATTTGGTGGGCGATCTGGTGAAGCTGGAGCCGACGGAGAAATTCACCGGACTGGCGGCGGGCGAATCGGTGGATATTCCGCTTATCAATGAGTACTGGCAGCTGTTTATTACCGACGTCATGCCGCGCTGGTACGTGACGGCGGATAATGCTGAGCCGCGCATTATCGCCAGTACCGATACCGAAGATCTGACGCAGTTCGTTGCGCCAGTCGGCCCCCACTGGAAGCGCATCGCTGACGATAAAAACCTGTTAATGCAGCCTGCCAGCCGCTTTGTTAAAAATGGCGATATTCATCGGCTCCCCGCCGCCGCGCTGCGCGGGCAAATCACGCCGACGCCGTTAAGCCTGACGGTTCATCAGGCCGATCTCGACCTCAGCGGCGGGATCGCGTTTGATCTTGCTGCGCTGCCTGCGGATCAGGCGGCGGCAGTGCGCAACCGCTTCGCCTTGATGAACGTCAACGCCAGCAAGCGGGGCGTGCCGCTGACGACGCGTATCGACGCTGCCCAGTTCGCCAATGCCGGGGCGGTAAGCGGGGCGTATCGTCTGCGCATTACGCCGCAGGAAATCGCGGTTACCGGCTATGATCGGGCAGGGCTGTTTTACGGTTTGATGTCGGTAATCTCTCTTCTGCCAGCCGGAGGCAAGCCGGTTGTCGCCACGCTTGATGCCTGGGACGCGCCACGCTTTGCTTATCGTGGCGCTTTTCTGGACGTGGCGCGCAACTTTCACAGCAAACAGGCGATCGTGCGTCTGCTGGATCAGATGGCCGCCTGGAAACTGAATAAATTCCATTTCCATCTCAGCGATGATGAGGGCTGGCGCATTGAAATCCCCGGTCTGCCTGAATTGACGGAAATCGGCGCGCGTCGCTGTCACGATCTCAGCGAGCAGCGCTGCCTGTTGCCGCAGCTGGGGTCCGGCCCTTTCAGCAATAATAACGGCAGCGGCTTCCTGAGCCGAAGCGATTATATCGATATCATTAAATACGCCCGGGCGCGACATATTGAGGTCATCCCGGAGTTCGATATGCCCGCGCACGCACGTGCGGCGGTTATCGCTATGGAAGCGCGCTATCAGAGACTGATGCGGCAAGGAAAGGAGCAACAGGCGAACGAATATCGTCTGCTTGATCCATCGGACAGCTCTAATACCACCTCCGTACAGCTATACGATCGCACCAGCTATCTCAATCCCTGTATGCCGTCCAGCCTGCGATTTGTCGATAAAGTGATCGCTGAAGTGCAGGCGATGCACCAGGCGGCGGGACAGCCGTTAACAACCTGGCACTTTGGCGGCGACGAGGCGAAAAACATTCGATTTGGCGCGGGCTACAGCGACATAAAACAGCCGAAGCCGGGCACCGGCGTTATCGATCAAAGCAAAGAGAACCGCCCGTGGGAAAAATCATCCGTCTGCCAGACGATGATCGCCGCAGGAAAAATGAAAGATTTGGATCATCTGCCCAGCGACTTTGCGCTGGCCGTCAGCCGCCAGCTGCGGTCACACGGCATTCAACGTATGCAGGCCTGGCAGGATGGCTTGAAACATGCGGACAATGCCGCAGCGTTCGCCACGCCGCAGGTCGCGGTAAACTTCTGGGATACGCTCTACTGGGGCGGGTTCGACAGCGCTAATGACTGGGCGAACAAGGGCTATGATGTGATTATCTCCAGTCCCGACTATGTCTATATGGACTTTCCGTATGAAGTGAACCCGCAAGAGCGCGGTTATTACTGGGGCACCCGTTTTAGCGATGAACGTAAAATGTTCAGCTTTGCGCCAAATAACCTGCCGCAGAATGCGGAGACCTCTGTCGATCGCGACGGTAAACCTTTCAGCGCCCGCTCTGACAAGCCCTGGCCCGGCGCCTGGGGCCTGTCGGCTCAGCTGTGGAGCGAAACCGTACGCACCGATGAGCAGATGGAATATATGATTTTCCCACGCCTGTTCGCCGTCGCCGAACGCGCATGGCATCGTGCCGAATGGGAGCAGGAATATCAGCCGGGACGGGAATATGTCGGCGGCGTAACGCAGCGGGTCGATCGCGCCGCGCTCAACCGCGACTGGCAGCGTTTCGCCAACCTGTTAGGACAACGCGAACTGGCGAAGCTGGACAGAGCGGGCATCGCCTGGCGTCTGCCGGTGCCGGGCGCGCGCATTCATAACGGTTTTCTGGAAGCGAATATCGCATTGCCGGGCCTGGCTATCGACTACTCGCTGGACGGCGGACAAAGCTGGCTGCGCTATGATGAAGACAATAAACCCGAATTGAAGCGGGCAGGAGGGTAGAGGTGCGCAGCGTCAGCCCGGATGGGCAGCGCGTCAGCCGCAGCGAAGCGCTTTAAGCCTGCGTTGTGGTAAACGGCTTGTGGGCCAAAGCACCATCCCAGCCATAAAAAAAACCGGCGCGTCGGCGCCGGTTTTTCATTACTGCATAGCACAATTGATTATTTATCGTGTAAAGAGTCGTCTTCGCGACAGTCGCCCAGCGCGCAATGACCATACAGATAGAGGCTGTGGTTGGTCAGTTTGATGCCGTGACGCGTGGCGATTTCACGCTGGCGGGCTTCAATGGATTCATCGCTAAACTCAATGACTTTGCCGCAGTCCAGGCAGATCAGATGATCGTGGTGATGCTGCTGAGTCAGTTCGAAAACGGACTTGCCGCCTTCAAAATTATGACGCGTGACGATACCGGCATCATCAAACTGGTTCAGCACGCGATATACCGTCGCCAGCCCAATTTCTTCACCCATATCAATCAGGCGCTTGTACAAATCTTCCGCACTGACGTGATGGCACTCAGGTTCCTGAAGCACTTCCAGGATTTTTAGTCGCGGAAGCGTAACCTTCAGGCCGGCCTTCTTTAATGCGGTGTTATTGTCAGTCATGCGGATATTGTCCTGTTACTTTGCTAGTCACAATGTGGCTGAACAGCCATGAACATCGGTCGACGCTAAGTTAATAGCGTCTCATTATAGAACTGATGCTTCGAAATGAAAACCGTAAGGGGATGCGTGAAGTCGCAAGTGGAAGTATGAAAAGATCGCTACGTCCGGCGTTGTTCATGCTCATTAATGCTGCGTTTACATTTCGCTTAATCCTGCCGCTTTACAGCACGACGGCAGAAAAGCGTGTGACCGATACGGGTATTCTACCGACTCACTGGTAAAATTTTCAAACCCGTACCTATCATTCCTATAGGAAAAACCTGTTACGCAATGTGATACAGCACACAATAAGCCGTAAAATCAGGCTTCCAGAATTTCCTGCAGATGCAGTTCTTCATAAATCTGCTTCACCCACTTCTCGACGCGTTCGTTGGTCAGCTCAGGCTGACGGTCTTCATCGATCGCCAGGCCAAGGAAGTGCTTGTCGTCGGCCAGGCCTTTAGAGGCTTCGAAGTGGTAGCCTTCGGTCGGCCAGTGGCCAACAATCACCGCGCCGTTCGGCTCGATGATGTCACGAATGGTGCCCATCGCATCGCAGAAATATTCAGCGTAATCTTCCTGGTCGCCGCAGCCAAACAGCGCCACCAGCTTACCGTTGAAGTCGATCTCTTCCAGCGTCGGGAAGAAATCATCCCAGTCACACTGCGCTTCGCCGTAATACCAGGTTGGAATGCCTAACAGCAGGATATCAAACGCTTCCAGGTCTTCTTTACTGCTCTTGGCAATATCATGCACTTCGGCAACATCGCTACCGAGTTGTTTCTGGATCATCTTCGCAATGTTTTCTGTATTGCCGGTATCGCTGCCAAAGAAAATGCCTACGATTGCCATGAGTTTAATAACCTCTTGAAACTTAAATATATGGTAACTGCCCGTGGTATGCAGATTACGGCAATAATAGCAGAGACCGAATGGAGGCGGAACTCGTAAAGCCGCTGCATTTGTTCCTGAGTGCGCTTCTTCCAGCCGTTTAAAGCGCCTTTAACTGGGCGAGGATCATCTCTTCAATCAGCTCGCTTCGGCTTACGCCGCGCTCGGCGGCCATCGCGTTAAGCGCTTCCACCGCTTCGCTGTTCATCTTCAGTTCAACGCGCCGCAATCCGCGTACTTTGTCACGTTTCAACTGGTTGCGCTTGTTGATACGAAGTTGCTCATCACGCGACAGCGGACTGGTTTTCGGGCGTCCCGGGCGACGTTCATCTGCAAACAGATCGAGCGTGGTCCGGTCCGTATGTTCTTTTGCCATAGAATCGTGATACTGAATGGGCTGCGCGTTTGCGCCGCGCATGGTGACGTTTTGGGCCGGTTTGCCGCCGTTTTAGCAGCGGCAAAATTTTAGCGCGCCATCATACCCTGCGAAAAGTTTGAGAACAATCATTGTCGGCCTGTTAACGCTTTGCTTTTACAGCGCTAAAAAACGCCGCACCGCGCGCAATACTACATCGGGCTTTTCCGCATGCACCCAGTGCCCGGCGCCGGCGATGACATGCGCGCGCGCCTGCGGGAACTGCGCCAGCAGCGCATTGCGATGAATATCATCCAGATAGGGAGAAAGCCCCCGCGGATAAATAGCGCCGGGCCTGACCAGGAGGGCACCGTTTCCCAGCCGGAGATAGCCGAATAGTTAGCCCACAGGGCAGGAACATTGAAGCGCCATTCGCCTTCAAAGAACGACTTCAGCAGGAACTGGATGACGCCTTCTTCTGTAATGACCTCGCGCATCACTTCGGCCGCCGCGCTACGCTGCGTCACGCCTGCCGCCGTCACCGCGTTCACTGCGGCGAAAATCGCGTCGTGACGGCGGGTCTGATAATCCACCGGGGCGATATCGATCAGCACCAGCTGTTCGATGCGTTCGGGCGCCAGCGCCGTCATGGTCATGGCGATTTTGCCGCCCATGGAATGACCGATAACCGTCACCTTATCAATGTCGTGTCGATCGAGCGTTTCCAGCATATCCTGCGCCATCGCGCGGTAAGACATCTCTTCGCTGCGCGGCGACAGGCCGTGATTGCGCACATCAACCTGAATCAACGGCCGATCCGCCTTTAAGCCGCGCGCCAGCACGCCCAGATTATCCAGGCTGCCGAACAGGCCGTGAATCAACAGTACAGGGGTGGCGTCCGCGACGGACTGCTCAGTTTGCAGTCGAGTATTCAAATTCATGGCAAAGTTCTTACAGTTGAAAGGAAAGCTTAGGTTATCATGGTTTTCACTATCCCTGCCGATCGGTCAATGGTTGTTTGCCGGGGGGCTTTGCGGCATATTCTGACTTTTGCCTGCAAGCGCCAACGTCGCTACCGACCCGCAGGATTTAACTTTATAATCCTTATGTTAGAACGCCGACGCAGACTGTTTCGCTTTTTTTAGCGTCCGCTCGCCGCGCCGGGTTCTGCCACAAGCAATTACCGTACGGATGAAGATGAAAACGATTGAAGTCGACGAAGAGCTATACCGCTACATTGCCAGCCACACGCAGCATATCGGTGAAAGCGCCTCGGATATTTTACGGCGTATGTTGAAATTTACCGCCGGTCAGAGTGCTCCGGCAGCGGCAGCTGTCCCGTCTGCCGCCCCGGCTCCGGCAATGGCTGTCAGCGTCAGTCAGGAAAATGAAGCGAGCAAACCGGCTCCCCGTTCACAGGATCGGGTGCGCGCCGTGCGTGAGCTGCTACTCTCTGATGAGTACGCCGAGCAGAAAAAGGCGGTGAACCGTTTTATGCTGATTCTGTCGACACTCTATAATCTTGATCCCAACGCATTTGCGGAGGCCACTGCTTCGTTGCAGGGACGCACCCGCGTTTACTTTGCCGGCGACGAACACACACTGTTGCAGCATGGCACCCATACCAAGCCGAAGCATGTGCCCGGCACGCCGTACTGGGTGATCACCAACACTAACACAGGTCGCAAATGCAGCATGGTGGAACACATTATGCTGGCAATGCAGTTCCCGCAGGAACTGACTGATAAGGTTTGCGGCACCATTTAACTGAAGCGTCAGGGAGAAGCGCCAATGGCCAATCACCCCCGTGCCGGGCAGCCAGCCCAGCAGAGCGATTTGATTAACGTTGCACAATTAACATCTCAGTATTACGTTCTGCAGCCAGAAAAAGGAAATGCGGAACACGCGGTGAAGTTTGGCACCTCAGGCCATCGCGGGAGCGCCGCGCGTCGCAGTTTCAATGAAACGCATATTCTGGCCATTGCGCAGGCGATAGCGGAAGAACGCAAGAAAAATGGCATTACCGGGCCTTGCTACGTCGGTAAAGACACGCATGCGTTGTCAGAGCCCGCCATTATCTCCGTGCTTGAAGTGCTGGCGGCCAACGGCGTTGATGTGATTGTGCAACAGGATAACGGCTATACGCCGACGCCGGCGATCTCCAACGCGATTCTTGAGCACAATAAAGCGGGCGGCGCGCAGGCTGACGGCATTGTGATTACGCCGTCCCACAACCCGCCGGAAGATGGCGGCATCAAATATAATCCGCCTAACGGCGGCCCGGCCGACACCAATGTCACCAAAGTGGTGGAAGATCGCGCCAACCAGCTGATTCAGGGCGACCTGAAAGAGGTGAAGCGTCTGCCGCTCGATCAGGCGTGGGCCAGCGGTCATATCCAGGAAAAAGATCTGATCCAGCCGTACGTTGAAGGACTGGCGCAGGTAGTGGATATGGACGCGATTAAAAAAGCAGGCCTGAAAATCGGCGTCGATCCGCTTGGCGGCTCCGGCATGGCGTACTGGAAGCGCATCGCTGAACACTACCAGCTCGATCTGACCATCGTTAACGATGCGATCGATCAGACTTTCCGCTTTATGCATTTAGATAAAGATGGCGCGGTGCGCATGGACTGCTCGTCCGAATGCGCAATGGCGGGCCTGCTGGCGCTGCGCGACAAGTTCGATCTCGCGTTCGGCAACGATCCTGACTACGACCGTCACGGTATCGTCACGCCGGCTGGCCTGATGAATCCGAACCACTATCTGGCGGTGGCGATCAACTATCTGTTCCAGCACCGCCCGCAGTGGGGCAAAGAGGTCGCCGTGGGCAAAACGCTGGTTTCCAGCGCCATGATCGACCGCGTGGTCAACGATATCGGTCGCAAGCTGGTGGAAGTGCCGGTAGGCTTTAAATGGTTTGTTGACGGCCTGTTCGATGGCAGCTTCGGCTTTGGCGGCGAAGAGAGCGCCGGCGCCTCTTTCCTGCGCTTCGACGGTACGCCGTGGTCTACGGATAAAGACGGCATTATTCTCTGCCTGCTGGCGGCGGAAATCACTGCGGTCACCGGCAAGAATCCGCAGCAGCACTACGACGAGCTGGCGCAACGCTTCGGCGCGCCGAGCTACAACCGTTTGCAGGCTTCCGCGACGTCAGCGCAGAAAGCGGCGCTGTCTAAGCTGTCGCCGGAAATGGTCAGCGCCGACACCCTGGCGGGCGATCCCATTACCGCACGTCTGACCAGCGCGCCGGGCAACGGCGCCGCGATCGGCGGTTTGAAAGTGATGACCGAAAACGGCTGGTTCGCCGCGCGTCCGTCCGGTACGGAAGACGCCTACAAAATCTACTGTGAAAGTTTCCTCGGCGCGGAACATCGCGAAAAAATCGAGAAAGAGGCGGTAGAGATCGTCAGCGCGGTGTTGAAAAACGCCTGAGTCTGAAGGTGAAAAAAGGCGCTGATCTTCAGCGCCTTTTTTATTGGCCGCGCGGCGGGTCAGGGCATAAAACGATAGCCGATGCCGGTCTCCGTCAGCAGATGCGCAGGACGCGTAGGGTCCTGCTCCAGCTTCTGTCGCAGGTGTCCCATATAAATGCGCAGGTAGTGGCTATGCTCAACGGCGTTCGGGCCCCAGACATGGTTCAGCAGTTGCCGCTGGGTCAGTACTTTGCCGGGATTATTCAACAACAGCGCCAGCAGGCGAAATTCGGTTGGCGTCAAATGCACGGTTTCGCCGTCGCGCGTAATATGATGCGCCGCCAGGTCGACCTGCACCAGACCAAACTGCACGACGCTGTTCGGCGTTTGCTGACCGGCATAACGACGCAGCGCGACGCGCACCCGCGCCAGCAGCTCCCCCACGCCAAACGGCTTCGTCAGAAAATCATCCGCACCGGCGTCCAGCGCCACGATTTTATCCTGCTCATCGCTGCGCGCGGAAAGCACAATGACCGGAATGCTGCTCCACTGCCGCAGGTCGCGGATAAAATCGATGCCGTCGCCGTCGGGCAGTCCAAGATCGAGGATCACTAAATCGGGTTTGCGCGTCGCGGCTTCGATCAGACCGCGTTGCAGCGTATCGCTGTCGTAAACGCGCAGCGCCTCGCTTTCCAGCGCTACGCGCAGAAAACGGCGGATCTCTTTTTCATCTTCAACAATCAGTACGCTGGTCACATCCACGACTCTCCATCGCCACGCCAAAATGACGAAAGC
This sequence comes from Mixta calida, assembly GCF_002953215.1. Lineage (NCBI taxonomy): Bacteria > Pseudomonadati > Pseudomonadota > Gammaproteobacteria > Enterobacterales > Erwiniaceae > Mixta > Mixta calida. Next base: position 1,367,779 of record NZ_CP026378.1, read on the forward strand.
AGCACTTTAACAAAACCCGTTGCGTTTTGCGTCTGCTTCCATCTGCGGCCTGAATAAACATACATGCTGTTTATATTTAACATTTTTGTAACTCAGTTACGTTGTTTATACGCTGCTGCGCTTTTTTTCCGCAATTTAGTGGTCGGATGAGTAGTAAAATTACACAATCAGGCTTATCATCCTTCTTAAGAACGTTGCTGTTCATTCATCTCAGGAGGCCCAGGTTATGTATGCTGTTTATCCCCTGCCTAAAATTATCCTGCGCCGCGCGGCGGTGTTGTTGATAGGCGTGCTGGCGCTGCCGGTTATGCTGTTTCGCCGCGACAGGGCGCGTTTTTACAGCTATCTGCATCGCATCTGGAGTAAAACCAGCAGCAAGCCGGTCTGGCTGGCGCAGGCGGAAGCGGCAGGCGGCGATTTTTACTGACCGCCATGCATGTCGCAGGCCGTTTCGCCAGAAATGGTTATCTTATCATCCTGCCTTTCGGTGGGATTTTTTTGTCTTAACGCCCGGCCTGGCTGGATTTTAAGTGCGCCGCATCCCGGCTTCAGCTACACTTAAAATTATACAAGCTTTAAGAGGTTGTACAAGTATGAGCGAGAAAATACCGGTAGGAATCAGCGCCTGTTTGCTGGGAGAGAGCGTCCGTTTCGACGGTGGCCATAAACGCCTGACCTTCGCTACAGACGAACTCGCCCCCTATGTCCGCTATGAGCCGATCTGCCCGGAAATGGCGATCGGTTTGCCGACGCCGCGTCCGGCGCTGCGCCTGGTGAAAAAAGAGGATGAGGTCGCGCTCTGTTTCAGTAAAACCGGCGGCGAAGAGATCACCTCGCAGATGCAGGATTTCGCTACGCGTAAAGTTGCCGGTCTGCATCATCTCTGCGGCTATATTCTCTGCGCGAAATCCCCCAGCTGCGGTATGGAGCGGGTGCGCATTTACGAGCCTGACAGCAACAACAACCGCAAAGAGGGAATTGGCATCTTCACCCAGGCGCTGCAACGTGAAATGCCCTGGCTGCCGATGGAGGAGGATGGTCGTCTGCATGACGACGAGCTGCGGGAAAATTTCGTCAGCCGTGTCTATGCGCTGCATGAGTTTAACCAGCTCTGGAAAGAGGGGCTGACGGCGCATGGCCTGATGGCGTTTCATACCCGCTATAAATTGCTGTTGCTCGCGCACTCGCAGCAGGAATATCGCCAGCTGGGCCCTTTTGTCGCTTCTATGCACACCTTCGATTCGCTGGACGCGTACGCGACGGAATACCGTAACCGCTTGATGCATTTGATGTCGCATCGCGCCTCACGGCGTAATCACACCAACGTTTTGATGCACGTTCAGGGTTATTTCCGCCGTCAGCTTACCTCCGCGCAGCGTCAGGAGCTGGCGTCGTTGATCGATCGCTACCGTCAGGGCCTCCAGCCTTTACTGGCGCCAATTACGCTGATCAAACATTACATGAAAGAGTATCCGCACGAATGGCTGTCGCAGCAGCGCTACTTTGAGCCCTGGCCTGAAGCGTTGCGCTTACGTTACGGTCGTTGAGAGAACAGGAGACAGAATGGCCACTCATCTGGTCTGGCTGCGCAACGATCTACGCCTCAATGACAACAGCGCGCTCTGGGCTGCCTGCCGCCGCCGTGAGGATCGCGTTATCGCGCTATTTATCGCCACGCCTGAGCAGTGGCGGCGGCATAATATGTCGCCGCGTCAGGCCGACTATATCTGGCGCAGCCTGCAATTGTTGCAGCAGGGATTAGCGGAGAAGGGCATCGCGCTGCACTACCATCAGTGCGACGATTTCAACGCCGCCGTCAGCTATTTGCAGCAGTTTTGCCGTGAACGGCAGGTGAAGGCGCTGTTTTACAACTATCAGTATGAGTTCAACGAGCGGGAAAGGGACGCGGCGGTAGAGCGTCTGTTGCCGCAGCAGGGCGTGACGGTACAGGGATTCGACGACGGCGTTCTGCTGCCGCCGGGCAGCGTGCGCACCGGCAATCAAAAAATGTATAAGGTGTTTACGCCGTTCAGCAGGGCCTGCCTTAAGCGCCTGCGCGACGATTTGCCGCCCTGCCTGCCAGCGCCGGAAGCGCGCGCCGACGCGACCGCTGACGAACCGTCGACGCTGACGCCTTTCGATTACCCGCGACATTCCATTGACGAGCAACTTTTCTCGCCCGGCGAAGCCGCCGCATTGCGCCGCCTGCGCGAGTTTTGTCGCCAGCAGGTAGCGGATTATCCTGCGCGGCGCGATTATCCGGCGTATGAGTCCACCAGCAGGCTTTCTGTTTGCCTGGCCGTCGGCACGCTGTCGCCGCGCCAGTGTCTACATCGTCTGCTGCGCGAACAGCCGCACGCGCTGGAGGCGGGGCCGGGCAGCGTCTGGCTCAATGAGCTCATCTGGCGCGACTTTTACCGGCACTTACTGGTCGCTTTTCCGGCGCTGTGTAAAAACCAGCCGTTTATGGCATGGACCAAACAGCTCGCCTGGCAGCAACGGCCTGAGCAGTTTAACGCCTGGTGCGAAGGAAAAACCGGCTTCCCGATTGTGGACGCCGCGATGCGCCAGATGAACGCTACCGGCTGGATGCATAATCGCCTGCGCATGATTACCGCCAGCTTTCTGGTTAAGGATCTGCAGATCGACTGGCGGCGGGGCGAACGCTATTTTATGTCGGTGTTGATTGACGGCGACTTAGCCGCTAATAACGGCGGCTGGCAATGGGCGGCTTCCACCGGCACTGACGCAGTGCCTTATTTTCGCATTTTCAACCCAACCACGCAGGGCGAACGCTTCGACAAGCAGGGCGAGTTTATCCGGCGCTGGCTACCGGAGCTGGCGGCGGTGCCGGACAGCGCCATCCACGACCCGCACGGCTGGGCAAAGAAAAATCATCAACGGCTCGATTATCCGCAGCCGATCGTGGAACATAAGGCAGCGAGACAACAAACCTTAGCGATTTTTGAAGCGGCGCGGAAGGCGTCGCCTGTGATATCCCCGGAGCAGGTGAATGAACAATTTTGAACTGGAGCAGATCGTCAACCAGCAGCTTAACAGCGCCGCGTTTAGCGACTATGCGCCGAACGGTTTGCAGGTTGAAGGACGCGAGCACGTCAAAAAGATTGTGACCGGCGTAACCGCCTGTCAGGCGCTGCTGGATGAGGCGGTGCGGCTGCAGGCGGATGCGGTGATGGTGCATCACGGCTACTTCTGGAAAAACGAGGCGCCGGCGATTAAAGGCATGAAGCGTCGCCGACTGCGCACGCTGCTGGCGAACGACATTAATCTCTACGGCTGGCATCTGCCTCTCGATGCGCATCCTGAGCTGGGTAACAACGCGCAGCTGGCGCAGGCGCTTGGCATCCATGTTCAGGGCGACATTCAGCCGCTGGTGCCGTGGGGCGAACTGCAAGAGACGCTGAGCGGCGAGGCGCTGGCGGCGCGCATCGGCGAGGCGTTGGGACGTCAGCCGCTGCACTGCGGCGATAACGCGCCGGCACAGATCCGTCGTATCGCCTGGTGCAGCGGCGGCGGACAGGGCTTTATCGACAGCGCGGCGGCGTTCGGCGTCGACGCTTTTATCACCGGCGAAGTGTCGGAACAGACGATTCACAGCGCCAGAGAAAACGGCCTGCACTTTTTCGCCGCCGGGCATCACGCCACCGAACGCGGCGGCATCCGCGCCTTAGGCGAGTGGCTGGCTGCACAGCATCAGCTGGATGTCACCTTTATCGATATCGATAATCCCGCCTGAAAATCGGCTTTTCTGCTTTACGGCGGGAGGCTTCCCGCCGTCATATCCGCATCACATATCCATGCAAACCGGTTGACACTCAGCCAGCATCCCCGCATAACTATTTGTTCAAAATGAATAAGTCATAATATTCCGTTATGTCAGGAGGTGAGTTTTGCAAAGGGCACGTTGTTACCTGTTGGGGGAACGCGCGGTCGTGCTTGAGCTGGAACCGCCCGTCTCGCTGCTGAGCCAGCAGCGAATTTGGGGATTAACGCAGCGGCTGCGTGACTATCCGCAGGTGCTGGAAGCGATCCCCGGAATGAATAATCTGACGGTGGTGCTGCGCGATCCGCAGCATCAGGCGCTGGACGCCATCGAACGTTTGCAAACCTGGTGGGAAGAGAGCGAAGCCGCGGTGCCTGAGTCGCGCGAGGTCGCGATTCCGGTCGTTTACGGCGGCGAGGCCGGGCCCGATCTGGACGTCGTGGCGCGCCACTGTCAAATGACGCCGCAGCAGGTGGTCGAGGCGCACGCCGCCGTCCTGTATGACGTCTATTTTATCGGCTTTCAGCCCGGATTCCCTTATCTGGGCGGGCTGGACAGCCGTCTGCATACTCCGCGTCGCGATGAGCCGCGCGTACAGGTGCCAGCTGGATCGGTGGGCATCGGCGGCAGTCAGACCGGCATTTATCCTCTCGCTTCGCCCGGCGGCTGGCAGCTGCTTGGCCGCACCACGCTACCGTTATTCGATCCGCAACAGCAGCCGCCGACGCTGCTGCGCCCAGGCGATCGCGTCCGCTTTGTGCCGCAGAAGGAGGGCATATGCTGAACATCATTCGCGCGGGTATGAGCGCGACATTACAGGACGGCGGACGCAGCGGCTGGCGACAGTTCGGCATCAGCAGCGGCGGCGTGCTGGACGATCCGGCGATGCGCACGGCGAATCTGCTGGTGGGCAATCCGCAGCAGCAGGCGGTGCTGGAGATTACGCTTGGGCAGTTTTGCGCCGAGTTTGGACGCGACGGCTGGTTTGCGCTGACCGGCGCGGGCTGCAACGCCGATCTGGACGGCCAGCCTGTCTGGACCGGCTGGCGGACGCCGGTTAAAAAGGGGCAGCGGCTGACGCTCTCGATGCCGGTGCGCGGCATGCGCAGCTATCTGGCGATCAACGGCGGCTTTGCGGTGGAACCCTTGCTTGGCTCCTGTAGCACCGATCTTAACGCCGCTTTCGGCGGCTGGCAGGGGCGGCGGCTACAGGATGGCGACGTGCTGCCGCTGGCGGCGCCGACGCGTGACTTCAGCAAAAAAGCGGGCGTGCGCCAGCTGCTGTGGGGCAACCGCCTGCGCGCGCTGCCAGGCCCGGAATATCATGAGTTCAGTCGCGAATCGCAGGAAGCGTTCTGGCGCGTTTCCTGGCGGCTCGATCCGCAGAGCAACCGCATGGGTTACCGCCTGCAGGGGCGGCCTCTGGCGCGCGACAGCCGACGCGAGCTGCTCTCGCACGGCCTGCTGCCCGGCGTGATTCAGGTGCCTCATAACGGCCAGCCGATCGTGCTGATGGCCGATGCGCAGACCACCGGCGGCTATCCGCGCATCGCCTGCGTGATCGAAGCCGATCTTTATCACCTGGCGCAGATCCGCCTTGGTGAACCGATCCATTTTATCCACTGTACGCTGGAAGAGGCGTTGCAGGCGAAACAGCAACAGCAGCAGGTTCTTGAACGCATGTCATGGGGGCTGGAAGATGAAAATTGATTTAAACGCCGATTTAGGCGAAGGCTGCGGCAGCGATCGCGAACTGTTGCAGCTGGTCAGTTCAGCAAACATCGCCTGCGGTTTTCACGCGGGCGACGCGCAAACCATGCTGCAATCGGTGCGCTGGGCGCGAGAGTTTGGCGTGGCGATTGGCGCGCACCCCTCTTTCCCCGACCGTGAGAATTTCGGCCGTAGCGCCATGCAGCTGCCGCCGGAGACAGTCTACGCACAGGTGCTCTATCAGATCGGCGCGCTAAAAGCGCTGGCGGAGAGCGAAGGCGCAAGCCTGACGCACGTTAAGCCGCACGGCATGCTCTACAACCAGGCGGCGCGCGATGCGCAGCTGGCGGATGCCATCGCGCGCGCGGTTAAGGCCGCAGGCGGCGATCTGCTGCTGGTGGGGCTGGCGGGCAGCGAGTCGGTACGGGCCGCGCAGCATTACGGCCTGCGCACCCGTGAAGAGGTCTTCGCCGATCGCGGCTATCAGGCGGATGGTTCGCTGGTGCCGCGCGGCCAGCCTGGGGCGATGATTGAAGAAGAAGAACAGGCGATTTCTCGTACGCTTTCGATGGTTCAGCATGGCAAAGTCGAAAGCGTGACGGGGGAGTGGGTTGCGCTACGGGCGCAGACCGTTTGCCTGCACGGCGATGGCCCGCATGCGTTGGCCTTCGCTCGTCGTCTGCGCGACGCTTTTGCCGCGCAGCATATTTTGGTCAGCAGCGACTGCTGACAGCTTGCCCCGGCCGTGCCGGGGATTTCATCAGGAGAAAAACATGCAACCTCTGGTTAATTTATGGCCGCTGCTTGGCATCGCAGCCATCGTGGTCGGTTTTTTACTGCGATTCAACCCGGTGCTGGTGGTGATCATTGCCGGCATCATTACCGGCGTGGCGGCGCATATGCCGCTGGCCGATATTCTCGAAAAGCTGGGATCGGGCTTTCTCAGCACGCGCAACCTGCCGTTTATTTTGCTGTTGCCGCTGGCGGTTATCGGTCTGTTGGAGCGGCATGGGCTGAAAGAGCGGGCGCAGGCGTGGATAGCGACCATTAAAACCGCCACCGCCGGGCGTCTGTTGACGATTTATCTGCTGGTGCGCGAAGCGACGGCGGCGCTGGGGCTGACCAGCCTGGGCGGACATCCGCAGATGGTGCGTCCGCTGCTGGCGCCGATGGCGGAAGGGGCGACGGAAAACCGCTACGGCGAACTGCCGGAAGCGGTGCGTTACCGGCTGCGCGCCATGTCCGCCGCGACCGATAATGTCGGATTGTTCTTCGGCGAAGATATTTTCGTCGCCTTCGGCGCCATTATCTTTATGCACAATTTTATGCTGGAGTCGGGCGGCATTCAGACCGAGCCGCTGCATATCGCGCTGTGGGGCATTCCTACGGCGGTATGTGCCTTCATTATTCACGCTCTGCGCCTGCGTCGACTCGACAAGAAGCTGACGGCTGAGCTTAGCGCGCTGAACCATGCGGCGCTGCAACAGAAAGGAGGCCGCTAATGTTTCAGCAACAGTATCTGTTTTACCTGGCCGGCCTGATCCTGCTGGTGGTAGCGCTGATGTCGTGGCGCGACAAAGCGAATCCGCGACGTTTCACCACCGGACTGTTTTGGGGACTTTACGGGCTGATGTTTTTTATCGGCGACTGGGCGTATCGGCTGGCGGAGCAGTTTATGGGCGACGGCGAAGCGGGCGCGCGCGGCCTGCATATCGTGGTCGGCGCGCTGGTGGTGCTGATGGCGCTGATCGCCGGTTTTGGCGGCGTGCGTCTTGGCCGCTATCATCAGCGCAGTGAAACGGAGCGGCAGCAGGCTGCCAGCCGTCTCGGCAACCGCCTGTTTTTGCCCGCGCTGGCGATCCCGCTGGTGACGGTGGCTGGCGTACTGGCGTTTAATCATATTCCCGGACTGCAAGAAGGGCTGTTTGGCGCAGGCAATCACGCCACGCTGGTGACGCTGTTTTCCATGACCGTCGGCTGCTTCGTCGGCTGGCTGGTGGCGCTGAAAATGAGCCGCGAGAAACCGGCGCAGTCGCTACAGGAGGCGCGCCGCCTGTTGGACGCCATCGGCTGGGCTTTTATTCTGCCGCAGATCCTCGCCACCCTGGGCCTGCTGTTTACCACGGCGGGAGTAGGATCGGCCATTGCCCACCTCACTGAACACTACCTGGCAGTCGATAACCGCTTTATCGCCGTGGCGGTGTTTGTGCTGGGCATGGCGCTGTTGACGATGATTATGGGCAACGCCTTCGCCGCTTTTCCCATCATTACCGCTGGTATCGGCATTCCTATTCTGGTTTTACAACACGGCGGCAATCCAGCCGTGATGGCGGCGATCGGGATGTTTTCCGGCTACTGCGGCACGCTGATGACGCCGATGGCGGCCAACTTTAATATTGTGCCAGCCGCGCTGCTGGAGTTGCCGGATCGCAACGCGGTGATCAAGGCGCAGATACCAACCGGCGTGCTATTGTTAATTGTTAATGTATTCCTGCTCTATTTCCTGATGTTCCTGTGAGGCGATAATGAGAACTGTACTGATTACAGCGTTCGCGCCTTTTGGCGGCGAGCAGATTAACCCCTCATGGGAAGCGGTGCGCCAGCTCCATGAGCGGATGGTATGCGGTTGTAAAGTCGTCGCTAAAGAGCTGCCCTGCGCTTTCGGCGATGCGCTGACTGCGCTGTACGCCGAAATGGAGGCGCTGCAACCGGAGCTGGTGATCGCGGTAGGGCAGGCGGGCGGGCGGGCCGATATCACCGTGGAGCGCGTCGGCATCAATATTGACGATGCGCGCATCGCGGATAACAACGGCAATCAGCCGATCGATGAGCCGATCGTTCCCGACGGACCGGCGGCCTATTTCTCTACGCTGCCGATCAAAGCTATCGTGGCGGGCATTCGCGAAGCGGGCATTCCCGCGTCGGTCTCGCAAACCGCTGGCACCTTCGTCTGCAACCATGTGATGTATGGCCTGCTGCACCGTCTCGCCCAGCAGGGCAATAACGTGCGCGGCGGGTTTATTCATATTCCTTATCTGCCGGAGCAGGCGGTAAATCATCCCGGCGCGCCCAGCATGGCGGCACAAACCGTCATACTGGCGCTGGAAATGGCGGTTACCATCGCGTTACGAACGGAACAGGATCTGCGCCAGGCAGGCGGCGCGACGCACTAACAGGATAACGCTATGCCAGAAGGACCAGAGATTCGCCGCGCGGCGGATCGGCTGGAGGAAGCCATTGTCGGCAAACCGTTGACGGATGTGTGGTTTGCCTTTACGCAGTTGAAAACCTATGAAAAGGCTCTGATCGGCGAGACGGTCACTGCGATAGAAACGCGTGGCAAGGCATTGCTGACGCACTTCTCCAACGGGCTGACGCTCTACAGCCATAACCAGCTGTATGGCGTCTGGCGGGTGGTGGAAACCGGCAGCGAAGCGCAGACGCAGCGGGTGCTACGGGTGCGCCTCGCCTGCGTGGACCAGACGATTCTGCTCTACAGCGCATCGGATATTGAGATGCATAACAGCGATACGCTGGCGGCGCACCCGTTTTTACAGCGTATCGGCCCCGATGTGCTGGATATGCGCCTGACGGAGGAGGAGGTGCGCGAGCGTCTGCTTTCGCCGCGTTTCCGGCGGCGTCAGTTCAGCGGTCTGCTGCTCGATCAGGCTTTTCTGGCGGGGTTGGGCAACTACCTGCGGGTGGAGATTTTGTGGGAGGCGGAGCTGGCGCCGCAGCATCGCGCGCAGGATCTGACCGAGCCGCAGCTGCGGCGTTTATCGCAGGCGCTGCTGGCGATTCCACGCCATTCCTACCGCATGCGCGGCACGATGAAAAGCGCGCACCACGAGGCGGCCTTTCGCTTTAAAGTTTTTCATCGCGCGGGTAAAACGTGCGAACGCTGCGGCGGCGTCATTGAAAAGAGCACGCTCTCTTCGCGCCCCTTTTACTGGTGTCCCGGCTGCCAGCTTTAGCGCGGTTCAGACAATAAAAAAGGGCCCGCAGGCCCTTCAGACGCCGATGCCTAAGCGCGGGAGACAAGGACCGAAGAGCAAAGCGTCCCGCGCCAGGGAAGGCGCGGGACGAGCTGGCAGGGATGCCGTCTTTTGCGTCTTTGCGAACGGACCTTGTCTCCCGCGCGATCGCCTGAAAATATTTAAGGGCCCGCAGGCCCTTTTTCTTTGGCAGAAAAATTATTTCTGCAGCTGGGATTCGAACTCGCGCTGTTCGTAACCGGTATAGAGCTGACGCGGGCGGGCGATTTTCATGCCTTCGTCATGCATCTCTTTCCAGTGCGCAATCCAGCCGACGGTACGCGCCATGGCGAAGATCACGGTAAACATAGAGGACGGAATTCCCATCGCTTTCAGAATAATGCCGGAGTAGAAATCGACGTTCGGATAGAGTTTGCGTTCAATGAAGTAGGGGTCGTTGAGCGCAATGTGCTCCAGCTCCATCGCCACTTCCAGCAGATCGTCCTTCATGCCCAGTTCATTCAGCACTTCATGACAGGTTTCACGCATCACGGTGGCGCGCGGATCGTAGTTTTTATAAACACGATGGCCGAAGCCCATCAGGCGGAAAGAGTCGTTTTTATCTTTCGCGCGACGCACGAATTCCGGGATATGCTCTTTATGGCTGATCTCTTCCAACATACGCAGGCAGGCTTCGTTCGCGCCGCCGTGCGCCGGTCCCCACAGCGAGGCGATGCCCGCAGCGATACAGGCGAACGGGTTGGCGCCGGAGGAGCCTGCGGTACGAACGGTAGAAGTAGAGGCGTTCTGCTCATGGTCAGCGTGCAGGATCAGAATACGATCCATCGCGCGCTCCAGCACTGGGTTTACCTGGTATTCTTCGCACGGGGTGGCGAACATCATATGCAGGAAGTTGCCGGCGTAGGAGAGGTCGTTGCGCGGATAAACAAACGGCTGACCAATCGAGTATTTGTAGCACATCGCAGCCACGGTCGGCATCTTGGAGAGCAGACGGAACGCGGCGATTTCACGGTGGCGCTCGATGTTAACATCCAGTGAGTCGTGGTAGAACGCCGCCAGTGCGCCGGTTACACCGCACATTACCGCCATCGGATGAGAGTCGCGGCGGAAGCCGTGAAACAGACGGGTGATCTGCTCATGAATCATGGTATGGCGCGTAACGGTGGTGCGGAACTCTTCAAACTGTTCCTGGGTCGGCGCTTCGCCGTTCAGCAGGATATAGCAGACTTCCAGATAGTTAGAGTGGGTGGCGAGCTGATCGATAGGATAACCGCGGTGGAGCAGGATACCCTCATCACCGTCGATATAGGTGATCTTCGATTCACAGGACGCAGTAGAGGTAAAACCGGGGTCGAACGTGAATAAGCCTTTTGAGCCGAGGCTTCGTACGTCAACAACGTCCTGGCCCAGCGTGCCGTGTAGCACGTCCAGTTCGACAGGAGCTTCACCGTTCAGGGTTAGCGTCACTTTTTTATCAGACATTTACAGTCTCCTTAGCGCCATATTTGGTGGATCTTTGACACCAAAATTACCATCATGCTGCGGATTGCGTGAAAGAATGCAGACTATCAACTCTGTGGCATGTTGTCGCGTGCAGGGTACAGAGTGACGGGCGCGGTTGGAAGCTTCCGGCAAACATGATGCTAATGCGTTCTGCGGTTGTTAAAGATCCGTTCTGGTCATTATAGAATTTTAACTAATAACCTGATGCATTTAGCAATTTATTTAATCACTGTTACATAACTTGTGTTTAGGGGAAAGTGTATCCCCATAACTTTTGCGCATCATAGGACTTTTGTGCGTTAGTTTGTAACTGAAATGTTGAAGTTTTGTCAAATCAGATAATTAAATTTGTTTAAAATGTGAAATTTGAGAGATCGATCACTGTTCTGCCTAAATGTTTCCAAAGCGTTTGTAGGGGAATTGTAATAAGAATGTGATCGTCCTATACTGCCGCCAGGTCTCCGGAATACCCTGACACCAGGAGCCACCCAGCGTTTTTATCGCTTCAATTAACACTGGATGTTGCTGTTTTGGTGCCGGTGCGCAGTCTGACCACGCCCGTGATCGGCTTTCACCTTCAGGACCGGAGGAAGCAAAATAAGAAAGGCTGTGTGGGCAAAACCGTGAAAAAACAAAGACCTGTCAACTTGGATCTCACTACGATCCGGTTTCCCGTTACTGCAATTGCGTCCATTCTCCACCGCGTTTCCGGCGTCATCAGTTTTGTGGCCGTCGGTATTCTGCTCTGGCTACTGGGTCTCTCGCTCTCCTCACCCGAAGGCTTCCTGCAAGCATCTGCCGTAATGAACAGCTTTTTCGCTAAGTTCATTATGTGGGGCATCCTTACCGCACTGGCCTGGCACACTGTCGGCGGCATTCGTCACATGCTGATGGACTTCGGTTATTTGGCTGAAACCCAGCGCGTCGGCAACAGCTCTGCGCGCATCGGCTTCGGCATTACTATCGTGCTTTCAATTCTGGCTGGAGTCCTCGTATGGTAAGCAATGCTACTGCACTGGGGCGCAATGGCGTTCAGGACTGGCTGCTGCTGCGCGCCACTGCAATCCTCATTACGCTCTATACCCTGTATATCCTCGGCTTCTTTATTATGTCGGATACCCTGACATACGATATCTGGCGCGCCTTCTTCGCCTCTTCCTTTACCAAGGTCTTTACGCTGCTGACGCTGTTCTCCACCGTCATCCACGGCTGGATCGGCATGTGGCAGGTATTGACGGACTACATTAAGCCGCTGGCGTGGCGCCTGCTGTTGCAGCTGGTGATTGTCGTCGCGCTGTTGGTCTATGCGATTTATGGAACTGTTGTGGTGTGGGGTGCGTGAGAATGAATTTGCCAGTCAGAGAGTTTGATGCCGTAGTGATCGGGGCAGGCGGCGCAGGTATGCGCGCGGCCCTACAGATTTCCCAGGCGGGGCAGAGCTGCGCCCTGCTGTCTAAAGTTTTCCCTACCCGTTCCCATACCGTGTCTGCGCAGGGCGGTATCACCGTCGCGCTGGGCAACAGCCATGAAGATAACTGGGAATGGCACATGTACGATACGGTGAAAGGTTCCGACTATATCGGCGACCAGGACGCGATCGAGTATATGTGTAAAACCGGCCCGGAAGCGATTCTGGAGCTGGAGCATATGGGCCTGCCGTTCTCCCGCCTTGACGACGGCCGCATTTATCAGCGTCCGTTCGGCGGCCAGTCGCGCAACTTCGGCGGCGAGCAGGCTGCGCGCACCGCGGCGGCAGCCGACCGTACCGGCCATGCGCTGCTGCATACCCTGTATCAGCAGAACCTGAAAAATAAAACCACTATTTTCTCCGAATGGTACGCGCTGGATCTGGTGAAAAACCAGGATGGCGCTGTGGTGGGCTGCACCGCGCTGAGCATTGAAACCGGCGAAGTGGTCTACTTCAAGGCGAAAGCCACGGTGCTGGCCACCGGCGGTGCGGGCCGTATCTACCAGTCTACCACTAACGCGCATATCAATACCGGCGACGGCGTCGGCATGGCGCTGCGCGCAGGCGTGCCGGTGCAGGATATGGAGATGTGGCAGTTCCACCCGACCGGCATCGCGGGCGCGGGCGTACTGGTGACCGAAGGCTGCCGCGGCGAAGGCGGCTACCTGCTGAACAAGCACGGCGAGCGCTTTATGGAGCGTTACGCGCCGAACGCCAAAGATCTGGCGGGCCGCGATGTCGTGGCGCGTTCGATGATGATTGAAATTCGTGAAGGCCGCGGCTGCGAAGGCCCATGGGGTCCGCACATTAAGCTGAAGCTGGATCACCTGGGCAGCGAAGTGCTGGAGTCGCGTCTGCCGGGTATCCTGGAGCTGTCGCGCACCTTTGCCCACGTCGATCCGGTAAAAGAGCCGATTCCGGTTATCCCGACCTGCCACTATATGATGGGCGGCGTTCCGACCAAAGTGACCGGTCAGGCGCTGACCCTGAATGAAAAAGGCGAAGATGTGGTGGTGCCGGGCCTGTTCGCCGTCGGTGAAATCGCCTGCGTATCGGTGCACGGCGCCAACCGTCTCGGCGGCAATTCGCTGCTGGACCTGGTGGTCTTCGGCCGCGCCGCCGGCCTGCATCTGCTGGAATCTATCCAGGAGCAGGGCGAGCTGCGCGACGCGACGGCGGATGACATCGATGCCGCGATGGCGCGCTACCGCCGCTGGGATAACAACACCACGGGTGAAGATCCGGTTGAGATCCGCAAAGCGCTGCAAAGTTGCATGCAGAATAACTTCTCGGTATTCCGTGAAGGCGACGCAATGGCGAAAGGGCTGGAGGATCTGAAGCAGATCCGCGAGCGCCTGAAGCACGCGCGTCTGGACGATCGCTCCAGCGACTTCAACACGCAGCGTGTTGAATGTCTGGAGCTGGATAACCTGATGGAAACCGCTTTTGCTACCGCCGTGGCAGCCAACTACCGCACGGAAAGCCGCGGCGCTCACAGCCGTTTTGACTACCCGGATCGTGACGATGAGAACTGGCTGTGCCATTCGCTCTATCTGCCGCAAACCGAAAGCATGACGCGCCGTGAGGTGAACATGCAGCCGAAACTGCGCGCCGCTTTCCCGCCGAAAGTGCGTACCTACTAATTTGCGGAGAAAAAACGATGAGACTCGAATTTTCCATTTATCGTTATAACCCGGATGTGGATGACGCGCCCCGTATGCAGGATTACACCCTGGAAGCGGAAGACGGACGCGACATGATGCTGCTGGACGCGCTGATTAAGCTGAAAGAGAAAGATCCGTCGTTGGCGTTCCGCCGCTCCTGTCGTGAAGGGGTGTGCGGCTCCGACGGTCTGAACATGAACGGCCGCAACGGGCTGGCGTGCATTACGCCGGTTTCGGCGCTGGGCAACGGCAAAAAGAAAATTGTCATTCGTCCGCTGCCGGGCCTGCCGGTAATCCGCGACTTAGTCGTGGACATGGGGCAGTTCTACAAGCAGTATGAGAAGATTAAGCCTTACCTGTTGAATAATGGCGAAAATCCGCCCGCGCGCGAGCATTTGCAGACGCCGGACGAGCGTGCGCATCTGGATGGACTTTATGAGTGTATCCTCTGCGCCTGCTGCTCAACCTCTTGCCCGTCGTTCTGGTGGAACCCGGATAAGTTCGTTGGGCCTGCGGGACTGCTGGCTGCCTATCGCTTCCTGATTGACAGCCGCGACACAGAAACCGACGCGCGTCTGGACAACCTGAGCGATGCTTTCAGCGTATTCCGCTGCCACAGCATCATGAACTGTGTCAGCGTTTGCCCTAAAGGGTTAAACCCTACAAAGGCAATCGGCCACATTAAGTCTATGCTGTTGCAACGTAACGCGTAACGAAAATGCCGTCCGGGAACTCAGGTTCCCGGATGTTTTACGGAGACCCCGGTAAGGTCTGTCAGGGCGAAAATGCGCCGCCGCGACAAACCTTACCAAGGTTCCCTTACGGGCCAGGGCATCGGTTGCCCACAGCGCTCGTATCGATGAACTGGATCTGGCTGTGCCGCGCGCCTCACAAGCAGGCGCGGGACGCAGCGTTGGGCAAGCCGGTAATCCGGCAACAATGAAACCTCGAAAAAAGCATGAAATGCTTAAGGGATCACAATGCAGAACAGCGCAATGAAGCCCTGGCTTGACTCCTCCTGGCTGGCCGGCGCGAACCAATCTTACATAGAGCAGCTCTATGAGGATTTTCTCACCGATCCTGAATCTGTTGATGCTGTGTGGCGCGACATGTTCCAGCAGCTGCCCGGCACCGGGCTCAAGCCTGAGCAGTTCCACTCCTCGACGCGCGACTACTTCCGTCGCCTGGCGAAAGACACCTCACGCTATGCCGCCTCCGTTGGCGATCCCGATGCCAATGCCAAACAGGTTAAAGTCCTGCAGTTAATCAACGCTTACCGCTTCCGTGGACATCAGCACGCTAACCTCGATCCGCTGGGCCTGTGGCAGCAGGAGCAGGTGGCGGATCTCGATCCCGCCTTTCACGGCCTGAGCGAAGCGGACTATCAGGAAACCTTCAACGTCGGCTCCTTCGCTATCGGTAAAGATCGTCTGCCGCTTGGCGAATTGATCAACGCGCTGAAGCAGACCTACTGCGGTTCGATCGGCGCGGAATATATGCATATCACCAATACCGAAGAGAAGCGCTGGATCCAGCAGCGTATCGAATCGGTAGTGGGCCACGCCGCCTTCAGCAACGAAGAGAAAAAAGGTTTTCTGAAAGAGCTGACCGCGGCGGAAGGGCTGGAACGTTATCTGGGCGCGAAATTTCCCGGCGCGAAACGCTTCTCGCTGGAAGGCGGCGACGCGCTGGTGCCGATGCTGCGCGAAATGATCCGCCACGCCGGTAAAAACGGCACCCGCGAAGTGGTCATGGGCATGGCGCACCGCGGCCGTCTGAACGTGCTGATCAACGTGCTGGGCAAAAAGCCGCAGGATCTGTTCGACGAGTTCGCCGGCAAGCATAAAGAGCATCTCGGCACCGGCGACGTGAAATATCACATGGGCTTCTCCTCCGACGTAGAGACCGAAGGCGGCATGGTTCACCTGGCGCTGGCGTTCAACCCGTCGCACCTGGAGATCGTCAGCCCGGTGGTGATGGGCTCGGTACGCGCGCGTCTCGATCGTCTGGATGAGCCGGTCAGCAATAAAGTGCTGCCGATCACCATTCACGGCGATGCGGCGGTTATCGGCCAGGGCGTGGTGCAGGAAACCCTGAACATGTCTCAGGCGCGCGGCTATGAAGTGGGCGGTACGGTGCGTATCGTGATCAACAACCAGATCGGTTTCACCACCTCTAACCCGAAAGACGCCCGTTCCACCCAGTACTGTACCGATATCGGCAAAATGGTGCAGTCGCCGATCTTCCACGTCAACGCTGACGACCCGGAAGCGGTGGCCTTCGTCACCCGTCTGGCGCTCGATTTCCGCAATACCTTCAAGCGCGACGTCTTTATCGACCTGGTTTGCTATCGCCGCCACGGCCATAACGAAGCGGACGAGCCGAGCGCCACGCAGCCGGTGATGTACCAGAAAATCAAAAAGCATCCGACGCCGCGTAAAATTTACGCCGATCGTCTGGAAGCGGAGCAGGTGATCAACCTGGAAGACGCCACTGAGATGGTCAACCTTTACCGTGACGCGCTTGATGCGGGCGAATGCGTGGTGCCGGAATGGCGTCCGATGAGCCTGCACTCTTTCACCTGGTCTCCTTATCTCAACCACGAGTGGGATGAGAGCTACCCGGAGAAAGTAGACATCAAACGTCTGCAGGAACTGGCTAAACGCATCAGTCAGGTGCCGGAGTCGGTGGAAGTGCAGTCGCGCGTGGCGAAAATTTACAATGACCGCGCCGAAATGGCGGCGGGCAATAAGCTGTTCGACTGGGGCGCCGCGGAAAACCTGGCCTACGCCACGCTGGTGGACGAAGGCATTCCGGTGCGCATCTCCGGCGAAGACTCCGGTCGCGGCACCTTCTTCCATCGTCATGCAGTGATCCACAACCAGGCGAACGGCTCGACTTACACCCCGTTGCAGCATATTCACAACGGCCAGGGGCAGTTCAGGGTCTGGGACTCCGTGCTGTCGGAAGAAGCGGTGCTGGCGTTCGAGTATGGCTACGCCACGGCGGAACCGCGCACCCTGACTATCTGGGAAGCGCAGTTCGGCGACTTCGCCAACGGCGCGCAGGTGGTGATCGACCAGTTCATCAGCTCCGGTGAGCAGAAATGGGGCCGGATGTGCGGCCTGGTGATGCTGCTGCCGCACGGCTACGAAGGGCAGGGGCCGGAACACTCCTCGGCGCGTCTGGAGCGTTATCTCCAGCTTTGCGCAGAACAGAATATGCAGGTGTGCGTGCCGTCCACGCCGGCGCAGGTTTACCACATGCTGCGTCGTCAGGCGCTGCGCGGTATGCGCCGTCCGCTGGTAGTGATGTCGCCGAAGTCGCTGCTGCGTCATCCGCTGGCCGTTTCTTCGCTGGATGAGCTGGCGAACGGCAGCTTCCAGCCTGCTATCGGCGAAGTCGACGACCTCGATCCGAAAGCGGTGAAACGCGTGGTGCTGTGCGCCGGCAAGGTCTACTACGATCTGCTGGAGCAGCGCCGCAAAAATGAACAAAACGATGTCGCCATCGTGCGTATTGAGCAGCTCTATCCGTTCCCGCATAAAGCGGTGCAGGAAGCGTTGCAGCCTTACGCGCACGTGCATGATTTCGTCTGGTGTCAGGAGGAGCCGCTGAATCAGGGCGCCTGGTATTGCAGCCAGCACCACTTCCGTGAAGTGGTTCCTTTTGGTGCTTCTTTACGTTATGCCGGTCGTCCGGCTTCCGCTTCACCTGCTGTAGGTTACATGTCCGTACACCTGAAACAGCAGCAAGACCTGGTTAATGACGCGCTGAACGTTGATTAAATAAGGAAAGATAATGAGTAGCGTAGATATTCTCGTTCCCGACCTGCCTGAATCTGTTGCTGACGCCACTGTAGCAACCTGGCATAAAAAACCGGGCGATGCGGTAAGCCGCGATGAAGTGCTGGTTGAAATCGAAACGGATAAAGTTGTTCTGGAAGTGCCTGCTTCCGCTGACGGCGTGCTGGAAGCCGTACTGGAAGACGAAGGCGCCACCGTGACCTCGCGTCAAATCCTGGGCCGTCTGAAAGAAGGCAACAGCGGCGGCAAAGAGACCACCGCCAAAGCGGAAAGCAACGAATCGACTCCGGCGCAGCGTCAGTCCGCGTCGCTGGAAGAAGAGAGCAACGACGCCCTGAGCCCGGCGATCCGTCGTCTGATTGCCGAGCACAGCCTGGACGCGACAGCCATTAAAGGCACCGGCGTCGGCGGCCGCATCACCCGCGAAGATGTGGAAAAACATCTGAAGCAGCAGCCGGCTGCGGCGAAAGCCGAACCGAAACAGGATGCCGCTCCGCAGCAGCCGCTGGCGGGCCGCAGCGAGAAGCGCGTACCGATGACGCGTCTGCGTAAGCGCGTCGCTGAACGCCTGCTGGAAGCGAAGAACAGCACCGCGATGCTGACCACCTTCAACGAAGTGAACATGAAGCCGATCATGGATCTGCGCAAGCAGTACGGCGACGCCTTCGAGAAGCGTCACGGCGTGCGTCTGGGCTTTATGTCCTTCTATATTAAGGCGGTTGTGGAAGCGCTGAAACGTTACCCGGAAGTGAACGCCTCTATCGACGGCGACGATGTGGTTTACCACAACTACTTCGACGTCAGCATCGCCGTTTCTACGCCGCGCGGTCTGGTGACGCCGGTGCTGCGCGATGTCGATACGCTGAGCATGGCGGATATCGAGAAGAAAATTAAAGAGCTGGCGGTAAAAGGCCGCGACGGCAAGCTGACCGTTGAAGAGCTGACCGGCGGCAACTTTACCATCACCAACGGCGGCGTCTTCGGTTCGCTGATGTCCACGCCGATCATCAACCCGCCGCAGAGCGCTATTCTGGGCATGCACGCCATTAAAGATCGTCCGATGGCGGTCAATGGTCAGGTAGTGATTCTGCCAATGATGTATCTGGCGCTCTCTTACGATCACCGTCTGATCGATGGCCGCGAATCCGTCGGCTATCTGGTTGCAGTGAAAGAGATGCTGGAAGATCCGGCGCGCCTGCTGCTGGACGTCTAATCTTGCCGGGCGCGGTTAAGCCGCGCCCAACGTTATTAATCTTTTCAGACCTGAATGGATAGAACATCATGAACTTACACGAGTACCAGGCGAAACAGCTGTTTGCACGGTATGGCTTACCGGCACCCACCGGTTACGCCTGCACTACGCCACGTGAAGCAGAAGAAGCGGCCTCTAAAATCGGCGCAGGCCCGTGGGTAGTTAAATGTCAGGTTCATGCCGGCGGCCGCGGTAAAGCGGGCGGTGTGAAAGTGGTTAAGAGCAAAGAAGAGATCCGCGCCTTTGCTGAAAACTGGCTGGGTAAACGTCTGGTCACTTACCAAACGGATGCGGAAGGACAGCCGGTAAACCAGATTCTGGTGGAAGCTGCAACCGATATCGATCAGGAACTCTATCTGGGCGCCGTGGTAGACCGCAGCTCGCGTCGCGTGGTGTTCATGGCCTCTACTGAAGGCGGTGTAGAGATTGAGAAAGTGGCGGAAGAAACGCCGCACCTGATTCATAAAATGGCGCTCGATCCGCTGACTGGCCCGCAGCCTTATCAGGGACGCGAGCTGGCGTTCAAGCTGGGTCTGAGCGGCAAGCAGGTGAATCAGTTCACCAAAATCTTTATGGGCCTCGCCACCATGTTCCTGGAGCGCGACCTGGCGCTGGTTGAGATCAACCCGCTGGTTATTACCAAACAGGGTGATCTGATCTGCCTGGACGGCAAACTGGGCGCTGACGGTAACGCCATGTTCCGCCAGCCGGAACTGCGCGAAATGCGCGATCCGAGCCAGGAAGATCCGCGCGAAGCGCACGCGACGCAGTGGGAACTGAACTACGTTGCGCTGGAAGGCAACATCGGCTGTATGGTGAACGGTGCCGGTCTGGCAATGGGCACCATGGACATCGTGAAACATCACGGCGGCCAGCCTGCTAACTTCCTTGACGTGGGCGGCGGCGCAACCAAAGAGCGCGTGACCGAAGCGTTTAAAATCATCCTGTCTGACGACGCGGTGAAAGCAGTATTCGTTAACATCTTCGGCGGCATCGTACGCTGCGACCTGATCGCCGACGGCATTATCGGCGCGGTAGCCGAAGTGGGCGTCAACGTGCCGGTCGTGGTGCGTCTTGAAGGGAACAACGCTGAGCTGGGCGCACAGAAACTGGCGGACAGCGGACTGAACATTATTGCAGCAACCAGCCTGACCGACGCGGCCCAACGCGTTGTTGCTGCAGCGGAGGGTAAATAATGTCCATTTTGATCGACAAAAACACCAAAGTTATCTGCCAGGGTTTCACCGGCGGCCAGGGTACATTCCACTCTGAGCAGGCGCTGGCCTATGGCACGCAGCTGGTTGGCGGCGTGACGCCGGGCAAAGGCGGCACCACCCATCTCGGTCTGCCGGTGTTTAACACCGTGCGCGAAGCGGTGGAAGCCACCGGCGCGACCGCCTCTGTGATCTACGTTCCGGCTCCGTTCTGTAAAGACGGCATCCTGGAAGCGATCGATGCGGGCATTAAATTGATCATCACCATCACCGAAGGTATCCCGACGCTGGATATGCTGACGGTGAAAGTGAAGCTGGATGAAGCGGGCGTGCGCATGATCGGCCCGAACTGTCCGGGCGTTATTACTCCAGGCGAATGTAAAATCGGCATCATGCCGGGTCACATTCATCAGCCTGGCCGCATCGGCATCGTTTCTCGCTCCGGCACGCTGACCTATGAAGCCGTCAAGCAGACCACCGACATCGGCTACGGTCAGTCCACCTGCGTGGGCATCGGCGGCGACCCGATTCCGGGCTCCAACTTCATCGATATTCTGGAGATGTTCCAGAACGATCCGCAGACTGAAGCCATCGTCATGATCGGCGAAATCGGCGGCAGCGCCGAAGAAGAAGCGGCCGCTTACATCAAAGAACATGTCACCAAACCGGTTGTGGGCTACATTGCGGGCGTGACTGCGCCAAAAGGCAAGCGTATGGGCCACGCTGGCGCCATCATTGCGGGCGGCAAAGGTACGGCGGATGAGAAGTTCGCTGCGCTGGAAGCGGCTGGCGTAAAAACTGTTCGTAGCCTGGCAGACATTGGCGACGCTGTAAAAGCTGTTCTCCCTCTCAACTAATCTGTGTCAGATTATTCAGCCTATTGGCCACCTTCGGGTGGCCTTTTTTATGTTCCCGTTGAGTGTCCTGCGCCTGCTGCTTTAATGCTCTCTGTTATTTCCCGTTAACGCTTAGCGTGTATAGGGTGCGTCTAACCGTTTTACCTTCATTGTCCAGATTTTTTGTTAATAAAGGGTAATCAACAGGCTAATAAGTGTAAAAATTAAATATTTTTAATTAACATTAATAGCCGGGAAATAATAAATAAAAGGCTTATTAAGAATGATTATTTCTGGGTTTTTATTAAGGACTCACTGGTCATATAACTGGAAAATAACTTATATAATCTTTTGTTTAAATAATTAAAAACAAATTTTTTACTTTTTGTGGTTTTGATTTACTCAGGTTTAACTGTTACGCTATTTTTTATAACTTACTGAAATTAAAGGATAATTAATCATTTTTCGTTTTTTTAATTAATTTGAGCTATATCAAGTTCATCCTTATAACCCTTTTTCGTTAAATGCGAACCTGGATCAAAAAATATTTTCCAGGTCACACTAATTTTTCTTTACCGTATCGTTTGTATGGGTATGATATTCCCGTCTCACTCTGGAAGTGATTATTAAATTCAATTCAACCGCTGGTGAGCGGTCAAAAGCGTTCGTCCGTTAACCAGTAATAAAAACAGCTTTTTTTATTCAGCAATCAGCATGGCGCTATTTGTCCGCTGCGGCGCTCAATACACACCATGTCTTAAATGCTTTCAGCAAAAAGCAAGGGGTTAAGATGTTTGATATCGTCGAACTGTCGCGTTTACAGTTTGCCCTGACGGCGATGTACCATTTCCTGTTCGTGCCGCTGACGCTGGGGATGGCGTTTCTGTTAGCGATCATGGAAACCGTCTATGTCCTGTCGGGTAAACAAATCTACAAAGACATGACCAAATTCTGGGGCAAGTTGTTTGGCATCAACTTTGCGCTGGGTGTCGCAACGGGCCTGACTATGGAATTCCAGTTTGGCACCAACTGGTCTTATTACTCTCACTATGTCGGCGATATCTTCGGTGCCCCGCTGGCGATCGAAGGCCTGATGGCCTTTTTCCTCGAATCCACTTTTGTCGGCCTCTTTTTCTTCGGCTGGGATCGGCTGGGCAAAGTACAGCATATGGCCGTCACCTGGCTGGTCGCGCTGGGGTCCAACCTCTCCGCGCTCTGGATTCTGGTCGCTAACGGCTGGATGCAGAATCCTGTCGCTTCCGAATTCAACTTCGAAACCATGCGCATGGAGATGGTGAGCTTCTCCGAGCTGGTGCTGAACCCGGTGGCGCAGGTGAAATTCGTGCATACCGTTGCGGCGGGCTACACCACCGGCGCCATGTTTATTCTCGGCATCAGCGCTTACTACCTGCTGCGCGGCCGCGATCTCGCCTTCGCTAAACGTTCTTTCGCCATTGCGGCCAGCTTCGGCATGGCGGCGGTGTTGTCGGTGATCGTGCTGGGCGATGAATCTGGTTATGAGATGGGCGACGTGCAGAAAACCAAGCTGGCGGCAATTGAAGCGGAATGGGAAACCCAGCCCGCGCCGGCCGCCTTTACGCTGTTTGGCCTGCCGAATCAGCTGACGCAGGAGAACGGTTACGCCATCCAGATTCCTTACCTGCTGGGCCTGATCGCCACCCGTTCGGTGGATAAGCCAGTTATCGGCCTGAAAGATCTGATGGCGCAGCATGAGGTGCGCATCCGCAACGGCATGAAAGCCTATCAGCTGCTGGAGGAGCTGCGCGCTGGCAATACCGATCCGGCAGTGCGTGAAGCGTTCAACGGCCATAAACAGGATCTCGGCTACGGTCTGCTGCTGAAGCGTTATACGCCGAACGTCACCGACGCGACGGAAGCGCAGATCAAACAGGCGACGCAGGATTCCATTCCACACGTCGCGCCGCTCTATTTCTCTTTCCGCATCATGGTGCTGTGCGGCGTGTTGATGCTGGGCATCATCGGCCTCTCTTTCTGGAGCGTGCTTCGCAACCGCATCGGCAAAAACCGCTGGCTGCTGAAGGCGGCGCTGTATGGCATTCCGCTGCCGTGGATCGCCGTCGAAGCGGGCTGGTTCGTGGCGGAATATGGCCGTCAGCCCTGGGCGATTGGCGAAGTGCTGCCGACGGCGGTCGCCAACTCGACGCTGACGGTCGGCGATCTGCTGTTCTCCATGGGCCTGATTTGCGGTCTCTACACGCTGTTCCTGGTGGTGGAGATGTACCTGATGTTCAAGTTCGCTCGTCTGGGCCCAAGCAGCCTGAAAACCGGACGCTATCACTATGAGCAGTCCACTGTCGCTTCGCAGCCGATGCAGTAAAGGAGCCAGCTATGTTGGATTATGAAGTTGTACGTTTTATCTGGTGGCTGCTGATCGGCGTGTTGCTGATTGGCTTCGCGGTCGCCGACGGTTTCGATATGGGCGTGGGAATGCTGTCGCGCATTCTGGGTCGCACCGATACCGAACGCCGCATCATGATTAACAGTATCGCGCCGCACTGGGACGGCAACCAGGTGTGGCTGATCACCGCCGGCGGCGCGCTGTTCGCCGCCTGGCCAATGGTCTATGCGGCGGCCTTTTCCGGCTTCTATGTGGCGATGATTCTGGTGCTGGCCTCGCTTTTCTTCCGCCCGGTCGGTTTTGACTACCGCTCTAAAATCGAAGATATGCGCTGGCGTAAGCTGTGGGACTGGGGCATTTTCCTCGGCAGCTTCGTGCCGCCGCTGGTGATTGGCGTGGCGTTCGGCAACCTGCTGCAGGGCGTGCCTTTTCATGCCGACGCCTATCTGCGTCTCTACTACACCGGTAACTTCTTCCAGCTGCTGAACCCGTTCGGCCTGCTGGCGGGCGTCGTCAGCCTGACGATGATCCTGACGCAAGGCGCCACTTATCTGCAGATGCGCACCGGCGGCGAGCTGTATCTACGCGCCCGCGCGGCGGCGCAAATCAGCGCGCTGGTGATGCTGGCGGCGTTCGCGCTGGCGGGCGTCTGGGTCATGTACGGCATTGACGGCTACGTGGTGACCAGCGCTATCGATCGCGCCGCGGCCTCTAACCCGTTAAATAAAGAAGTCGCGCGCGAAGCGGGCGCCTGGCTGCTTAACTTTAACCGCTATCCGCTGCTGTGGCTGATCCCGGCGCTGGGCCTGCTGTTCCCGCTGTTAACGGCGCTCTGCTCACGAATGAAGAAGGGCGCCTGGGCGTTTCTGTTCTCCTCGCTGACGCTGGCCTGCGTCATTCTTACCGCCGGGGTGGCGATGTTCCCCTTCATTATGCCGTCCAGCACGCAGCCGAACATGAGCTTGACGCTGTGGGATGCTACCTCAAGCCTGATGACGCTGAAGCTGATGCTTTATGTGGCAATGGTATTTGTGCCGGTCATTCTGATTTACACCAGCTGGTGCTACTACAAAATGTTCGGCCGCATCACCAAAGAACATATTGAAAGCAACACACATTCACTCTATTAACGGAGGCGTTTAGCCATGTGGTATTTTGCCTGGATTCTTGGAACGCTGCTCGCCTGCGCCTTCGGTATTATCACCGCGCTGGCGCTGGAGCATGTGGAAGAGACGGCGCAACAGGATAAAGCTTGATGCGTCAGCGGTTGCAACGGTTCTATAACCTGATGGATAAGCGCCCGCTGCGGGCGCTTTCCCTGGCGCTGGCGCTGTTGCTGGCGGGCTGCCTGTTTTGGGACCCGACGCGCTTCGCCGCCCGCACAAGTCCGTTAAGCATCTGGCAGGGGTTCCTGCTGATTTGGGCGACCTGCGCGGGTGTGGTGCACGGCGTTGGCTTTCGTCCGCGTCGGCTTCGCTGGCGCTGCTTTTTCTCTCCGTTGCCGGCACTACTGGCGCTGCTATGGGGAAATCTCTTCTTCTTCTTTTAATCTTAATTGTATTCGGAGCCTGGCGCTGTCGCTTCCGGCTCCGCTAACAGTGAAAAGTTCTGTCAGCAAACCTCTGTTTATCCCCACCTTACGCCACGATATATTCCGAAAATTTTGTCAATAGTTTCCATTTGATAATTATTTTCTCCGCGCTTCGGCGACCCATTCCAAAGCCGATTGCACTTGCGTATAGTAGCAACGTTTAAAAGCATTACCGGGATGTAAAGTGAGTACAACGCTGTTTCGATGGCCGGTGCGTGTCTATTACGAAGATACGGATGCCGGTGGTGTGGTTTACCACGCCAGCTACATTGCTTTCTATGAACGGGCACGTACTGAGATGCTGCGCCAGCACCATTTTAATCAGCAGTCGCTGCTTGAACAGCAGATTGCTTTTGTCGTGCGTCGGATCACGGTTGACTATATTGCCGCCGCGCGTCTGGACGACCTGCTTGAAGTGCAGAGCGAGGTTTCGTCGATGGGTCGCGCGACCATGACATTCAGGCAACGTATCGTCAATGCGGAAGGCAAGCTGCTCAATGAAGCAGAGGTTCTTATTGCCTGCATCAACCCACACCTAATGAAGCCGATAGCGCTTCCCAAGTCTATTGTCGCGGAGTTCAAGCAGTGACTGACATGAATGTTCTTGATTTGTTCCTGAAGGCGAGCCTTCTGGTCAAACTTATCATGTTGATTTTGATCGGGTTTTCCATTGCGTCCTGGGCGATCATTATCCAGCGCACCCGCATACTCAACGCGGCGGGACGCGAAGCGGAAGCGTTTGAAGATAAATTCTGGTCGGGCATCGAGCTGTCGCGCCTGTATCAGGAAAGCCAGGGACGTCGCGACGAGCTGAGCGGCTCAGAGCAGATTTTCTACGCCGGCTTTAAAGAGTTTGCCCGTCTGCACCGCGCCAACGGCCATGCGCCGGAAGCGGTCGTGGAAGGCGCCACCCGCGCGATGCGCATCTCGATGAACCGCGAGCTGGAAGCGCTGGAAAACCATATTCCTTTCCTGGGCACCGTCGGATCAATCAGCCCGTATATCGGCCTGTTCGGTACGGTCTGGGGGATCATGCACGCCTTTATCGCGCTGGGCGCGGTGAAGCAGGCCACGCTGCAAATGGTTGCGCCGGGCATCGCTGAAGCGCTGATCGCCACCGCTATCGGTCTGTTCGCCGCGATCCCTGCGGTCATGGCCTATAACCGTCTTAACCAGCGCGTGAACAAGCTGGAGCAGGGCTATGACAACTTTATGGAAGAGTTCACGGCTATCCTGCACCGTCAGGCATTCTCCAGCGAGAATAAAAAGTAAGCAGAGGTGACGTATGGCCAGAACGCGTGGTCGCGGTCGTCGCGATCTGAAGTCTGAAATTAACATCGTTCCGCTGCTGGACGTGCTGCTGGTGCTGCTGCTGATCTTTATGGCGACGGCGCCGATTATCACCCAGAGCGTTGAAGTCGATCTGCCGGACGCGACCGATTCAAAGACGGTCTCCAGTGATGATAATCCGCCGGTGATCGTGGAAGTTTCCGGCGTAGGGCAGTACAGCCTGGTGGTCGATCACGATCGTATGGAGCAACTGCCTTCCGAGCAGGTAGTGGCGGAAGCGCAGCGTCGACTGGAAGCGAACCCGAAAACGGTGTTTCTGATTGGCGGCGCGAAAGATGTCCCCTATGACGAAATTATCAAGGCGCTGAACCTGCTGCATCAGGCGGGTGTGAAATCAGTTGGCCTGATGACGCAGCCAATTTAATTATTCCGTAACCGTTTTTTGGGAACCGAGCGTGTCGAAGGCATCCGAACAAAACGATAAGTTAAAACGCGCGATAATCATTTCAGTGATATTGCATATCGTCATGATTGCATTACTGATTTGGAGCTCGTTTGACGAGAAAATCGAGGCCAGCGGCGGGGGCGGCGGCAGCGATATTGATGCTGTCATGGTCGATCCGGGCGCTGTGGTTGAACAATATAACCGTCAGCAGAACCAGCAGAGCGACAGCCGTCGCGCCGAGCAGCAGCGGCAGAAACAGGCGCAGCAGCAGGCGGAAGAGCTGCAGGCGAAACAGGCCGCTGAACAGCAGCGGCTGAAAGAGCTGGAAAAAGAGCGTCTGCAGGCGCAGGAAGAAGCGAAACAGCAGGCTCAGGCGCAGGCAGAGCAGCAGCGTCAGGCTGAAGAAGCGACGAAGCGCGCGCAGGAGCAGCAGAAAGCGGCCGAAGCCGCCGCGGCGAAAGCCAAAGCGGAAGCGCAGGAACAGGCGAAGGCCGCTGCCGCCGAGGCGAAAGCTAAAGCGCAGGAACAGGCGAAGGCCGCCGCTGCGGCCGCGGCGAAAGCGAAGGCGGAAGAACAGGCCAAAGCGGCTGCCGCCGATGCGAAGAAAAAAGCGGAACAGCAGGCGAAGGCCGCTGCGGAAGCGAAAGCCAAAGCGGACGCCGAGGCGAAAGCGCAGGCGGCGGCCGAAGCGAAAGAAAAAGCGGAAGCCAAAGCGAAAGCGGCGCAGGAGGCGAAAGCGAAAGCGGCGGCCGAAGCGAAGGAAAAAGCGGCGCAGGAAGCGAAAGAGAAGGCTGCAGCCGAGGCGAAAGCCAAGGCCGAGGCAAAAGCCAAAGCAGCGGCTGAGGCCAAAGCGAAGGCGGCTGCGGACGCGAAGAAAAAGGCGGCGGCAGCGGCCAGCGACAGCAGCGCGGTAGACGATCTGCTGGGCGGCCTGACCTCAGGCAAAAACGCGCCGAAGACCGGTCAGGCTGGCGGCGGCGCGGCGGGGCAGGGCACGCAGAAGAAATCGGGCGCGTCCGGCGCGGCGATTGACAGTTATCTGGGTCAGGTGAAGGGGGCGATAGAAAGCAAATTCTACGACGCCGACACCTTTAAAGGGCGCACCTGCGACGTTCGTATTAAGCTGGCGCCCGATGGCCTGTTGATTTCCGCGACGGCGGCCGGCGGCGACGCGGCGCTCTGCCAGGCGGCAATCAACGCCGCCCGTATGGCGAGAATGCCTAAGCCGCCAAGCCAGGATGTCTGGCAGGCGGTGAAGGACGCTACGCTGGAATTCAAGCCTTAAGAATGCAGTAACAAATGGCAGGTTGAACTATGGTTAGCTTGCCATACTCTGTATGGTCTTAGTTAATCGTCGTCAGGAACAGTGCGAATTATCATGAACACGACGTTCAGATAAGGGAGAGAAAATGAAGCAGGCACTACGTGTAACCTTAAGCTTTTTTCTTCTGCTGTGGGCAGCGATGCTGCATGCAGAAGTGCGCATCGAAATCACCCAGGGGGTGAATACGGCGCGTCCGATTGGCGTGGTCCCGTTTAAATGGGACGGCCCAGGCGCGGCGCCGGAAGATATCGGCGGCATCATCGCCGCAGACTTGCGCAACAGCGGCAAATTTAATCCGCTGGATCGCTCTCGTCTGCCGCAGCAGCCGACCAGCGCGGCGGAAGTACAGCCGGCGGCCTGGACCGCTCTGGGCATTGACGCGGTGGTGGTTGGGCAGATCCAACCCGGCGCCGACGGCAGCTATACCGTTTCTTACCAGCTGGTGGACACCTCCGGTTCGCCGGGCACCGTGCTGGCGCAGAACCAGTATAAAGTGACTAAACAGTGGCTGCGCTATGCGGCGCATACCGCCAGCGATGAATCCTTTGAGAAGCTGACCGGCATCAAGGGCGCCTTCCGCACCCGCATCGCCTATGTGGTGCAGACCAATGGCGGTCAGTTCCCGTATGAGCTGCGCGTCGCGGATTACGACGGCTACAACCAGTTTGTGGTGCATCGTTCGCCGCAGCCGCTGATGTCTCCGGCCTGGTCGCCGGACGGCAGCAAGCTGGCCTACGTGACCTTTGAAAGCGGTAAATCCGCACTGGTTATCCAGACGTTGGCCAACGGCGCTATTCGTCAGGTGGCATCGTTCCCGCGTCACAACGGCGCGCCGGCCTTCTCGCCGGACGGTTCTAAGCTGGCGTTCGCGCTCTCTAAAACCGGCAGCCTGAACCTGTATGTCATGGATCTCGGCTCTGGTCAGATTCGTCAGGTGACCGACGGCCGCTTTAACAGCACCGAGCCAACCTGGTACCCGGACAGCCAGAACCTGGCCTACACCTCCGACCAGGCTGGACGTCCGCAGATTTATAAAGTTAGCGTCAATGGCGGCGCGCCGCAGCGCGTAACCTGGGAAGGTTCACAAAACCAGGATGCGGATGTTGCCACTGACGGCAAATCTATGGTGATGATCAGCACCAACGGCGGTGCTCAACACGTCGCCCGACAAGATCTGGAAACGGGAGCCGTTCAACAATTAACGGACACGTTCCTGGATGAGACGCCGAGTCTCGCACCTAACGGCACGATGGTAATCTATAGCTCTACTCAGGGGATGGGTTCCGTGTTGCAGTTGGTTTCGACAGATGGGCGTTTCAAAGCGCGTCTTCCGGCTACCGATGGACAGGTCAAATTTCCTGCCTGGTCGCCGTATCTGTGATGCATGTGTAAATATGTATAGCAACTCATAACAGGATTTAGAAATGCAACTGAACAAAGTGCTGAAGGGTTTAATGCTGGCTCTGCCGGTAATCGCTGTAGCTGCATGTAGCTCGCACAAAAACAACAACAACGACCAGACCAACGGTATGGGCGCTGATGGTGCTTACGGCAGCGGCAATGGCATGAACGGCGGCAACATGTCTTCTGACGAGCAGGCGCGTCTGCAGATGCAGCAGCTGCAGCAGAACAACATCGTTTACTTCGATCTGGACAAGTACGACATCCGTTCTGACTTCGCTCAGATGCTGGATGCGCACGCTGCTTTCCTGCGTAGCAACCCGTCCTACAAAGTGACCGTAGAAGGTCACGCGGATGAGCGCGGTACGCCGGAATACAACATCGCGCTGGGCGAGCGTCGTGCTAACGCCGTTAAAATGTACCTGCAGGGCAAAGGCGTTTCCGCCGATCAGATCTCTATCGTTTCTTACGGTAAAGAGAAGCCGGCTGTTCTGGGTCATGACGAAGCGGCATACTCCAAAAACCGTCGTGCCGTACTGGTATACTAAGAGAGTCACATGATTAGTAGCTTCAGATCTCACCTGTTGAGTCTGTCGTTACTGATTGGCGTAGCGGCCCCCTGGGCCGCTAATGCCCAGGCATCAATCAGTAGCGTCGGCTCTGGCTCGGTGGAAGACCGTGTCACCTCTCTTGAGCGCATCTCCAATGCGCAGGCTCAACTTCTTCAACAGTTACAGCAGCAGCTTAACGCTACGCAGAGCGATATCGATTCGCTGCGCGGACAGATTCAGGAAAACAGCTATCAGCTGAATCAGGTTGTTGAGCGGCAAAAGCAGATTTACCAGCAAATCGACAGCCTGAGCAGCGGCGCGTCAGCGGGCGCCAGCGCCGGCAACGCAGCCTCGTCAGGCGATAGCGCGGCGGCGGCGGACAGCGGGACGTCAACCTCTGCGACAGCGGCGCCGGTGCAAAGCGGCGATGCTAACAGCGACTACAACAACGCCGTGGCGCTGGTGCTGGAAAAGAAACAGTACGATCAGGCGATCGCGGCGTTTCAGGCGTTCGTCAAAAAATACCCTGATTCAACCTATCAGCCGAACGCTAACTACTGGCTGGGTCAGTTGAATTACAACAAGGGCAAGAAAGACGACGCGGCTTACTATTTCGCCACCGTGGTAAAAAACTATCCCAAGTCGCCGAAAAGCCCGGAAGCGTTGTATAAAGTAGGCGTGATCATGCAGGACAAAGGTGACAACGCCAAGGCGAAAGCGGTTTATCAGCAGGTGGTCAAACAGTACCCGAACACCGAAGCGGCTAAACAGGCGCAAAAACGCGCCGCCACGCTTTAATTGCGTAAAGTTGACCAGATATCGCTGGATTTCTGGTCTTAACGCATGAAAGGTAAGCAGTTGAGCGCGCGCGGGGAAAATAGTGGTTGCGCTGAAAACGTAAATCAGTAATATATGCCGCCGTTGACGAGGCATAAGTAATTGTGTTTCGGATGCTTAAAGTGGGTCGTTAGCTCAGTTGGTAGAGCAGTTGACTTTTAATCAATTGGTCGCAGGTTCGAATCCTGCACGACCCACCACTTTAAAGCGGTATCCGGTGTAAACCGGCGGATGAAAGCCTCAGGGAAGCATCCAAAGCAGCAAACCGCACGGCGGGTCGTTAGCTCAGTTGGTAGAGCAGTTGACTTTTAATCAATTGGTCGCAGGTTCGAATCCTGCACGACCCACCAATTCAAAGCAGTACCCGGTGTAAACCGGCGGACAGAAACCGAAAGGTTTTTATCCAATCCAAAGCAGTAAACCGCATTGCGGGTCGTTAGCTCAGTTGGTAGAGCAGTTGACTTTTAATCAATTGGTCGCAGGTTCGAATCCTGCACGACCCACCACTTCAGGGCGGTATCTGGTGCAAACCGGCAGACAGAAACCGAAAGTTTTTTATCCAAAGCAGTAAACCGCATTGCGGGTGATTAGCTCAGTTGGTAGAGCACCTCCCTTACAAGGAGGGGGTCGGCGGTTCGAGCCCGTCATCACCCACCATCGGGTCGTTAGCTCAGTTGGTAGAGCAGTTGACTTTTAATCAATTGGTCGCAGGTTCGAATCCTGCACGACCCACCAGTGTAGAAAGGCGCCCTAAAGGCGCCTTTTTGCTATGTAAAATCGGCAGGATGAGAACCTGCAGCAGGTTCGGGTCGAGCTTCAGCGAGACAACGTTGCCAGCGGCAACGGCCCGAAGGGCGAGGCGAAGCCGCGTCATCCTGCACGACCCACCAGTGTAGAAAGGCGCCCTAAAGGCGCCTTTTTGCTATGCGAAATCGGCAGGATGAGAACCTGCAGCAGGTTCGGGTCGAGCTTCAGCGAGACAAGGTTGCCAGCGGCAACCGCCCGTAGGGCGAGGCGAAGCCGAGTCATCCTGCACGACCCACCAGTGTAGAAAGGCGCCCTAAAGGCGCCTTTTTGCTATGCGAAATCGAGCTCTATTTTTTTACCGGCGCCAGATTTTTCCAGATATGCATCACCGCATAGCTGCGCCACGGCCGCCAGGCGGCCGAAATGGCCTCTGCCTGCTTTGCCGTGACTTTGCCAAGATTGTTGCGCACCACAATATCACCGGCAGGAAAGGCGTCGGGCCAGCGCAGCGCGCGCATGGCGATATAGGCGGCGGTCCAGTCGCCGATGCCGGGCAGCTGTTTCAGTTTTTCCATCATCGCTTCCGGGTCTGTGCAGGCGTCCAGCTGTAGATCGCCGCTGGCGCAACCGACGGCCAGCGCCAGAATCGATCGCGCCCGCGCGCTGACGATGCCTAATCGGGCGATCTCATCAATGCTTGCCGTCATTACCCGCTGCGGCGTCGGCGCCAGGCAGGTCAGCGCCGGGAACGGCGTGGCGAACGCTTCGCCAAAGGCGCCGACGAAGCGTCCTCCCAGTGTAGTGGCCGCTTTCACCGTAATCTGCTGTCCCAGCACCGCGCGCACCGTCATCTCAAAGCCGTCGAACGCGCCCGGCACCCGCAAGCCAGGATCGCGTTCGATACTCGCGGCCAGCAGCGGATCCTGTCGCAGACGATCGTCAATAGAGTGCGGATGCGCGTTTAAATCGAACAGTTTACGCAGACGGCGCAACAGGGCGGGGAGGGCGCCGGTCAGCGAGTGAGAAAATTCAACCTGCAGCGCATGCTTTTGCGGCGCGTGCGTCACGCGAATCCAGCCGCGAAAGCGTCCCAGCTGCACGGTGCGCGCATAGCTGTCGTCATCCACCCACTCAACATCCTTCAGCGCGCGCAGGCGCAGGAAATCGAGCATTGTTTGCCAGTTATAGGGAGGACGATAGCCCAGCAGCAGCGTAGAAGCGTCATCCGGCCCGTTGAGCGGTTCGCCTGCGGCGGCCTCTCTACGCAGGCGGCTGGGCGCCATACGGTAGCGCTTGTTAAACACGTCGTTAAAACGCCGCAGGCTGCTGAAGCCGCTGGCGAAAGCGACTTCCGTGACCGGCAGGCGCGTTTCCGTTAGCAGCTGCTTGGCCAGCAACAGGCGTCGGGTTTGTTTCAGCTCCAGCGGCGAAACGCCTAACTCCTGCTGCACGATGCGTCTTAGCTGACGCAGGCTCAGGTTAAACCACGCGGCGACTTCTTCGAGACTGTTTGTTTCGTCAAGCATGCCTTCATCGATGCGCTGCAACAGCAGATCGGTGATGCGCCAGGCGCTGTCGACCGGCGCGTTGCCCGGCGCCAGCTCGGGACGGCAGCGCAGGCAGGGACGGAAATCCGCCTTTTCCGCCGCTTCGGCGCTGGCGAAGAAAAGGCAGTTCTCCCGACGCGGCGCTTTTACCGGGCAGACGGGGCGGCAATAAATCCCGGTCGACGTGACGCCAACGAAAAAGAGGCCGTCGAAACGCCGGTCTTTGGACGTTAATGCCTGATAAGCCGTGTCGCCGTTAATCATTTTTCAACTCCGTGACGGGTTACTACCGTTACCATACGATTGCTTTCAGTATAAAACTCGCCATTTTCGGACAGCGATATTTTTTATTTTGGTGACCGAAAACAGCCGGTAACCGATAAAAAATGCGAGATAATAAGCCCGAAGTGCAGATGAATGCGGAGGGGAAGATGAGCTATTACAGCAAAAAAATGGCGTCGCCGGTGGGCGAATTGACGCTGCTGGCCAGCGAGCGCGGCCTGGCGGCGGTGCTGTGGCCGAATGAGATGGCGCGCATCCGGCTGGGGCCGATTACTGAAGATCCGCTGCATCCGGTGCTGATCGAAACCGAGCGGCAGCTGCGCGCCTACTTCGCCGGCGAGCTAAAGCAGTTCACCGTGCCGCTGGATTTCGTCGGCACCGAGTTTCAGAAAAAGGTGTGGCAGGCGCTGGTCGCTATTCCCTATGGCGAAACGCGCAGCTACAGCGAGATTGCGCGCGCCATCGGTCATCCTGCCGCCGTCAGGGCGGTAGGCGCCGCGAATGGACGCAATCCCATCTCGATTATCGCGCCCTGCCATCGGGTGATCGGCGCTAACGGCAAATTGACTGGCTTTGCCGGTGGGCTGGATGCCAAGGCGTTCCTGCTGGCTATTGAGAAACCCGATCTGTTAAGCCTGTAAAACTACGTTGCGCGGCTGATTCAGCGCCGCGCCGCGTAAAATCAGCGACAGCGACCCCGTTTTCCATTATCTTGTTTAGCATACAAAACCGATGTGGCTTTTATGCCGTTAATAAGCGGTAAAAATGCTGGATAAGTTAAGTTGATAAAACGAGAACCCCTGATGAGCCTGTTGCCTGAATCTGACACCTTCTATCCTTTTCCGCCAAAGCCGGCCCGCCTCTCCCCTGAAGAAAAAGCCGCGTATCGGGAGAAAATCAAACATCTGCTGCGCGAACGCGATGCGGTGATGGTGGCGCACTACTATACCGACCCGGAAATTCAGGCGCTGGCGGAAGAAACCGGCGGCTGCGTGGCCGATTCGCTGGAGATGGCACGTTTCGGCAGCGCCCATCCCGCTTCGACGCTGCTGGTCGCCGGCGTCCGTTTTATGGGCGAAACGGCGAAAATCCTCAGCCCGGAAAAAACCATTCTGATGCCGACGTTACAGGCTGAATGTTCGCTCGATCTCGGCTGTCCAGAAGAGGATTTCGCCGCCTTTTGCGATAGCCATCCAGACCGTACCGTAGTGGTCTACGCTAATACTTCGGCGGCGGTGAAGGCGCGCGCCGACTGGGTGGTCACCTCCAGCATCGCCGTGGAGCTGATTGAGCATCTCGACAGCCTTGGCGAAAAAATCCTCTGGGCGCCGGATCGTCACCTTGGACGCTATGTACAGCAGCAGACCGGCGCCGACGTACTCTGCTGGCAGGGCGCCTGCATCGTACACGATGAGTTTAAAACCCAGGCGCTGCAGCAGATGAAAGCGCTTTATCCGCAGGCTGCGGTGCTGGTTCATCCTGAATCGCCGCAGGCGGTGGTGGCGCTGGCGGATGCCGTCGGCTCTACCAGCCAGCTGATCCAGGCGGCGAAAACCCTGCCGCATCCGCAAATGATAGTTGCCACCGATCGCGGCATTTTCTATAAGATGCAGCAGGCGGTGCCGGAAAAAACGCTGCTTGAAGCGCCGACCGCCGGCGAAGGCGCCACCTGTCGCAGCTGCGCGCACTGCCCATGGATGGCGATGAACGGCCTGCAGGCGATTGCCGAAGGGCTGGAGCAGGGCGGCGCGGCGCATGAGATCCATATCGACGCCAGCCTGCGCGCGCGTGCGCTGCTGCCGCTCAATCGCATGCTCTCTTTTGCCGCGGAGCTTAAACTTAACGTTAAAGGGAATGCCTGATCGGCATCGCCCGGAGTGCCAATATGGAATTTTTCAGCACGCAAAACATTCTGGTTCATATCCCGCTCGGCAAGGGCGGCTACGATCTCTCGTGGATCGAGGCTGTCGGCACGCTGGCGGGGCTGCTCTGCATCTGGCTGGCCAGTCGGGAGAAGATCGTTAACTATCTGTTCGGGCTGATTAACGTCACGCTGTTCGCGATCATCTTTTTCCAGATTCAGCTTTATGCCAGCCTGCTGCTGCAGCTGTTTTTCTTCGGCGCCAACCTTTACGGCTGGTACGCCTGGAGCCGTCAGAACAGCGATAACCAGGCGGCGTTGCAGATACGCTGGCTGCCGCGTAGAAAAGCGATCGGCTGGACGGCGGGCAGCCTGATCGCCATCGCGCTGATGACGGTCTGGATCGATCCCTTCTTCGCTTTTCTGACCGAGCTGGCGGTGGTGCTGATGCAGGCGGCAGGTTTGCAGGTCGCGATGCCGGAGCTGCAACCGGACGCGTTCCCGTTCTGGGACTCGACGATGATGGTGCTCTCTATCGTGGCGATGATTCTGATGACGCGCAAATATGTGGAGAACTGGCTGCTGTGGGTGGTGATTGACGTTATCAGCGTCTGGATTTTCGCCCGCCAGGGCGTTTACGCCATGTCGCTGGAGTATCTGATCCTGACGCTGATTGCGCTGAACGGCAGCTGGCTGTGGATTAAAAGCGCGCGCCAGTACCGGCCGCGCGCTAACGCTTAATGATGGTGATGAGGATGGGCGTGCTGAGGCGCGCCCAGCGTCAGTCCGCAGTCTTCCCCTTCGCAGCGCTGATATTCCATCTGCACCGTCGCGTGATCGATCTGATAGCGCTCATGCAGGTAGTGATGGATGCGCTGCAGCAGGGCGTCGTGATCGTAGGGCGGCACGACATGCACATGCAGCGTCACGATCGGCTTCTCGCCCACCTGCCACAAATGCACATGATGCACATTGCGCACCTCTGGAATATTCAGCGTCAAATCCCGCTTCAGCTTGTCGGCGTCAATGGCGACCGGCGCGCCTTCCAGCAGCTCGTGCAGGCTTTCTTTCATTAGCGACCAGGCGCTGCGCAGCACCAGCGCCGACACCAGAATCGACAGCAGCGGATCGATGGGCGTCCAGCCGGTGTACATAATAATCAGCGCTGCGGCGATAGCGCCGACGGAGCCAAGCAGATCGCCCAGCACATGCAGCGCCGCGGCGCGCACGTTCATGTTGCTTTCGCCGCTGCCGCGATGCAGCAGCCAGAACGAAAGCACATTCGCCAGCAGCCCGGCAACGGCGATAGCCAGCATGATGCCGCTGGCGACCGGTTGCGGGTGATAAAAGCGCTGCACCGCTTCCCAGACGATCAGCACGGTGATCACCAGCAGGGCGATGGCGTTGACGAACGCCGCCAGCGTCGTCAGGCGCAGCCAGCCGAAAGTGTGGCTGGCGTTAGGCTTGCGTTGGGCGAACCGCACCGCCAGCAGCGCCATCAGCAGCGCCGCCGTATCGGTCAGCATATGACCGGCGTCGGCCAGCAGCGCCAGCGAGCCGGAAAACAGGCCGCCCGCCACCTCCGCCAGCATAAACAGGGCGGTGACGATAAAAGCGGCGCGCAACCGGGCGTGGTTGCCGTCATGTTCGTTGTGCGAATGTTGATGCGTCATAGTCATCCAGTCTGGCCAGTAAACTTCGGGTTAATAATAACAGTAAATTACCTGTTTCCGCGCAGTCATCTTGCGTTAGCGCCTGTTCGCCCAGCCGCTGGCAAAGCTGTTCGCCTTCGCTGATGCCCAGCAGCAGCCAGCTCCCTTTCATTCGGTGCGCGCGCTTCGCCAGCGCTTGCCACTGACGCTGCGCGAGCGCCAGCGCGATGGCGTCGCTGTCCTCCTGCAATGTCTGGCGCAGCGTGGCGATAACCGCAGGCAGAAACGCGCGGTCCTGACTGGCCAGCTGCCAGATCTGTCCCTCCAGTCCGGCCAGCGCATCCGGTAACGGCTGATTGCTCAGCGAGGCGCGCAGCGCGCTCAGGCCGATCGGTTTGAGCAACACTTCATCCGCGTCGCGCCAGGCCTGCGTATGGTGCGGCAGCTGTGCGTCGGCGCTGCAATAGATCAGCCGCGTGCGGCGCGCGGCGCGGCGTTCGCGGCGGCGCAGAATGCGCGCCACCGTCGGGCCATCCGGGCGCGGCATATTATAGTCAATCAGGATAATATCGAAGCGCGTCGCGGCCGCCGCCCGCAGCAGCGCGCGACCGTCGGCAAAGACCTGCGCCTCAACGCCGAGCCAGTTCAACTGCTGTTCCATCACCAGCAGGTTGGTGGGATGATCGTCGACCACCGCCAC
Source organism: Mixta calida (assembly GCF_002953215.1). Taxonomy (NCBI): domain Bacteria; kingdom Pseudomonadati; phylum Pseudomonadota; class Gammaproteobacteria; order Enterobacterales; family Erwiniaceae; genus Mixta; species Mixta calida. Next base: position 1,405,619 of record NZ_CP026378.1, read on the forward strand.
ACGAAGCGGCGGCAGCGGGTGCGTTTCTTCCTGCACCGCGTCGGGACAGGGAAGGTGGGATGCCAGCATTAACGGCAGCGTCAGGGTGACGCGCGTACCTTCACCGGCAACGGAATGCAGCTGAATCTCGCCGCCCATGCGCAGCGCGATTTCCCGACAGATAGAGAGGCCCAGGCCGCTGCCCTGCACCGAACGGGCGCGGCCCGAAGGCGTCTGGTACCAGGGTTCGAACAGCCGGGCCTGTTCGTCGGGCGGAATGCCGCTGCCGCTGTCGGTAACGCAGAGCGTTAATTGCCCGTCGCGGGCGGCCAGCGTCAGGGCAATTTCTCCCTCGGCGGTGAACTTCACCGCATTGCTGATCAGGTTGGTGGCAATCTGCTGCAGGCGACCGCCGTCAAGCAGCACGCGCCGCGGCAGAGGCGTCAGCGCCGTTACGCTAAAGCGCGGGCCGCCTGGACGCATCAGCGGCGCCCAGAAGTTTTCCAGATCGCGCAGCCACTGCGTCAGTTCGAGCGGCGCAGGCTGCAGGCTAAAGGTATGACTTTCAATGCGCGAATGATCCTGCAGATCGTTCAATAGCGTCATCAGCGTGGTGGCGCTGCTGTGGATCAGCGCCAGATTTCCGGCACGCGGCTGACGCGCCAGTTCCATCTCCAGCAGTCCCAGAATCGCCTGCATCGGCGTGCGCAGCTCATGGCTAACGCTGGCGAGAAACTGGCTCTTCATCTGATTGGCGCGCTGCGCCGCTTCGCGTTCCTGTTCCAGACGCTGCCGCTGCCGGGACGCCAGCCGCTCCTGCCGCCAGCGGCGGATTAACAGCGCCAGCAGAATGACAATCGCCGCCAGCGCGACGGCCCCCAGCGACAGCAGCAGCGGCGTCGAAATAGCGCGATCCACGCCGCCGGGCTGATTTTCATTGCTCCAGGCGTCGCGCATACGCTGCTGGGTATCAGGCGGGATCTGCTGAAGACCTTTATCAAGAATGGCGCGCAACAGCGGCTGCTGCGCGCTAACGCCGATGGCGACGGGCCAGGCGGTATCGCTGGCGGCGAAGGCGAAATGGATCGACTCGCTGTAGCGGCTCTGAATTAGCCAGCGCGCCGACAGCACGTTATCCACCACCGCATCAAGCCGTCCATTGGCCAGCGCGTTATAGAGCGACTGGGCATCGTCGAAGGGCTGTACCGTCAGGTCGCGCGGGATCAGCTGCTGGGCCAGATCGCCGCGCCGCACGCCGATGCGCATGCCCTGCAAATCCTGCCAGCGGGTAATGCCGGTTGAAGCGCCGCGCATATATACGCCCCACAGCGCGCGCCACACCGGCAGCGTGCTGCTCTCGCCATCGCTGCCGCCGGTCAGCGGCTGCACCAGCTCAATCAGCGCCTGGCCGTCCGCCACCCGATCGCGTGCCTGCTGCGGGTTATTCACCCACAACGGTTTAAAGCGCAGTCCGGTGCTTTGTCCGATGGCGTTCAGCAGATCGACGCTGTAGCCGCGCGCCTCGCCGCTGTCGCTGCGGTAGCTCCAGGGGTAGTTGTCCGCCAGCGCGCTGTAGACAATGTGCGGATGCCGCCGCAGCCAGGCTTTTTCCATTGCCGTCAGGTGCAGCGTATTGGTGTCCAGATAGCGCGGCAGCTGCGCGCTCCAGCGGCTCTGAATGCCATTGACGATCTCGACCGGCAGCTGGCGAATAGCCTGATTCAGCGCATCGCGCAGCGCAGCCTGCGAGGTAACGGCATACAGACTCAGTTCGCCCGGATCGATCGGCGAGGCGATTTGATAGATTTGTCCCTGTTGCAGCTGGCTGAGAAGAAAGCCGGCGCTGGTTTCATCCGCCACCACATAGTCGTTCTGCTGATTCAGCAGAGTATAGAGCGCCTGCAGGTCGCTGCTGTAGGTTTCCCAGCGATGACGCCGCACGAAGTCAGGAGTGATCTGCTGCAACGTGCCGACGCTGACGGCGATGCGCGCATCCTGCGAGTTGAACATCACCGGACGTCGGTTCTGACGGCTGCGGTAGACGCGCAGCGGCGTACTATACCAGGCGCGCGTGGCGTAAAGCCCGGCGGGCAGCGGCTGCTGCGGCAGACCAAACGCCAGGTCGGTTTCGCCCTTACGCAGCGCATTCAGCAGCGCAGCGCTGTCGGGATAGCTTGAGAGGGTGAATCGTGCGCCGGTGAGGTTGCCGAGCGCTACCAGATAATCGGCGTTAATACCGTAGAGATCGTTGCCGACGAACATATTCCACGGCGCGCTGCGGGTCTGCAACACGCCGACCCGCAGCGTTTTGCCCTGCCACGGCAGGGTTTCGCCGCTCGGCATCATCAGCTCCTGCGGCAGCGGCATGCTGCTTACCGGTCGCCATTCGGCGGCGGCGGCGGCGGCGCTGAACAGCAGCGTCAGCAGCAGAAACAGGCGGGCTATTGTTGCGCTTTCCATAGGGCGGCAAGATCCAGCACCGAAGTGGCGCCGGTTTTTTCCAGAATGTTTTTTTTATGGGTGCTGACCGTCTTATTACTGATATGCAGCTGCTGAGCGATTTGCAGATTAGAGTAGCCGCGCGCCAGCAGCGAGAGGATCTGCTGCTCTTTACTGGTCAAGGGCAGCCCGCCCGTGGCCGCTAACGCCATATTCGACGGAAACGCCGTTTTGCCGCCCAGCACCGCCAGAATGGCGCTCACCAGCTGCGGCATGCTTTGACTTTTCACGACATAGCCCGCGGCACCGGCGGCCTGCGCCAGCTGCATATAGAGACGCTCGGTTTGTGCGGAATAGATCAACACCGGTAACGAAGGGAAACGGCGCTTCAGCAGCTTCAGCATTTCCAGCCCATCGCTGTCGGGCAGACTGATATCAAGAATAACCAGCTGGGCAGACTGCTGCTGCAACGCCTGAAAGGCCGCCTGTTCATTATCCACGGCGGTCAGGCTGAGCGAAATGGGCGCGGTGGCTAAAGCGGCTTGCAGTGCGACTTGCACCAGCGGATGATCATCAATCAGTAACAGATGGGCCATATCTTTGCTTCATTATTAACAGGAAGTTCAGAATAGCGGAAAAGCCTGTGGAAGCAATCATTAAGCAAAGAAGTTAAAGCGGAAGAAGTAATGATGAAAATAATATCGCGCCGAAACGGGTCTGCATAAAATAAAAGAGAGCCGCAGCTCTCTTTTATTTTCTCAGACGCAATAGCGCATAACGCAATTATTGCGTAGTGCCGTCGGTTTTACGATCGACCTCGCCGCCGCCCTGCTGGGTCTGAACTTTCTCATTTACGTTCGGGCATTTGCCATCTTTACACTGGGCGTTTTGATCCATTTCATCAGCGCTCATGCCATTGCTGCCTGCGGTCGGCGAGCCGCTTGCGCCAGGGGCAGTATTGGTGCTGCCGTTATTAATCTGGCTATTATCAACGTTATTCGGCGGCAAATTTTCTTTTGCGCCCGGCGCTACAGCGCCCGCGTCCGCCGCCTGGTTGGCGGTGCCGTTATTTCCCTGTGCCGCCAGCGCTGCGCCGCTGCCCAGTGTCATTGCTGCTGTCAGGACTGCAATTGCAAACTTATTCATAATTATGCTCCCGTTAATTATTATTGGTAGCTGCTGCCGAAACCCAATAGAACTTTAGAAGCCGTCTTTTTATGTGGGCGAGATAATATCTCGCCGGGACAACTTCTGACGAAAACTTGTGGTGCAAATAATAAATTTTCAAGAACTAACGATTAAAAGTGTAGTAAGGAACCAAAGAAACGCAAATCGCGCAGGCGTAGCGACAACGGAAAGTCGATTTACAGCGCGGTATTGAAGGGATAAATTGTTCAGGTGGTGCCCGCTGCGCCCGAAAAAAATATTAAATGGATAGCTTATGAATTACCAGAATGATGATTTAAGAATCAAAGAGATAAAAGAACTTTTACCGCCGGTCGCCCTCCTGGAAAAATTTCCGGCGACTGAAAAAGCCGCCGCTACCGTCGCCGCTTCGCGTCAGGCGATCCACAAAATTCTGAAAAATGAAGATGACCGCCTGCTGGTGATCATCGGCCCCTGTTCGATTCACGACGTCGATGCAGCCAAAGAGTACGCGTCGCGTCTGCTAAGCGTGCGCGAAGCGCTGAGCGGCGAGCTGGAAATCGTTATGCGCGTCTATTTTGAGAAGCCGCGTACTACGGTGGGCTGGAAAGGGCTGATTAACGATCCTCAGATGGACGGCAGTTTCCAGATTAACGACGGCCTGCGTATAGCGCGTAAGCTGCTGCTGGAAATCAACGATACCGGTTTGCCTGCGGCGGGCGAATTCCTCGATATGATCACGCCCCAGTATGTGGCTGACCTGATGAGCTGGGGCGCCATCGGCGCGCGCACTACCGAATCGCAGGTGCACCGTGAGCTGGCTTCCGGCCTCTCCTGTCCGGTCGGGTTTAAGAACGGCACCGACGGCACAATTAAAGTGGCTATCGACGCCATTAACGCCGCTGGTTCGCCGCACTGCTTCCTTTCAGTGACCAAATATGGTCATTCCGCTATCGTTGAAACCAGCGGCAACGGCGACTGCCATATCATTCTGCGTGGCGGAAAAGAGCCAAACTACAGCGCCGAACATGTCCGCGCGGTCAAAGCAGGGCTGGAGCAAGCGGGTCTGACGCCGCAGGTGATGATCGATTTCAGCCACGCCAACAGCAGCAAGCAGTTCCAGCGTCAGATGGTGGTGGCCGACGACGTCGCGCAGCAGATTAGCGGCGGCGAGAAGGGCATTATGGGCGTGATGATTGAAAGCCACCTGGTAGAGGGCAATCAGAGTCTGGAAAGCGGCGAGCCGCTGGTCTACGGCAAAAGCATCACCGACGCCTGCATCGGCTGGGAAGATACGGAAAAGGTACTGCATCAGCTGGCCGCCGCGGTAAAAGCGCGCCGGGGCTGATTGAGCCGCGTGCTTAAGCGCCCAGCAGAGCGAAAAAAAAACCCGCCGGTCGGCGGGTTTTTTATGCAGAACGAATTACTTCGCTTTGCCCTGGTTTGCTACCGCTGCGGCTTTCGCTGCGATTTCGTCAGCGTCGCCCAGATAGTAGTGTTTGATCGGCTTGAAGTTTTCATCGAACTCATACACCAGCGGTACGCCGGTCGGGATGTTCAGTTCGAGGATCTCTTCTTCGCTCATGTCGTCCAGGTATTTCACCAGCGCGCGCAGTGAGTTGCCGTGCGCGGCGATGATCACTTTCTCGCCGCTTTTCAGACGCGGCAGAATGGTTTCATTCCAGTAAGGGATCACGCGTTCGATGGTCAACGCCAGACTTTCAGTGGTCGGCAGCTGCTCGGCGGTCAGTTTCGCATAGCGCGGATCGTGGCCCGGGAAGCGCTCGTCGCTGCGGTCCAGTTCCGGCGGGGTAACGGCGAAGCCGCGGCGCCACTGTTTAACCTGCTCGTCGCCGTATTTTTCAGCGGTTTCCGCTTTGTTCAGACCCTGCAACGCACCGTAGTGACGCTCGTTCAGACGCCAGGATTTTTCTACCGGCAGCCAGGCCTGATCCAGTTCGTCGAGAATGTTCCACAGGGTGTGGATCGCGCGCTTCAGCACGGAGGTGTAAGCGAAGTCGAAGGTGAAACCCTCTTTTTTCAGCAGCTGACCTGCTGCTTTCGCTTCTCCGCGGCCCTTCTCGGACAGGTCAACATCGTACCATCCGGTAAAGCGGTTTTCGTTGTTCCACTGGCTTTCGCCGTGGCGCACCAGAACCAGCTTAGTTACAGCCATAGCTTAACTCCTTTACGCTCGTATGATAATGAAAGCATTATATTGCCGTCGCGCGCGGCTCGGCAATTGATAGTGCCCTACCATAGCGGAATTATTGACACCGCGTAAGTGCTGAACCGACGCGGTGCGCGTTTTTCAGCCTGATGTTATTCCGCCGTTAACGTATAGCGGGTAACGCTGTGATACGTTTCGCCGGGTTGTAACCAACAGCTGGGCTGAGGCCATTCGGGATGGTTCGGCGAGTCGGGCAGAAACTCGCTTTCCAGCGCGATGCCCTGAAAAGCAGTATAGCTGCCCCGATCGCGCGCGGGCGTCCCTTCCAGATAATTGCCGCTGTAAAACTGTAACGCCGGCGCGGAGGTATGCACCGTCAGCTTCAGCTTGCTGTCCGAAGACCAGAGCTGCGCGGCGGGCTGCTGTGCGCCGCGTGGATTAAGCAGGAAAGCGTGGTCGTAACCCTGTACCAGGCGCTGATCCTCATCCTGCAGAAAGTCGCGGCTGATGCTTTTCGCGGTACGGAAATCAAAGCCGCTGTTTTCTACCGTCTGCAACGGCGCGCGCGGAATGCCTTCGCTGTCTACCGGCAGATAGCTGTCGGCGTCGAGCTGTAGCTGATGCTGACGGGCGTCGCCGTGGTGCGCGTCCAGGTTGAAATAGGCGTGGTTGGTCAGGTTAACCGGGCAGGGCCGATCGACCTGCGCCTCCCAGTTAATCGTCAGGCAGTTGTTATCGTCGAGACGATATTCGACCTGTGCGATAAGGTTGCCCGGATAGCCCTGATCGCCGTCCGGCGAGTCGATGCGGTAGAGTACGCTGTTCTCGCTCTGGCTGACAATCTGCCAGCGACGGCGATCGAACCCTTCCGGCCCGCCGTGCAGCTGATGCGGCCCCTGGTTCGCCGTCAGCGCGATATTGGCCTCGCTGAGCCGCGCGTTGGCGATGCGGTTGGCGTAACGACCCACGGTGGCGCCCAGATAGGCGGTTTGATTAAGATAATCCGCTGGCGTGGCGCAGCCCAACAGCGCTTCGCGCACTGTGCCGTCTTTCATCGGCACGCGCGCCGACAGCCAGGTGGCGCCCCAGTCCATAAAGGTGGCGACCATCCCGTGCTGGTTGCGCAGCACGGTGATGCGCCACGGCTGGCCGTCTGGCGCCAGCGACGTAGCCTGATTTAGCATTGTCCCGCTCCTTCCGATGCGGTGCAGACGTAGAAGGTCTCTTTGATGCCGGTCGCGGCCTCGTACTGGCTGGCGACCGCCGCTTTCACCGGCTCCACCAGATCGAACGGCATCAGCGCCACCACGCAGCCGCCGAAGCCGCCGCCGGTCATGCGCACGCCGCCTTTATCGCCGATGGTCGCCTTGACGATCTCCACCAGCTTGTCGACCGGCGGCACGGTGATTTCAAAATCGTCGCGCATTGACGCGTGCGATTCCGCCATCAGCTCGCCCATGCGCTTCAGATCGCCTTTGCTCAGCGCTTCCGCCGCTTCCAGCGTGCGCGCATTTTCGGTCAACACATGGCGGACGCGTTTGGCGACCTGCGGATCCAGCTCATGCTCAACCGCGCGGAACTGTTCGATATCGACATCGCGCAGCGCCGGCTGGCTGAAGAAGCGCGCGCCGGTCTCGCACTGTTCGCGGCGGGTGTTGTATTCGCTGCCGACCAGGCTGCGGCGGAAGTTGGTATTGATGATCACGACCGCTACCTCTTTCGGCATCGGCACTGCGCGCGTGCCGAGCGTGCGGCAGTCGAGCAGCATGGCGTGATCTTTCTTGCCCAGCGCGGAGATCAGCTGATCCATAATGCCGCAGTTGCAGCCGACAAACTGGTTTTCCGCTTCCTGACCGTTAACGGCGATGTCGGCGCCGTCCAGCGGCAGATGATAAAGCTGTTGCAAAACGGTGCCGACCGCCACTTCCAGCGAGGCTGAGGAGCTGAGGCCGGCGCCCTGCGGCACGTTGCCGCTGATCACCATATCCACGCCGTTAAATTCGCCGCTGCGCTGCTGCAGATGTTTCACCACGCCGCGCACATAGTTAGCCCACATCGGCTCTTCGATGCGCATAATCGGCTCGTCCAGCGAGAAGCTGTCCTGCTCGCTGTCGTAGTCGGCGGCGATCACGCGCACCTGACGATCGTCGCGTTTCGCGCAGCTGATCACCGTCTGGTAATCGATGGCGCACGGCAGCACGAAGCCGTCGTTATAGTCGGTGTGTTCGCCGATCAGGTTGACGCGGCCCGGCGCCTGAATAGTGTGGGTCGGCTGGTAGCCAAACTGCTGCCGGAAAATCTGTTGGGTGGTTTCTTTTAAGCTCATGCTGAATCTCCCGTCTGGCGGAAATGAATATCGCTGACGGAACGCAGACGTTCCGCCGCCTGTTCCGCGGTTAAATCGCGCTGGGTTTCCGCCAGCATTTCGTAACCCACCATAAATTTGCGCACCGTGGCTGAACGTAGCAGCGGCGGGTAAAAGTGAGCGTGAAGTTGCCAGTGGTCATTCTCTTCGCCGTTGAACGGCGCGCCATGCCAGCCCATAGAGTAGGGGAAGGAGCACTGGAACAGGTTATCGTAGCGGCTGGTCAACTTTTTCAACGCCAGCGCCAGATCGCTGCGCTGCGCTTCGGTCAGATCCACCAGGCGTTTGATGTGTGTTTTCGGCAGCAGCAGGGTTTCAAACGGCCAGGCCGCCCACCAGGGCACTACCGCCAGCCAGTGTTCGGTTTCAACCACGGTACGGCTGCCGTCGTTCAGCTCGCGCGCCATGTAATCGACCAGCATCGGCGAGCCCTGTTTGGCGAAATAGTCGCGCTGATGAAGATCTTCGCGCTGCGCCTCATTCGGTAAAAAGCTGTTGGCCCAGACCTGCCCATGCGGATGCGGGTTAGAGCAACCCATCGCGGCGCCCTTGTTTTCAAACACCTGCACCCAGGGATAGCGCTGGCCTAAATCGGCGGTTTGCTGCTGCCAGGTGGCGACCACCTCTTCCAGCGCCGCGAGGCTTAGCTCCGGCAGCGTTTTGCTGTGATCCGGCGAAAAGCAGATCACCCGGCTGGTGCCGCGCGCGCTTTCGCAGCGCATCAGCAGATCGTCGCTTTGCGGCGCTTCCGGCGTATCGGTCATCAGCGCGGCGAAATCGTTAGTAAACACGTACGTACCGGTATAGTCAGGGTTTTTATCGCCGGTTACGCGCGTGTTGCCCGCGCACAGAAAGCAGTCCGGGTCGTGTTTGGGAAGCTGCTCCAGGGCGGGTGACTCCTGCGCGCCCTGCCACGGACGCTTGGCGCGATGCGGAGAAACCAGTACCCACTGATCGGCCAGCGGGTTGTAACGGCGATGCGGATGATCGACCGGATTGAATTTTTCCATGTTCTGTCCTGATTGCTGACTTAAGCGGTAATCGCAGAGTAAAAAATAGCACAGTGTAAAAAAGGAAAGCGTGATCCAGTCTGGATAAATGGAATCGTTTACACAAGCTGAAAATTCTGACTTGTCAGTAATAATAGCACCTGGAGAGCAGGGCTAAGTAGATCGAGGCTTAAATTATGGTAACGGTTACATGCTGCGTCAGTCTGTTTTACCGCAGTGATGACGTCATTCCCAAATCCGCTGGCGGGTAGAAAGCGTGAAGGGAGACGATAAGAAGAGGCGTTGCGTTGAACAACGCGCCGCAGCGCAAAGAGCTGACGATGCAACCTCACGGGTAGCCCAGCTCATGCGGACGACATAACAGGACGTAGAGACCCGGCGTCGCCGGGTCGGGAGATTATTTCAGCGTTTCTGTGGGATAGACATAATGGTTGCCCTGCGGCACAAAACTCAGACGATGGGTAATGCACTGCGGCGCATCTTCCGCATGGTGGGAAACGAACAGCAGCTGCGTTTGTCCTTCCGCAATCAGTACATCCACAAAGCGACGCACCAGCTGCCGGTTGAGGGGATCGAGTCCCTGCAACGGCTCATCCAGAATCAGCAGCGTGGGATGTTTTACCAGCGCGCGGGCGATAAGCACCAGCCGCTGTTGTCCCCAGGAGAGACTGTGAAACGGCGCATCGGCTTGCGCCTGCATGCCTAACAGCGCCAGCCAGCCGTTTGCCAGGGTGCGCTGACGGTCGGAAACCGCCTGATAAAGTCCGATTGAGTCAAAATAGCCGGAGAGGATCACGTTACGCACGCTAATCGCCACGCGGTAATCAAGATGCAGGCTGCTGCTGACGTAGCCGATATGCTGTTTAATCTCCCAGATGGTCTCGCCGCTGCCGCGCCGCCGCCCAAACAGCGTCAGATCGTTGCTGTACCCCTGCGGATGATCGCCGGTCACCAGGCTCAGGAGCGTCGATTTGCCCGCGCCGTTCGGCCCGATAATCTGCCAGTGTTGGCCCGGCAGCACTTCCCAGTTCAGGCCGTGCAGCACCGGTTTGTCGTTGTAGCTGACCACGCCATTTTTCAGCACGATGCGCGGCGCGTCGGGCGGCAGCTGCGGCAGCTGGTCGGGATTGTCCGCTTCCGGCAGCGCCATGCCGTCCAGACGTTCGCTGTGCGCCAGCTGCGCGACCAGCGCTTCCGCCAGCACCGTCGCGCGATCGCCGATATGGGTCAGATGGCACTCCGCCAGCACGCCGACGCGATCCACAAACGATGGAATATCGTCGAAGCGGTTCAGCACCAGCGCCAGGGTATAGCCCTGCTGATGCAGTCTCTCCAGCAGCGCCGCCAGGCTGGCGCGCGACGCGACGTCAAGCCCGTCGAACGGCTCGTCCAGCACCAGCAGGTCGGGCTGCGCCATCAGCGCCTGACAGAGCAGCGTTTTGCGCGTTTCGCCGGTAGAGAGATACTTAAAGCGGCGCTCAAGCAGATATTCGATGCCAAACAGCCGCGCCAGCTCGCGGCAGCGCGCGGCATCTTTCACCTCGTCCTGAATCATCTCTGCCGCGGTGCGGCCGGTGTCGTCTTCGCCTTCGCTGAGCAGATCGGTGTTGTTACGCTGCCATTCCTCTTCCACCAGCTTTTGCAGCTTCTCCAGCGACAGCAGCGTCGGCCGTTTGAAGTCACTGTGAAAGGCGCCCTGCAACGGCGGTAGCTCGCCCGTCAGCGCCTTCGCCAGCGAGGATTTACCGCTGCCGTTGGCGCCGACGAAGGCCCAGCTTTCGCCGCCGCGCAACGTTAAATCGTTGAGGGTTAATATTCGGGTATCGCTAAGACGAAACGTGCCTTGCGAAATTTGCAATGTAGCCATTTTTTATTCCGTTTTTTGCAGCGTAAGCTTCTGTTTTTAGCGACTGGCCGCAGGCATGTCAAACGGTGACCACAGATTCAGAGCAGCGTCGCGATAATCACCCGATCGGCGTTAAAATGTGCTATCACTGCCGCGCCAGGCTGCAGATTTTGCTGTTCAACCTGCTGATTGCTCAGCGTAGCGCACAGCGTCTCGCCGCTGCCTAGCCTCATCAGCACTTCGCTTTGCTGTTCGCCGCGCTCAATAGCGCTGATGGCGCAGGGCAGCTGGTTATCGGCGTTAGAGGGTTCGCGGCTGACGTCGATCCACGGCGCCTTAATCAGTAACAGCACCTCTTTGCCGGCGCTAAGCTGCAACCGATCGGCGCTCTGGCGCGTCAACGCCGCCTTCAGGCGCGTTTGTCCATCGGCAAGCAGTACGTCGACATGCTGCTGCACCCGTTCCGCGTCGCGGTGGACAAGCGTGCCGAACAGCTGGTTGCGGGCGCTGGTCTGTAGAGAAAAACGGGCGATGGCCGCCAGCAGGCTGTCGAGCGGCAGCTGGTCATCCTGCAGCACGTCAAACGCCTTTTGCTGAATCTGTTCCAGCAGGCGAAACAGTTCGATCAGCCGTTCGCCGTAGCGGGTCAGCTGCGCGCCGCCGCCGCCTTTGCCGCCGGTAGCACGTTCCACCAGCGTGCGTTCCGCCAGCTGGTTCATCTCGTTGATCGCGTCCCATGCGCTTTTGTAACTGATGCCCGCCAGCTTTGCGCCCTGGCTGATAGAGCCGGTCTGTTTAATCTGCTGTAACAAGGCAATGCGGCGCGGATCGGCGAACAGCTTCTGCTGGAGTCGAATAATAAGGGAGATGTCAGCCTGCATGCTAAGCCTCATAAAGTGGTTTGATTTAATTGTAAAAGAGGCGACGAGGGGTGTCACGGCGTTAAGCCCGCGTCAGCGGCGCTTCAGGAAAAGTAAAGCGCACAAAAGGACAGTGCGTTTTTTATCATGCTGGTTAAAATGATCTTTTTACCGTAATAAACGAGGCAACTATGCTGGAGTTATTAAAAAGCCTTGCTGTCGCTGTGATCATGGTGCCGATCGTGATGGCCATTATCCTTGGCCTGATTTACGGCCTGGGCGAAGTCTTCAACGTGATTTCTAAATTCGGTCACCGCAACGACCGCACGGCGAAGCCGCGTCAGTAAGCGCGCCGCATTCAGCTTTCTCTTAACAGGGTCGACATCGCGTCGACCCTGTTGCTTTTCATTCGCCTGATTTCCTTTTGATCAAACGTATGACAGCGTTCGCCGTCTCGTTATAGTATGCATTACATAACGTAACCCGGAGAAATGCTATGTCTGTTGTTAAGTGGAATCACTGGTTAGGCGCTGCGGTTATCGGCCTCAGCCTGTCAGGTCATGCCGTGGCCGCCGATAACGTCACCGTCTTTGCCGCCGCCTCGCTGACCAATGCCCTGCAGGATATCATCGGGCAGTATGAAAAAAACAAACATGAGATTAAAATCGTCACCTCCTACGCTTCATCTTCCACGCTGGCGCGGCAGATAGAGCAGGGCGCGCCCGCCGACCTGTTTATTTCCGCCGATCAGCAGTGGATGGATTACGCGGCTGGCAAAAACAGCATCGAAGCCGATTCGCGCTATACGCTGCTGGGCAACGATCTGGTGCTGATCGCGCCCGCCAGCGAAAAGGCGAAGCCGGTGCAGATTGACAAAAACACCGACTGGAAAAGCCTGCTGAAAGGACAGCGTATCGCGACAGGCGACCCGGACCACGTTCCGGCAGGAATTTATGCGAAAGAGGCCTTACAAAATCTTGGCGCGTGGGATACGCTGTCGCCGATTATGGCGCGCGCCAACAACGTCCGCGCGGCGCTGGCGCTGGTGGAACGCAACGAAACGCCTTACGGCATCGTGTACGGTTCCGACGCCGTCGCCAGCCATAACGTGACGGTGGTGGGGCATTTCCCGGAAAACAGCCATAAGCCGGTGGAATACCCGATGGCTATCGTCAAGGATCATCATCAGCCTGCGGTCAGCGCTTTTTATGACTACCTCAAAGGACCGGAGGCAGCGGCAATATTCAAAAAATATGGATTTACCCCACGCTAATGATATTGAGTGATGTTGAATGGCAGGCTGTGGAACTCAGCCTGAAAGTTTCTGCCATTGCTGTGATCGCCAGTCTGCCTTTTGGCATCTTTCTCGCCTGGCTGCTGGCGCGCTGTGAATTTCGCGGCAAAGCGCTGCTGGATAGTCTCATTCATCTGCCGCTGGTGCTGCCGCCGGTCGTGGTCGGCTATCTGCTGCTGCTGACGCTGGGGCGCCGCGGCTGGATCGGTTCCTGGCTGTATGACTGGTTCGGCATCAGCTTCGCTTTCAGCTGGCGCGGCGCGGCGCTTGCGGCCGCGGTGGTGGCGCTGCCGTTAATGGTGCGCGCCATTCGCCTCGCGCTGGAGGCGGTCGATCCTAAACTCGAACAGGCGGCCCGCACGCTGGGCGCGGGTCGCTGGCGCGTCTTCTTCACCATCACGCTGCCGCTGACGCTGCCGGGCCTTATCGCCGGCACCGTGCTGGCCTTCGCCCGTTCGCTGGGCGAATTCGGCGCTACTATCACCTTTGTTTCTAATATTCCGGGCGAAACCCGCACCATTCCGCTGGCGATGTTCACGCTGCTGGAGACGCCGGGCGCCGAGAGCAACGCCGCCAGGCTTTGCCTGATCGCCATCGCGCTGGCGCTGGTTTCGCTGCTGCTGTCGGAATGGCTGGCCCGCTGGGGTCGTAAGCGTCTGGGGGCTGATGCTGGAACTTAATTTTACCCTGCAGCAGGGCGACAGCCTGTTGCAGATAGATACGGAATTGCCCACCAAAGGCATCACCGCCATTTTCGGCGTCTCCGGCGCCGGGAAAACCTCGTTAATCAACGCGATCGCCGGACTGGCGCAGCCGCAGCAGGGCTATATTCGTTTGAACGGCCGCACGCTTAGCCATGCCGAAGAGTCTGTCTGGCTGCCGCCGGAAAAGCGCAGCGTCGGCTACGTGTTTCAGGAGGCGCGCCTCTTTCCGCACTATCGGGTGCGCGGCAATCTGCGTTACGGCATGGCGAAAAGCCGTCAGGGACAGTTTGATACGCTGGTGGATCTGCTGGGACTGAACGATTTGCTGGACCGGTTTCCCTGGTCGCTCTCCGGCGGCGAAAAGCAGCGGGTGGCCATAGGACGCGCGCTGCTGATGGCGCCCGATATTCTGCTGATGGATGAGCCGCTGGCGTCGCTGGATATCCCGCGCAAACGCGAGCTGTTGCCCTGGCTGCAAAAGCTGGCGAAGCAGGTGGATATTCCGTTGCTCTACGTCTCACACAGCCTGGATGAGATTTTGCAGCTGGCCGATCGGGTGCTGCTGCTGGATAAAGGAGAGGTAAAGGCGACGGGCACGCTGGAGCAGGTCTGGAGCAGCAGCGCGCTGCGTCCCTGGCTGCCGCGCAGCGAGCAAAGCACCGTGCTGCGCGTTCAGGTGCTGGAACAGCATCCCGACTACGCCATGACCGCGCTGTCGCTGGGCGATCAGCATATCTGGGTCAGCCGCATAGAGGCGCCGCAGAAGACGCCGCTGCGCATTCGCATCCAGTCGTCGGATGTCTCTTTATCGCTACAGCCACCGCTGAACAGCACCATCCGCAACGTGCTGCCGGCGCAGGTCAGCGAACTGGTTGAGGTGGATAATCAGCAGGTCGAGGTGAAACTGCGCATCGGCGCCAGCGAACTCTGGGCGCGCATTACGCCCTGGGCGCGCGACGAGCTGGCGATCAAGCCCGGCATGTGGCTGTTCGCCCAGATTAAAAGCGTTTCCATTACCGCATAAGAGAAACGGGGCGACAGAGAGCTGAGGTTTAATCTCTGTGTTTCCATTGCCGGTTTATCAGCAAATCAATGGGGCCATCCGGCCCGCCAGATAACAGAAGGCGAGGCGCCGCAGCTTTTGCGGCCCCGTCTTTTCAGCGGTTACAGCACTTCGCGGCGAATGGTTTCCGCAATGCCCGGCTCCAGGTTGGTGCCGATAACGCGCGCGGCGCGCGCTTTGATCGCTTCGTCGGCGTTGCCCATCGCCACGCCCAGGCCGACGTTTTCCAGCATGCTGAGATCGTTATAGTTGTCGCCGAACGCCAGCACATCCTTCATCGTCATCCCCTGCGATTCAACCCATTCCGCCAGCCGCTTGCCTTTGCTGTTGCCCGCCTGGGCGATATCCACCTGATCGTGCCATGACCATTCGCAGGCCAGCCCCAGCGTCTGTTCGACATTGTCGGCGAACTGCTGCAGGGCGCGCGTATCGGGATGGGAAAGGGCGAACTTCCAGATGGCCTGCGCCTCGCGCGCGGCGTCAGCGAGATTCGGCACCTGCAAAAACAGCGGACGCTGATGCGCCGGCAGCGACTCCGCCCACAGCAGGGTGCGCTCAACGTGTCCGGTCGGCGTCTGGTAGAGCATCGCGTCATCCACGTAGAGCAGCCCGTGGATCGCCTGCTCGTCGAGCATGTCGATGACCTTCAGCGCCTGCGATTTGTCCAGCGGATCGGCAGAGAGCACTTTTTTTGCCTGATAATCATACAAATAGGTGCCGTTACAGCAGATTGCAGGTGTATCCAGCGCCAGCGCCTGATAAAAAGGATGGATGGCGCAGTGGTGGCGCCCGGTCACGATAAGGATTTTGACCCCGGCCCGTTTTGCCTCGGCAAGCGCCTCCAGCGATTCGGGAAGAATGGTTTTACGCGGCGTCAGCAGCGTACCGTCCAGGTCGAGGGCAATTACGCGATAGCTCATAATTAATTCCGCCAGTCATTATTCGCAAAGCAGCGATGTTACACCCTGCGACGCCTCGCCGCCAAATCGCCGCAGCAGAAACAATCCAACGGGCTGCGGCAAAACGCGCTAACCTTTGCCACAGGCCAACCATTACAGGTAATGAGATAAGGAGAATTCATGAAGCAAGTTGTTTACACCGCCAGTCCGGAAAGCCAGCAGATTCACGTCTGGCGAATGAATGAAGAGGGCGCGCTGACGCTGTTGCAGGTCGTGGACGTGGCGGGGCAGGTGCAGCCGATGGTGGTGAATCCGACTCAGCCGTTTCTGTATGTTGGCGTACGACCGCAGTTCCGCGTGATCGCTTACCGCATTGCTGACGACGGCACCCTGACCGAAGCGGGCCAGGCGCCGCTGCCGGGCAGCCCGACCCATATTTCTACCGATCTGCACGGCAATTTCCTGTTTTGCGGCTCCTATAATGACGCCTGCGTCAGCATCAGTCCCATCGGCGCCGACGGCGTACCGCTGGCGCCGAGCCAGGTGATCGACGGCCTGGAAGGCTGTCATTCGGCCAATATCGGCAGCGACAACCAGACGCTGTTCGTCCCTGCCCTGAAGCAGGATCGTATCTGCCTGTTCGACGTTCACGCCGCGGGCAAGCTGACGCCGCACGCGCAGCCGCAGGTTACCACCGTCGAGGGCGCAGGCCCGCGCCATATGGTGTTCCATCCTAACCGCCAGTACGCCTACTGCGTCAACGAGCTTAACAGCACGGTCGACGTCTGGCAGCTGAGCAACGCCAACGGCCAGGTAGAGCGCGTGCAGAGTCTGGATATGCAGCCTGCGGATTTCACGGGCACGCGCTGGGCCGCCGACATCCATCTGACCCCGGATGGCCGTCATCTCTACGCCTGCGATCGCACCTCCAGCACGCTGACCATTTTCAGCGTCAGCGAAGATGGCGGTCTGCTGACGCTGGAAGGCCATCAGCCGACCGAAACTCAGCCGCGCGGCTTTAATATTGATAAAAGCGGGCGCTATCTGGTCGCCGCCGGACAGAAATCGCACCACATCGAAGTCTATCGCATCGGCGAAGGGCAGGGACTGCTGACGCCGCTGGCGCGCTACGCGGTCGGCCAGGGCCCGATGTGGGTGGTGATCCACGCGCTGTAAAACTTGGGCCGCCTCGCAGTTTTGTCTGCGCGGCGGCGCAATCCGGCGCGTCAGCAGGTGATTCTGCAACGCGGGCTGGAAAGTGGCGAAAGCCGGGTAATTTGCGGCTATTACTGGGAGAGCGACATCGACGCCGCGCGCGTAATGGCCGCCGCGGTAGTGGCAAGGCTGCGCGCTAAAACAAAATTTAATCAGCAGATGGAGAAAGCGAAGGCGGAATTTAAGCGCCTGAGCGTGGGCAGGGGGTCGTCGGCTGAAAATGTGTTTGAACAGGAACAGATTAAGTATTAAAAGTTAACTTCAGGCGCTCGTTTTCACTGACAGCGAGCGCCTGTACAGGCCCTGAAAGCGTTTTACCTTGCAGTCAGCTTGGACAAGGAAAAATTGGGCGTCTATGAATATTAAATTTTTCGTTCTGATATTTTTATTCGGCCTGGTTGATAGGTCTGATTAGCCAAAGTGTGGATAGTTTCCTGAAAATAATATAATGGCGGTAGACGTTCCGGGATTACAGTATATATTATTGGCGCCTGTCCATTCTTCTACGTTATTACCTCTACTATCAAAGATATTGCTGGAGTGGCGTAATCCATTTAAATTCATGGCGCCAGCTATTTTTTCAATTCTGCTTCATTTGGTTTGTTCATGCATTTCTCCTTTTTCTAAATATCACAGCCATGTTCTTTTATCTTTAAAAACATAACTCCGAATTCTTCTTTTCTTAATATATCGCCCTGTAAAACGGTGACACTCCCATGATGAGGTTTGAAGGCATTCAACCACTTCCTGTCAATTCGCCACAATCCACAGGCGGCATACAGCTTCGCTTCATTCGTTGCCTTATTTGAGGTTAATATTTTCTTGAATGTCGCCTCGCTTTTTTTACCCAGACGAGCTATCTCTTGATAGTAATATTCTCCAGAGGATTTTTTTCCAGCGAAGCCCTGGTATCCCAGAGAGAACCAGGTTACCTCAGATAGCTTAATCTCTGCATCTGTGGCGTAAGCCTGAAACGATAAGCTTATAAGCAAGCACGTTGATAATTTATTCATCCTGACCGCTCCTTTAAATTTTTTTATAATAAAAGAAGATGAGTAACATTTAAGCCCGTCACATAACGATCTATTATCGGGTTAGGTGATGATTGATAGGGAATTTAAGATGAATTATAAGGAAGGATATATAAACTGTGGGGGAAAAGATCACCGATTAATATAACCCACCGCCCAATTCCAGGAAATAACGCTGATATTTATTGGTCGGTAAAAAGTGCCCGTTAATACATTCGGGGCAGCTCGCCGGGCGGGGCGCAGTCGCGCCCCGCAGGCAGCGTTAGCTGTACATCACGGTAATCGAGGCGCTGGCGAGACGATGGAAATGGACGTTAAAGCCCACCATCGCGCCGCTGGCGTTTTCGTCCACCTCGATTTTGTCCACGTCCAGCGCGTGAACGGTAAAAATATAGCGGTGGCTTTCGCCCTGCGGCGGCGCGGCGCCGCCGTAGCCCGCCTTACCGAAGTCCGTGCGCGTCTGAATCGCCTCTTCCGGCAACGCCGCCTGGCCAGAGCCAGCGCCCTGCGGCAGCACCGTGACATCGGCGGGAATATTCGCCACCACCCAGTGCCACCAGCCGGAGCCGGTCGGCGCGTCGGGATCGTAGCAGGTGACGACGAAGCTTTTCGTGCCTTCCGGCACCTCGTCCCATGCGAGGTGCGGGGAAATATTATCGCCCTGGTAGCCCATGCCGTTGAAGACGTGGCGCGCCGGCATCTTCTCCCCGTCGTTGAAATTGTGACTGTAAATCCTCATCGCATCTCCGTTTTATTGATGTAAAAACTTCAGCAGTTCTTCTGCGGTAACGGCTGATGAGGTGGGGTTCTGACCGGTAATCAGATGCCCGTCGGTAACGGCGAAAGCGCCCCAGTCTTCAGTGCGCTCAAACAGTCCACCCTGTTTTTTCAGCTCATCCTCCACCAGGAAAGGCACCACGTTCGTCAGCCCAACGGCCTCTTCTTCGCTGTTGGTGAAGCCGGTCACCCGTTTGCCCGCCACCAGCGGCGTGCCGTCCGGCTTTTTCACATGGCGCAGCACGCCGGGCGCATGACATACCGCCGCCACCGGCTTGCCGTTGGCGAACAGATTCTCAATCAGCGCAATGCTGTGCTTATCCTCGGCCAGATCCCACAGCGGGCCGTGACCGCCCGGATAAAATACCGCGTCGAACTTGCTGCCATCAATAGTTTCAAGACGTTGTGTATTCGCCAGCGCCTGCTGAGCGGCGACGTCGTGACGAAAACGGTTAGTATCATGCGTCTGAGCGTCCGGCTCGTCGCTTTTCGGATCGAGCGGCGGCTGTCCGCCCTGCGGCGACGCCAACACCACGCTGATGCCGGCATCTTTAAAGATGTAATAAGGCGCGACAAACTCTTCCAGCCAGAAACCGGTTTTTTTGCCGGTTTCGCCCAGTTTGTCGTGGGAGGTTAACACCATCAAAATTTTCATTACTGCTCTCCCGGTTGATCTGACGCGACACGAATGACCAGCTTGCCGAAGTTTTTACCTTCCAGCATGCCGGTAAAGGCCTCCGGCGCGTTCTCCAGATCGTCAACGATATGTTCACGGAATACCAGACGATCTTCCGCCACCCATTGGCTCATCTGACGGAAAAACTCGTCAAAGCGATCGCCATAATCCTGATTAATGATAAAGCCCTGCACGCGCAGCCGTTTACGCAGGATCGCGCTTTGCAGCAGCGGCAGATGATCGCGTCCCTCCGGCAGGTCGGTGCTGTTATAGTCGGCGATCAGGCCGCAGACCGGAATGCGCCCTTTGGTGTTCATCAGCGGCAGCACCGCGTTAAACACTTTGCCGCCGACGTTTTCAAAATAGACGTCGATGCCGTCAGGGCAGTGCTGTTTCAGCTGTTCCGCCAGATCGTCCTGACGGTGGTCGACGCAGTGATCGAAGCCCAGCGTCTCTTTGGCGTAGCGGCACTTTTCCGCGCCGCCAGCGATGCCGACGACTTTGCAGCCTTTCAGCTTCGCGATTTGACCCACCACCGAGCCGACGGCGCCGGTCGCGGCGGCCACCACTACGGTTTCGCCCGGCTGTGGATTGCCGATATCCAGCAGGCCCATATAGGCGGTAAAGCCGGTCATACCCAGCAGGCTCAGCCCCCAGGAAGGATGCTCCAGTACCGGCCCTTGTAATTTAACCAGGCCTTTGCCGTCCGACAGGGCGTAATCCTGCCAGCCGCTCTGGCTGACCACCCAGTCGCCCGGCTGATAGTCGGCATGTTTCGACTGTTCGACAATCGCTACCGTGCCGCCGCCCAGCACATCGTCGACGGCGAAAGGTTCGACATAGGAGGGCGCGTCGCTCATGCGGCCGCGCATATAGGGATCGAGCGACAGGTACACCGTCCGCAGCAGCACTTCGCCGTCGTCGGGCGCAGGCACCGGCTGCGTGTCAAAACGGAAGTTCGCTTCGGTCGGCGCGCCGTGCGGGCGCGAGGCCAGAAGCACGCGGCGATTGCGCTCTTTTTGCTGTGGCATGACTTACTCCTTTAGCTTGCGGGGATGCTAAAAGCGTAGTGCATCACGCCACGGTGCGCTCAAAGGACATCCACGCTCACGCCGGCAAAAAGAGATCGGGGCGATCCAGCGCCGCTTCAATAGCCTGCGTCAGCCGCGCCAGCCGATCGGCATCGATCACATAGGGCGGCATCAGATAGATCAGGCGGCCAAAGGGCCGGATCCAGACGCCCTGATCGACGAAAAAGCGCTGGATGGCGGCCATATTGACCGGCTGGCGGCTCTCAATCACGCCGATGGCGCCCAGCACGCGCGCGTCTTCAACCTGCGGATGAGAGGCCAGCGGCAGCAGCGCCGCGCGCAGCTGCCGTTCAATCGCCGCGACCTGCTGTTTCCATTCGCCTTCCTGCAACAGCGCCAGGCTCGCCTCCGCCACCGCGCAGGCGAGCGGGTTGCCCATGAAGGTCGGGCCGTGCATAAAGCAGCCCGCCGCGCCGTTGCTGATGGTGTTAGCCACCACGCGCGTAGTGAGCGTGGCGGAGAGCGTCATGGTGCCGCCGGTCAGCGCTTTCCCCAGACAGAGGATATCGGGCGCGATGTCAGCATGATCGCAGGCGAACAGCTCGCCGGTGCGGCCGAAGCCGGTGGCGATCTCGTCAGCAATCAGCAGCACCTGATGGCGATCGCACAGCTCGCGCACCCGCTGCAAATAGCGCGGATGATAAAAGCGCATTCCGCCCGCGCCCTGCACGATCGGCTCCAGAATGACCGCCGCGATGCTGTCCGCATGCGTCTCCATCAGCGCGGCGAACTCGGCGATATCTGCCTCATCCCAGCTGTCGTCAAAGCGGCGCTGCGGCGCCGGCGCGAACAGATGATTCGGCAAATAGCCCTGCCACAGGCTGTGCATGGAGTTATCCGGGTCGCAGACCGACATCGCGGAAAAAGTATCGCCGTGGTAGCCCCGGCGCAGCGTCAGAAAGCGCTGGCGCCGTTCGCCGCGCGCCTGCCAGTATTGCAGCGCCATCTTCATCGCCACTTCTACCGCTACCGAGCCGGAATCCGCCAGAAACACGCACTCCAGCGGTGCGGGCGTCATCGCCACCAGGCGGCGGCAGAGCGCCACGGCGGCAGGATGGGTAATGCCGCCGAACATGACGTGCGACATCTGCGCCATCTGCGTTTGCAGCGCCTGGTTGAGGCGCGGATGGTTATAGCCGTGAATCGCCGCCCACCATGAAGACATGCCGTCCACCAGCTGACGGCCGTCAGCCAGCTGCAGATGAACACCCTGCGCGCTGACCACCGGATAGCAGGGAAGCGGTTCGCTCATGGAGGTGTAAGGATGCCAGATATGGTCGCGGTCGAAGGCGAGATCGTCAGAAGTCATGATCACTTGTAAACCAAAAAGAAAAGATTTAGTTTACAAGTATAATTCGGTTCCACAATAAAAACGACACTTTCTGGAGTAAGCAATGGCGATGCGCTGGACGCTGGCAGAGGCTCAGGCCCTGTTTAATAAACCTTTTCTTGAACTGATGTTTGAAGCGCAGCAGGTCCACCGGCAGCACTTCGATCCGCGACAGGTGCAGGTCAGTACGCTGTTGTCGATCAAGACCGGCGCCTGCCCGGAGGATTGCAAATATTGCCCGCAGAGCGCCCGTTATAAAACCGGCCTTGAGTCGGAGCGCCTGATGGAGGTGGAAGAGGTGCTGGCCTCGGCACGTAAGGCGAAGGCGGCGGGATCGTCGCGTTTCTGCATGGGCGCGGCGTGGAAAAACCCCAACGACCGCGATATGCCTTACCTGGAAAAGATGGTGCAGGGCGTAAAGGCGTTGGGGATGGAAACCTGCATGACGCTGGGCACGCTGAGCGACGCGCAGGCGCAGCGGCTGGGCGAAGCCGGACTCGATTTTTACAACCATAACCTCGACACCTCGCCGGAGTTTTACGGCAATATCATCACCACGCGCACCTATCAGGAGCGTCTCGACACGCTGGACAAGGTGCGTGAAGCGGGGATTAAAGTCTGTTCGGGCGGCATCGTCGGCCTTGGCGAAGAGGTGAAAGATCGCGCGGCGCTGCTGGTGCAGCTGGCGAATTTGCCGACGCCGCCGGAAAGCGTGCCGATCAATATGCTGGTGAAGGTCAAAGGCACGCCGCTGGCGGAAAACGAGGATGTCGATCCGTTCGATTTTATCCGCACCATCGCGGTGGCGCGCATTATGATGCCGACCTCCCACGTACGCCTTTCCGCCGGTCGCGAGCAAATGAGCGAGCAGACCCAGGCGATGTGTTTTATGGCGGGCGCCAACTCCATTTTCTACGGCTGCAAGCTGCTGACCACGCCGAACCCGGAAGAGGATAAAGATCTGCTGCTGTTCCGCAAGCTGGGCCTCAACCCGGAGCATACCCATACCCGCGCGGGCGATAACGAGCAGCAGCAGGCGCTGGCGCAGCAGCTGGCCAATGCCGACACCGCGCACTACTACAACGCGGCGCAGTAATGAGCTGGCAACATCGCATCGCTGAGGCCCTGCAAACGCGTCGGCAGCAGCAGCGTCTGCGTCAGCGTAGCCTGCTGACGCCGGACGGCGCAGGCTGGCTGCGGCATGAAGGCCAGCGTTACCGCAACTTCGCCAGCAACGATTATCTTGGTCTGAGCGACGATGCGCGCATTATCGACGCCTGGCAGCAGGGCGCGGCGCGCTACGGCATCGGCGCCGGGGCGTCCGGGCATGTAACGGGCTATCTTCAGCCCCATGCGGCGCTGGAGGCGGAGCTGGCCGACTGGCTCGGCTATCCGTGCGCGCTGCTGTTCAATTCCGGCTACGCCGCCAACCAGGCGGTGATCGGCGCGCTGGCGGCGCAGGACGACCGCATTCTGGCGGATAAGCTGTCGCACGCGTCGCTGCTGGAGGCCGCGAGCCTTAGTCCGGCCACGCTGCGGCGCTTCGCTCATAATCAGCCGGAGAGCCTGCATCGGCTGCTGGCTTCGCCCGTCGGGGGCGAAACGCTGGTGGTGACCGAAGGCGTGTTCAGCATGGACGGCGACAGCGCGCCGCTGAGCGCGCTGCATCAGCTGACGCGGCAGGCAGGCGGCTGGCTGCTGGTGGACGACGCGCACGGCGTCGGGGTGCAGGGCGAGCAGGGGCGCGGCAGCTGCTGGCAGCAGGATGTCAGGCCGGAGCTGCTAATCGTTACCTTCGGCAAGGCGTTCGGCGTTAGCGGCGCGGCGCTGCTGTGCGATCGGCAGACCGCCGACTATCTGTTGCAGTTCGCTCGTCATCTGATCTACAGCACCGCGATGCCGCCCGCGCAGGCTGAAGCGCTGCGCGCAGCGCTTCAGGCAGTGCAGCAGGGCGACGATCTGCGCGCGCGGCTGGCGGAGAATATCGCTCGCTTCCGCCACGGCGCGCGGCAGCTTGGCCTGGCCCTGACGCCGTCAAACACTGCGATTCAACCGCTGATCGTCGGCGAGGAGGCGCGGGCGCTCGCTTTCGCCAGCCGTCTGCGGGAGCGCGGCTGCTGGGTGACGGCGATCCGTCCGCCGACGGTGCCGCCCGGCACGGCGCGGCTGCGCATCACCCTGACGGCGCGCCATACGGCGGACGATATTGACAGGCTGCTGGAGGCGCTGCATGACGCACAGAGTGAATAAGCAGGCCGTCGCGCAGGCGTTCGGTCGGGCGGCGGACGGTTACGAACGTTACGCCGATTTCCAGCGCTACAGCGGCGAACGTCTTATGGCGCTGCTGCCGCCGTCAGAGGTCGGCTCGGTGCTGGACGCGGGCTGCGGCACCGGCTGGTTCAGCCGCCGCTGGCGGGAGAAAGGGCATCAGGTGATCGCGCTGGATCTCTCGCCGGGCATGCTGGCGCAGGCGCGCCGCGACGCTTCGGCGCAGCACTACCTGCTGGGCGATATCGAGGCGCTGCCGCTGCAACGTCACAGCGTCGATATCAGCTGGAGCAACCTTGCGGTGCAGTGGTGCGACAGTCTGGCGCAGGGCATCCGCGAACTGCATCGGGTGACACGTCCCGGCGGCAGCGTGCTCTTTTCCACGCTCGCCGACGCCTCGCTGCATGAGATGCGCAGCGCCTGGCAAGCGCTGGACAACTATCAGCACGTCAACACCTTTTTACCCGAGACGGCGATTCGCGAGGCATGCGACGGACTGGCGCTGCGGCTGGAAAGCGAAACGGTGACGCAGCACTTTCCCGATGTGCTGAGCGCCTTACAGTCGCTGAAAGGCATCGGCGCTACCCATATACATCAGGGCCGCGCCAGCGGCCTGCTGACGCGTCAACGGCTGATGCAGTTGCAGCAGCACTGGCCGCAGGACGCGCAGGGCTATCGCCTCTCTTACCAACTCATTACCGGAGTGATTGATTGTGAGTAACTGCTGGTTTCTGACCGGAACCGATACGGAAGTGGGCAAAACCGTGGTCAGCAGCGCGCTGCTGCAGGCGGCGACGCGCGCGGGCTTTACCACGGCGGGCTATAAGCCGGTGGCGTCGGGCAGCGAAATGACGTCGGAAGGCATCCGCAACGGCGATGCGCTGGCGTTGCAGCGTAACAGCAGCCTGTCGCTGCGCTACGAAGAGGTGAATCCGCTGGTTTTTCTGGAGCCGACCTCGCCGCATATCGTCAGCGCCGATACCGGCCAGCCGATCGCTTTTGCACAGCTTTCCGCCGGGCTGGCGGCGCTGCGAGCGAAAGCGGAGTGGGTGTTGGTGGAAGGCGCGGGCGGCTGGTATACGCCGCTGTCAGAGCAGCATACCTTTGCCGACTGGGTAAAACAGGAACGGCTGCCGGTGATTTTGGTGGTGGGCATCAAGCTGGGCTGCATCAACCACGCTCTGCTGACGGCGGAGGCGGTGCTGAACGCAGGCCTGCCATTGGCGGGGTGGATCGCCAACGATATCCAGCCGCCGGGCAGACGGCATCAGGAGTATCTGGCGACGCTGCGCCAGCGCCTGCCCGCGCCGTTTCTCGGCGAGATCCCCTGGCTGGAGGAAGTTGAAAACGACCGGCTGGGCGACTGGCTGCGCTTGCCTGAAGTCGATCCGCACCGCTAGCTGACCGCCAGCCACTTATCCACGACCGATTCATCCAGCTCCGCAACGTGGCCCTGCGCCACGTTGCGTCCATGATGCAGCAGCAAAAAGTAATCCGCCACGCGACGAATAAACGAGACGCGCTGTTCCAGCAGCAGGATCGTCAGGCCGAACTCATGGTTAAGGCGATGCAGCAGATTGCCGGTCTCCTCCTCCAGCCACGGCGACATTCCTTCTGTCGGTTCATCCAGAATCAGCAGACGCGGCTGGAGCGTCAGCGCTCTCGCCAGCGCCAGATGCTGCTGCAATTCCAGCGGCAGTTCGCCGCTGCGCTGGTGGCGACGCTGCCACAGCGCCGGAAACAGGTCGTAAACCAGCGGCGGAATGGCGCAGTGACGATCGTCCTGACCGGCCAGCAACGCAATCAGTAAATTCTCCTCCACGCTGAGCTGCGAGAATATCTGCCGTCCCTGCGGCACATAGCCGATGCCGAGCCGGGCGCGCTTGTCCGCCGGCTGCGCCAGCAAATCTTCCGGCGGCGATCCATCCTGCTGCCACATCATGCTGCCGCTGTTGATCGGCAGATGGCCCATGATGCAGTTCACCAGCGTGGTTTTTCCCATTCCCGGCTGGCCGATAATGCCGGTGCAGGTGCCGGGCGGCAGATCGAGATCGACATCCCACAGAATATGGTTCTGACCGTAAAACTGATTAACCGAACGTAAACTCAGCATCTGATATTCCCCTTCCGTACAGTTCACATCATTCTGTCGGCCCGCTTTGCAGCCGGGCCGGAAACAGGCGTCGGCGAGTCATATCACCGTTCCTTTCCGCGATGAGCATGTTCACAGAAGGACCCGTCTTTCTTGCAATCCGCAGGCCAACAGCGGGCAAAGAGAGGAAAATGCGTGCGACGGCGGGAAGGCGTTAGCGAGAAATGGTCAATGTTGCTTAACAATTTATGCAGGGAACCGATCCTCTGCACTTTCGTAGTGCCCGTTACGCCGCGCTTATGGTGCAGGCGGCCCAGCATAAGGCAGAAAAATTTATTAATAACGGATTGACGCGGACAGCGTAAAAGTTTTGCTGATGCCGGATAGCAGGGGTTAAGGCCTAAAAATCAGGGGCAGGAAAGCGACGAAAAGGCGAAAAAAAAATATTTCATTCGCGTTACGTCGCCGGTGGGAATTTTATCCATCCCCGATGTTGCGGGGCCTGTAAACAGTTATCCACTATTCCTGTGGATAACCATGTGCATTACCGAGTGAAAACAACGTGCAGACCAGAGCGGGCGCGGCTTTTTCCTGAACTGGCGTTAAACTGGACTTTATTTATATTTTATTTATTTTCAGTAAGTTAATTAAAATCAAGCCTGCCGCCGCGCGCGCTTTTTTCCATGGCCGCTTTTGCGCTGCGCCTATTGACAAATGTTAAAGGATCACATCGGTTGGGGATAACATTGCACCTCTTAATATTATCGCTGTGTAATGATAAGCCTTAAAATCTCCGCTTTGCCTTTTTTGTGCGGATCGGGCAAAATAACTGATTATTTATCCAGTGTCCCGCGCTGGAAAAATCATCGAAGCGGAGTAAAATTACCATCCTGTCCGTGCAATCCTTCAGCAGAGACCTTCATAATGAGTAAAGCTTTTAAACTTAACTCCGCCTTTCAGCCCTCCGGCGACCAGCCTGAGGCGATCCGCCGTCTGAAAGAGGGGCTGGAGGACGGTCTGGCGCACCAGACGCTGCTGGGGGTGACCGGCTCCGGGAAAACATTCACCGTCGCCAACGTTATCGCCGATCTGAACCGGCCGACGATGGTGCTGGCGCCGAACAAGACGCTGGCCGCGCAGCTCTATGGCGAGATGAAAGAGTTTTTCCCAGATAACGCCGTTGAGTATTTCGTTTCTTACTACGACTATTATCAGCCTGAGGCTTACGTTCCCAGCTCTGATACCTTTATCGAAAAAGACGCCGCGGTGAACGAACATATCGAGCAGATGCGTCTTTCCGCCACCAAAGCGCTGCTGGAGCGGCGCGATGTGATCGTGGTGGCGTCGGTGTCCGCTATTTATGGTCTGGGCGATCCCGATCTCTATCTGAAAATGATGCTGCATCTGTCGCGCGGCATGATTATCGATCAGCGCAGCATTTTGCGTCGTCTGGCCGAGCTGCAATACAGCCGTAACGATCAGGCTTTCCAGCGCGGCACCTTCCGCGTACGCGGCGAAGTGATCGATATTTTCCCGGCGGAATCGGACGATATCGCGCTGCGCGTAGAGCTGTTCGACGAAGAGGTCGAGCGGCTCTCCTTGTTCGATCCCCTGACCGGTCAGGTGGAATCGGTGGTGCCGCGCTTCACCATCTATCCGAAAACCCACTACGTGACCCCGCGCGAGCGCATCGTGCAGGCGATGGAAGAGATCAAGCTGGAGCTGGCCGATCGCCGCAAGACCCTGCTGGCTAACAACAAGCTGCTGGAAGAACAGCGCATTACGCAGCGCACCCAGTTCGATCTGGAGATGATGAACGAGCTGGGCTACTGTTCCGGCATTGAAAACTATTCGCGCTACCTTTCCGGGCGCGGACCGGGCCAGCCGCCGCCGACCCTGTTTGACTACCTGCCGGCGGATGGCCTGCTGGTGGTGGATGAATCGCACGTCACCATTCCGCAAATCGGCGGCATGTATCGCGGCGACCGCGCGCGCAAAGAGACGCTGGTGGAGTACGGTTTCCGTCTGCCGTCCGCGCTGGATAACCGTCCGCTGAAATTTGAGGAGTTCGAGGCGCTGGCGCCGCAGACCATCTACGTATCCGCGACGCCGGGCAACTACGAGCTGGAAAAATCGGGCGGCGAAGTGATCGATCAGGTCGTGCGTCCGACCGGCCTGCTGGACCCGATTATCGAGGTGCGTCCGGTCGCCACGCAGGTGGACGACTTGCTTTCCGAAATCCGCAAGCGCGTAGCGGTGAATGAGCGCGTGCTGGTGACGACGCTGACCAAGCGCATGGCGGAGGATCTGACCGAGTATCTGGTCGAGCACGGCGAGCGTGTGCGCTACCTGCACTCCGATATCGACACCGTGGAGCGTATGGAGATTATCCGCGACCTGCGTCTGGGCGAGTTTAACGTGCTGGTGGGCATCAACCTGCTGCGTGAGGGGCTGGATATGCCGGAAGTGTCGCTGGTGGCGATCCTCGACGCCGACAAAGAGGGCTTCCTGCGCTCCGAGCGTTCGCTGATTCAGACCATCGGCCGTGCGGCGCGTAACGTCAACGGCAAGGCGATCCTTTACGGCGACAAGATCACGCCGTCAATGGCGCGCGCCATCAGCGAAACAGAACGCCGCCGCGAGAAGCAGATTGAGTACAACGCCGAACACGGCATCGTGCCGCAGGGCCTCAACAAGAAAATCACCGATATTCTTGAGCTGGGCCAGAGCGCGACCAAAGGAAAAACGCGCGGCAAACCGGCCAGCCGCAGCGTAGCGGAA
Source organism: Mixta calida (assembly GCF_002953215.1). NCBI lineage: Bacteria > Pseudomonadati > Pseudomonadota > Gammaproteobacteria > Enterobacterales > Erwiniaceae > Mixta > Mixta calida. The sequence goes on from NZ_CP026378.1 coordinate 1,434,655, forward strand.
GCGGAGGCGAGCTATATGGCGCTGACGCCGCAGGCGCTGCAAAAGAAAATTCATCAGCTGGAAGGGCAGATGCAGCAGCATGCGCAGAATCTGGAGTTCGAAGAGGCGGCGCGCGTGCGCGATCAGCTGCATGAGCTGCGTGAACTCTTTATCGCCGCGTCGTAAGGCGAGCGCTTCGCTAACGGCAGGCGTCCGGCATCAGCCGAGCGCCTGCAATGCTTTTTCCAGCGCCAGGCGCAGCAGCTGGCGGTCGTGACGGTAGGGAATATCCGCCGCTTCCAGCGGCTGCTGCACAATCAGACGATCCTGCACCCCCTGAGTATCGACGCGCGGGCCAACCACAACCGCGTCGATCACCTTCTTGCCAATCGCGTTTTCCATTATCGCCAGCTTATCTTCCAGCCGCAGCGCGGCGGCGGCCGGGCTGAGCTCGCGCCCCAGGTTGCCGATAAAAATCAGCGGAGCGTGAGTACGGCGCAGCGCCTGCGCCATCTCCGCCATGAGCAGCACCGGCATCAGACTGGTGAAAAAGCTGCCGGGGCCAATCAGAATCAGGTCCGCCTCGGCGACCGCCTCAATCGCCTCGCGCGTCGGCGCCACGTTGGGATGCAGCATCAGTTCCTGCGGCGCCTGTTTCAGCGTATCAATTTCCGTTTCGCCATAAACCATATTGCCTTCGCTGTCGGTCGCTACCAGGTCGACCGGCTGTTCCGACATTGGAATCAAAAAGGCATCCACCTTCAGCATATTGCGAATCAGGTTAATCGCTTCCAGCGGGCGCACGCTGAGGTGATCCAGCGCCTTCAGCATCAGGTTGCCGAGGTTGTGTCCCGCCAGCTCGCCGTTGCCGGTAAAGCGATACTCGAACATCAATGACGCGACGCCCGGCTCGGTAATGAGCTGATTCAGGCAGTTGCGCATATCGCCCCAGGCGATGCCGCCTTCCGAACGCCGAATACGTCCGGTTGAGCCGCCGTTGTCGGTGGTGGTGACGATGCCGGTCAGCCGCGAACCGAGGGGGGCGAGGGCAGACATGACGCGTCCCAGACCGTGGCCGCCGCCCAGGGCGACCACCCGATCCAGATCCGCAAGAGTACGATTACGCATAACGCTCCTGACAGTGAATAACGCCCATATCCGGCGTCAGCTGCGCACAGAATAATAGTTTCTCGCCCGGTTTAATACTCTCTGCGGCCACGTTACCCCTGCGCAATCCCGCAAACAGCGGCCACAGATGACTTATTGCAATCATTGTTCACGCCTCGTTTGTCGCCTGAGTCAGACAAGATGCAGGAATTTGACGCCATCATGCAGAAAATGGCAGAGAAATTACGCTATGTAACCGTTTATATAGCGAAATTGACCGTGGCATGCCCTGTCAAATAGCGCTACTATTTGTCGGTTCCTGTTTAACAGGCAAAACCACACTCAAGCCTTTGCGCCTACGTCATCTGATAGGGGGCACTGGCCGCAGCCGCGCGCTGCCAGGGTGCAGAAAGAAATGACTGCATCTCCCATTTTGGAAAGGTGTTCTGGTGAACCAATTTACTGATTCCTATGCACGCAAGTTCTATTACTTGCGTTTGTCGATCACGGACGTGTGCAATTTTCGTTGCACCTACTGTCTGCCTGACGGCTATAAGCCGCAGGGCGCGACCAATAAAAGCTTCCTCTCCCTCGACGAGATCCGCCGCGTCACGCGCGCCTTCGCCAGCGCCGGCACGGAAAAAGTGCGTCTTACCGGCGGCGAGCCGAGCCTGCGCCGCGATTTCGTCGATATCATCGCCGCCGTGCGCGAAAACCCCGGCATCCGCCAGCTGGCGGTGACCACCAATGGCTACCGCATGGCGCGCGACGTGGCGCGCTGGCGCGAAGCGGGCCTGACCTCAATCAACGTCAGCGTCGACAGTCTTGACGCCCGTCAATTCCACGCCATCACCGGCCAGGATAAATTTCATCAGGTGATGCGCGGCATCGACGCCGCCTTCGAGGCAGGCTTCAGCAAGGTCAAGGTTAACAGCGTGCTGATGCGCGACGTTAACGATCGCAGCCTGCAAACCTTCCTCGACTGGATTCGTCATCGTCCCATTCAGCTGCGCTTTATCGAACTGATGGAGACCGGCGACGGCGGCGATCTGTTTCAGCGCCATCATATTTCCGGCGAGGTTATCCGCGATCGGTTAATCATGCAGGGCTGGCAACGCCAGCTGCGCGACCGCAGCGATGGCCCGGCGCAGGTGTTCCGCCATCCTGACTATCAGGGCGAAATCGGCCTGATCATGCCCTACGAGAAGGATTTCTGCGCCAGCTGCAACCGTCTGCGCGTCTCCGCCATCGGCAATCTGCATCTCTGCCTGTTCGGCGACGGCGGCGTGCCGCTGCGCGATCTGCTGGCGTCCGACGCGCAGCAGGAGGAGTTGCAGGCGCGCATCGCCGCCAGCCTTGGCCGTAAAAAGCAGACGCACTTCCTGCATCAGGGCAATACCGGCATCACGCAGAATCTCTCATTTATCGGCGGCTAACCTGGAGGAAAGCATGGGCAAAGCCACTCAGGAATTTCAGGCGACGCGGATCGCGGTACTGACCGTTTCCGACCGTCGCGAAGCGCACGACGACACCTCAGGCGACTATCTGCGCGAAGCGGCGACCGGGGCGGGCCATCAGGTGCTCGACCACGCGATTGTCGCCGACAACCTTTACCGTATTCGCGCGGTGGTCTCCAGCTGGATCGCCAGCGACGATATTCAGGTGATTTTGATTAACGGCGGCACCGGCTTCAACAGCAAAAACAGCACGCCGGAAGCGCTGCTGCCGCTGTTCGACCGCGAAATCGAAGGTTTCGGCGAAGTGTTTCGCATGCTCTCCTGGGAAGAAATCGGCTCCGCGACGCTGCAATCGCGCGCTGTCGCCGGGATGGCCAACCAGACGCTGATCTTCGCGATGCCGGGCTCCACCTCCGCCTGCCGCACCGCCTGGGAGCGCATTATCTGTGAGCAGCTGGATGCCCGTACGCGTCCCTGCCAGTTCGTATCACATCTGAAAAAAGCGTAACTATGTCGCAATTAACCCACATCAACGCCGCCGGCGAAGCGCATATGGTCGACGTTTCGGCCAAGGCGGAAACGCTGCGCGAAGCGCGCGCGGAAGCGTGCGTCGTGATGGCCCCCGCCACGCTGCAAATGATTATCGAAGGACGTCACCACAAAGGGGACGTGTTCGCCACTGCCCGCATCGCTGGCATTCAGGCGGCGAAGCGCACCTGGGATCTCATCCCGCTCTGCCATCCGCTGATGCTGAGCAAGGTAGAAGTCGAGCTGACCGCCGAGCCGGAGAAAAATCGCGTGCGCATCGAATCGGTTTGCCGTCTTACCGGCAAAACCGGCGTCGAGATGGAGGCGCTGACCGCTGCCTCGGTGGCCGCGCTGACGATCTACGATATGTGCAAAGCGGTGCAGAAAGATATGGTGATTGAATCGGTGCGTCTGCTGCAAAAAAGCGGCGGCAAGTCGGGCGATTTTCAGGCGGTGGAACATGATTAAGGTACTGTTTTTCGCACAGGTGCGCGAGCTGGTGGAGACCGCCGCGCTGTCGCTGACGGCGGAGTACGCCACGGTAGAAGATCTGCGGGCGGCGCTGGCCGCGCGCGGCGACCGCTGGGATCTGGCGCTCAGCCCCGGCAAACTGCTCGCCTCGGTGAATCAGACGCTGGTGTCGCTACAGCACCCGATTCAGGACGGCGACGAGGTCGCGTTCTTCCCGCCGGTGACCGGAGGCTGATATGACCACCCGCATTCGCGTCGGCCAGCCGCCGTTCAGCGTGGCCGAAGAGTACCAGTGGCTCTCCGCCAGTAACGATGACGGCGCGGTTGTCACCTTTACCGGCAAAGTGCGCAACCATAATCTGGGCGATAACGTCTCTGCGCTGACGCTGGAGCATTATCCCGGCATGACGGAAAAGGCGTTGGCGGAGATTGTCGAGGAGGCGCGCGCGCGCTGGCCGCTGCATCTGGTCAGCGTTATTCATCGCGTCGGCGAGCTTTTCCCCGGCGACGAGATTGTGTTTGTCGGCGTGAGCGCCGCGCATCGCGGCGCGGCTTTTGAAGCGGCCGGGTTTATTATGGACTACCTGAAAACCCGCGCGCCGTTCTGGAAACGGGAAGCGACGCCGCAGGGCGACCGCTGGGTTGAAGCGCGCGACAGCGACAGGCAGGCCGCCGGCCGCTGGGATTAAGGGGTTTTGTGGCGCTTCGTCTGTTCTGAAGTGCCAAATTCGGTATCGCCATGCGCATGCTCGCCGCCGCCCTTAACGCGCTGTAGCTGAATGGTATCGCCATCCTGCCAGGCGTTGGCGCCTTTGACGATCGGGTTGGCGACGATATCGGCGCGCTGCTGGCGCATTTTGCGGCTGTCGATGCCGAAGCGTTCATCGCGATCTTTCAGCAGGCGCTGATCGAGCTGCCCGTCGGCGGTAAAGCCCATCATCAGCGCCGGAATGCCGAACGGCAGGGTTTTATCGCGGTCGGTGTGCCAGGTGTGCCAGGTTTTGCCATAGGTGTTCACCAGTTTAGTCATTAGCGCCTTATCCGCCGCGTCCGGCAGTCCCGGCGCCACCAGCGTGCCTGATTTCACCTCGTAGCTGTGGCTGTGCCACAGTTTCTTCTCTTCCGGCGGCAGCGTTTTAAACAGCCGCTCGCTGATAATATATTCCACGCCCATCAGACGCGCGTCACGCGTATTGCCGTCATAAATCAGCGCCTGCATCACATCGTCGTTCAGGATGGTGACGTAGTGGTGCGCTTCCATCTGGCCGTTTTTATCGCCGCTGTAAAAGTGGAAGCCGTCGAGATAGGCGTTAATGGCGTCGATCGGCGGACGCGACTGCATCGCGGCGGCGCCGGTATCAAGAAGCTTCATTTTTGTTGATGTCGGCGCGCCGGGCGTCTGCACCTGCGCTGGGGTATTATTTGCGCCGCAACCGGCAAGCATCAATGCTGAAAGCACCGGCAACCATAGCTTTTTCATTCTTTACTCCGGAAATAACAATTAACAATTCTTAACGTTAGCGTAAATTCGCCAAAGTGAAAGGCGCGAAGGGAAGGTAACGGGAGGCGGGTCAAAACTGGCAATTTTGCGCGCCAGTGGGTAAGGTGCGCTTATTCTCACCAGAGGCAGGGACAGGTATGTCATTTCAGCGTTTCCGCACACTCCCGCTCGCCGCGCTGCTGGCGCTGGCGGGCTGTACCAGCAAACAGCCGCAGACGCCGCAGCAAACGCCGCAGCAGGTGCAGGCGCGCGTCGTGAAGCTGATGCCTTCCGACGTGCGGCAAAAGGCGGACTGGGCCAGCGATATCGCTACCGCCTTCCGTACCCAGAAGATCGATGCCAGCGACAGCCATATCTGCGCGGTGATTGCCGTTGCCGATCAGGAAACCAATTTCAACGCCGATTCGCCGGTGCCCGGCCTGCCGAAAATCGCCTGGGGCGAGATCGATAAACGTGCGGCGCGGCTGCATATTCCGGCGTTTCTGGTGCGCACCGCGCTGCTGATTAAATCCCCTAACGGCCGCAGCTACGCCGACCGGCTCGACAGCGTGCGCACGGAGAAAGAGCTGAGCGCTATCTTCGATGATTTCATCAATATGGTGCCGATGGGCCAGACGCTGTTCGGCAACCTGAACCCGATCCACACCGGCGGCCCAATGCAGGTCAGCATCGCCTTTGCCGAGGCGAATGCGCAAGGCTACCCATGGCCGGTTAAAAACAGTATCCGCCAGGAGGTCTTTACCCGACACGGCGGCATCTGGTTTGGCGTGAAGCATCTGCTTGGCTACCCGGTAAACTATAGCGAGCCGCTCTATCGCTTCGCCGATTTCAACGCCGGCTGGTACGCCAGCCGCAACGCGGCGTTTCAGGCGGCGGTGGCGCGCGTCACCGGCATGAAGCTGGCATTGGACGGCGATCTGATTCTTTACGGCTCCGACAAGGCGGGCGCCACCGAGCTGGCGGTGCGTACGGTCGGCGCGCAGCTGGATATGAGCGATCGGGCGATCCGCCGCGATCTGGAGAAGGGCGATAAGCCCGATTTTGAAGAGAGCGAACTCTGGAAACAGCTGTTTGCGCTGGCGGATAAACAGGCCGGACGACGACTGCCGCGCGAGATGCTGCCCGGCATTGCGCTGGAAAGCCCGAAAATCACCCGCAAGCTGACCACCGCCTGGTTCGCCCAGCGCGTCAACAGCCGCTACCAGCAGTGCATGGCGCGCCGGTAAATCAGCGCGTCAGCCACCGCCGATAAAACAGCCCCTGACCTTCGCGTCGGGGCATTCTTTTTAAGCGAGCCGTTCCAGCTGAAAGGTGGAAACGGTTTCCGCCAGCTGGTGCGCCTGCTGCTCCAGCGAGGCGGCGGCGGCGGACATCTCCTGCACCAGCGCGGCGTTCTGCTGCGTAACGCCGTCCATCTCGTTGACCGCCACGCTTACCTGGCTGATCCCCAGCGACTGTTCGTCGGAAGCGTTGACGATCTCATCAATGATCGCCTGCACCGCTGAAACCGATTCGGTCATCGCCTGCATGGTTTCGCCGGTTTCGTTGACCAGCGAAACGCCTGCGCTGACGCGCGACGCCGACTCTTCAATCAGCGCGGAGATCTCCTTCACCGCGTTGGCGGAGCGCTGCGCCAGATTGCGCACTTCAGACGCCACAACCGCGAAGCCGCGCCCCTGTTCCCCGGCGCGCGCCGCCTCTACCGCCGCGTTCAGCGCAAGGATATTGGTCTGAAAGGCGATACTGTTAATCATGCTGGTGATATCGCCGATCTTGCGCGAGCTGTCGTCGATCTGTCCCATAATTTCCACCACCTGACGCACCAGCGTCTCGCCGCGCTGCGCCACCGCCGTCGCGTTGCCGGTCAGGGTGGTTGCGTGGTGGGCGTTATCGGCGTTGAGCTTCACCGTCGCCGTCAGCTGTTCCATGCTGGCCGCGGTCTCCTGTAGCGCGGAAGCCTGCTCCTCGGTACGAGAGGAGAGATTCAGGTTGCCGCTGGCGATTTCGCTGGCGCCGCTACGCACAGACGCGCTGGCGGTCATGATCTCGCCCACCATGGTGCGCAACTGCTGCTGCATGGTTTGCATGGCGTAAAAAATGCTCTGGCGATCGTTGGCCTGCACGCTGATCGGTTGGCTCAGGTCGCCCTGCGCCACGGCCAGCGCCAGGCTGGCGGCGTCTCCCGGCTCGCCGCCAATAGGACGTGCGATTTTACGGGTGAAAATCAGCCCCAGCACGCCGCACACCACCACGATGCTTACCAGCATTAGCACCAGCGCATAGACCAGTTGCCGGTTCGCTGCCGCCATCACGTCGCTTACCGGCGCGACAATCGCCAGTCGCCAGGGCGTGCCGCTGTTGCCGACGTTAATTGGCTGCCAACTGATAAACGCCGCCTCTTTCAGCCAGGCATCCTCAGACATCTGTACGCCCGTCGCGCTGTGTTGTTCCCCTTGCCAGGTTTTACCCGTCTGCGAGGCATCGGGACTGGCGATAATTTTGCCTTCGTTCGACAGCAGCAACGCATAGCCTTTACCCTGCCAGGGCTTAATGGCGCTAATCGCTTTTTGCAGCGTCGCCAGTGAAAAATCGGTGGTTACCGAGCCTTTAAACTGGCCGCCCACCACAATTGGCGCGGCAATGGAGGTCAGCATCACCTCGACGCCGTTGTAAGGGTAAAGGTAAGGCTCCAGAATCACCTCTTTCATCCGTTGACGCGGCAGCAGGTAATAGTCGCCGCTGCCCGGTTTTTCATAGTCGGTCAGATTGTGTAGCGCCGGATTGTTACCGCCGTCGCGGGCGACGTAGCGCACGTAGCGTCCGGTTGGCTCCTGATCCGGCTGTCCGGCAAAAGCGGCGTCTTTACCGTCAAAGGCGTTCGGTTCGAAAGCCAGCGACATGGAAAGAAAATCATTGTGGGCGCTCAGGGTGTCGAGCAGCAGCTGGTCCAGCGCGCGACGTTCCGTCAGGCCCGCCTGATGCAGGCTCCATGCGCTGGTGGCAAGCGCGCGCGCCGCATGCAGCGCGCCGTCGAAACGGTTTTGCACCTGTTGGGCGTTGGCTTTGGCGATCTGTTGCAGGTAATCCTGCGCCAGCTGCCGCTGCTGTTGACGCGACTGGCTGCTCAGCAGGCCGATGGTCAGGATAAAACCGAGAGAAATCGTAAGCATGCCGGTGATCAGCATCAGCGTGCGGGTGCGCATTTTGCGCTTTGTGGTAAGTGAACGAGACATGACATTCCCCGGCAAGGTCAAAAAAATGAAAAGACCTCCTGTCAGCGAATCTCCTTCTGCTCAGATTATCGGCAGCGCGGCGTCTGAACTTTATACTGAACGGCAGCGGGGAAGGTGGACAGCAACAGAGAAATAGCCCAACCAGCCAGATCTATGCCACACTTGTAAAACAGTTTTTTCACACAATCAGGGGGATATATGGATCGATTTCCACACTCTCAGGACACAATCGTGCAGCGCGCCGGCACCGGGCTGCAAACTTACATGGCGCAGGTTTATGGCTGGATGACCTGCGGTCTGCTGCTGACCGCGTTTATTTCCTGGTACGCCGCCAATACGCCAGCGGTCATGGAGCTGGTATTCGCTAACCGCGTCACCTTCATCGGACTGATCATTGCCCAGCTGGCGGTGGTGTTTGTCCTCTCCGGGCTAGTGCATAAGCTGAGCGGAGCGGTGGCGACGGGGCTGTTTATGCTCTATTCGGCGCTGACCGGCCTGACGCTGGCCAGTATTTTTCTGGCGTATACGTATGCTTCCATCGCCAGCACTTTCTTCATCACCGCCGGCATGTTCGGCGTCATGAGCTTCTGGGGCTACACCACCAAACGCGACCTGAGCAAAATGGGCAGCATTCTGTTTATGGCGCTGATTGGCCTGCTGCTCGCTTCTCTGGTCAACTTCTGGCTGAAAAGCCCGGCGTTGATGTGGGCGATTACCTATATCGGCGTGCTGGTATTTGTCGGCCTGACCGCCTGGGACACGCAGAAGCTGAAGGCTATCGGCGAGCAGATTGACGTGCGCGATAAGGAAAACCTGCGTCGCTACTCCATCATGGGCGCGCTGACGCTCTACCTCGACTTTATCAACCTGTTCCTGATGCTGCTGCGCATTTTCGGCAACCGCCGTTAATCCTCCAGCCGCAGCAAAAAGGCCGCACTTATGAGCGGCCTTTTTTATGGACGTAAAGCGAAACGTAAAATCCAGGACAGAAGCACTGCACTCGCTTAAAAGAGCGAACAACCGATCGTTGAAGTCGCATAAAACCTGCCGCGAACGGGCACGGAACATAAGGCATACCGGGCAGGAAGGAAAACAGCGCACGCTTAAAGAGTAAATCAACAACCACCGAAGCTTTATAAAACCTGCTGCAAACGGGCACGGAACATAAGCCATACCGGGCAGGAAGAAAAAACGGCGCACGCTTAAAGAGTAAATCAACAACCACCGAAGCTTCATAAAACCTGCTGCAAACGGGCACGGAACATAAGCCATACCGGGCAGGAAGAAAAAACGGCGCACGCTTAAAGAGTAAATCAACAACCACCGAAGCTTCATAAAACCTGCCGCAAACGGGCACGAAACATAAGGCGTCGGGGGTTCAGGCCGGGGAGTAAAGCGTCCCGCGCCAGGGATGGCGCGGGCCGAGCATGTCATGGATGACGGATTTTGCGTCTTTACGATCGGCCTGAACCCCGGCGCGAGCGCCGAACTCAGCTTCATGCCAGTCTTCAGCGCTTCAGATCCATCTTCAACGCTTCAGGCCAACCTCACCGCTAAACCCCTTTGCCCTGCGGTTCAGGCAGTCGCTCCGCCTCCGCACGATCGTCAGGCAACGTACGCCGGTCCGCCTCGGCCAGCTGTCGCGTATCCTGCTGCTCATTCTGCTGATGCTTATCATCCTGCTGCTGCATCTTGCGCTCATTCTTCTGACGCAGATGCTTAGCGCGGCTCTCCAGCCAGAGATAAAGCACCAGCGCCAACAGCAGCGGCAGAATAAAATAGAGCACGCGATAGGCGAGCAGGGCGGCGATAATTTCGCCGTGCGTCGCGTGTTCGCCGCGCAGCAACGCCAGGAACACCGCCTCCAGCACGCCGATGCCCGCCGGAATATGAATGATCACCCCGGCGATGCTGCTGATCAACAGCACGCCCAACACCACTGGATAGTCCACTTTCTGCCCCAGCAGCAGCCAGATAATCATCCCCATCACCATCCAGTTGGCGCAGGAAATCGCAAACTGAAACAGCGCCATACGCAACGAAGGCAGCGCCAGCTTCTGTCCGCGAATCGTCCAGCGCCGCCGTTTGGAAAAGGCGCAGGCCGCCAGATAAATCACCACCAGCAACGCCAGCAGGCCGCCAATCAGCCGCAGCGTCCCTTCGCCGATAAACCAGCCGGGCGGAATCGGCACCATGCCCGCGGTAAACAATACTCCCGCCAGCAGAATATAGCCGAGCCAGTTAGTGGCGATGCTGAGCGAAAAAATGCGCGTAATGGTACTGCCGCTTAAACCGAGCCGTGAGTAGAGCCGATAGCGCATCGCGACGCCGCCGACCCAGGTACTGAGCGTCAGGTTAAAGGCGTAGCAGATAAACGACACCAGCATGACCTGGCGCTTCGCCAGCTTATGCCCGCAGTAAGCGCGGCCAATCAGATCGTATCCGCCGTAAGCGAGATAGCTGATAATCACCAGACCCACCGCGCTGAGGATTGCGACGCGGTTATAGTTGACGATAACCTTCCAGACATCTTCCCAGTTCACTTTGCGGGCGTAGACCACCAGCAGCACGACCACGGCGATAAAAAACAGCCAGGTGAGGATCTTCTTGGCCATTTTCCATTTTGAATGAGCTTTTGCCATCAGGATTCGACTCCCTGTTTATCGGTATCGACGCGGTCCTGCGTTTCCAGTTCCGGCTGCACCGGCGGTGGCACCTGCTTTACTTTTGGCGTATGGGCAGGCAGCCAGCCGGCGATGGCGGGAAAATGACGCAGAAAATGGAAAACAATAATGCTCTTGCTCAGTTGCAGCCAGGTACGCTTCGGCAGCTTATCCTCCTGCACGCGTACGCAATCTTCCTGTAACAGGCGCTCCAGGTTATCGCGCAGCGTCTGATTAAACTGCCTGTCGTGAATAATCAGGTTGGCCTCCAGATTCAGCGACAGGCTCAGCGGGTCCAGGTTGCTGGAGCCGACCGTCGCCCACTGTCTGTCAGCCACCGCCACCTTGCCGTGCAGCGGACGACGAATATATTCGTAAACCTCGACGCCGCCCTCCACCAGATAGTTATAGAGCAGCTCGGCGCCCACCTTCACAATCGGCATATCCGGTTCGCCCTGCACAATCAGACGCACCCGCACGCCGCGCTGGGCGGCGTTTTTCATTTCGCGTAGCAGCCGATAGCCGGGGAAGAAATAGGCATTGGCGATAATCACATCCTCTTTGGCGTTGCCCAGCATCTCCAGATAGTGTTGTTCGATATCGTCACGATGCTCATCGTTATCGCGGTAAACGAACAGCGCCTGCGCGTCGCCCGGCTGCTGATTCACCGCCGGACGATGCGAACGGTGGCCCCACCAGCGATGGGTATTCGCTTCGCTGCCGATCGCCTCCTGCACAAAGCGGCCGATATCGTCGACAATCGGCCCCTTCACCTCAATGGCATAGTCCTGCTTGGCTTCCGGGCCGAAATCGGTGTTGTGCTCGGCGGAAAAGTTGATGCCGCCGACAAAAGCGATCGCGCCGTCCACCACCACGATCTTGCGGTGCAGGCGACGAAACACGTTGGTGCGCATGCCCATCACCAGCGGACGCGGATCGTAATAAAGAAAGCGCACCCCCGCCGAGGTCAGGCTGGAGACAAACTCATCCGACAGATCGGGCGAGCCGTAGCCGTCCACCATCATCTCGATTTTCACGCCGCGCTGCGCCGCCGCCAGCAGCTCGCGGTGCAGCGCGTTGCCGACATCGTCCTCAAACAGAATAAAGGTTTCCAGCAACACGCTGTGCTGCGCCCGCCGAATCGCGCCGAATACGCGCGGGAAAAATTGTTCACCGTTCTCCAGCAGTTGAATACGGTTACCGTCGCGCCAGCTCATTGTCATAAATGGATCTCCACGGCCAGCGGCGCATGATCGGAAAGGTGTGACCATGGCCGCACAGGTAACGCCCAGGGCTGACTGACTTCCGCGTTGCGTACATAAATACGATCGAGACGCAGCACGGGAAAACGCGCCGGAAAGGTACGCGCAGGGCGGCCATTTTTAACGCTGAAGACCTCATCCAGATTGGCGCAGCGCTTCAGCATCTTATTGGCGCGCGTTTGCCAGTCGTTAAAATCGCCCGCCACCACCAGCGGCGCGTCGGCGGGGATATTGGCGATCATTTCGCACATCATTTTCATCTGCGCATGGCGGTGCGCGTCGCGCAGGCCAAGATGCACGCACATCACATGCAGCTCCCGATCGTTATCCGGGAGCTGCAGGCGGCAGTGCAGCACGCCGCGCTTTTCCGTCCCCGCGACGGAAATATCGCGGTTTTCATAGTCGATGATGGGAAAGCGCGACAGTACAGCGTTGCCGTGATGGCCTTCAGGATAGACCGCATTGCGTCCATAAGCGTAATCGTTCCACATGGTGTCAGCCAGGAACTCGTAGTGGGGCGTGTCCGGCCAGTTTTCCACCTGCATCGGATGGACGGCGTGCGTGCCCATCACCTCCTGTAGAAAAACGATATCGGCGGAGGTCGCGCGTACTGCTTCGCGCAGCTCCGGTAAAATAAAGCGCCGGTTGAAACTGGTAAAACCCTTATGTGTATTAATTGTCAGGACTTTAAAGGAAAATCCTTGCGCTTTTTGTGACATACTGGGGGCGCTCTCCTTTTTGTTTTGATTTCCGATAAAGTGTAGTCTTTGTCACAAAAGGGTGCTGACTTCCGCTGTGATTTGCGGCATTGTCTGAAATTTGCGTTACATTGAGGGGATTCGTCACCGGCTCTGCCGGCAACTTGGGCAGCGTTTCGGACGCTGCCGGGAGAAGAGGATGAAATGGTTTAATCGTATACAGATTGCGACCGGCCAACCCTGCCTGCATATCTCTTTGCATCTGATGATGTTTGTCGCCCTGTTTTGGGGCTGGCGGGAGAGGGCGTTGGTGGAAGTAAGTAGCGTACTGGTGGCCGCTTACGCCGCAGTATTTATCGCGATGCTGCTGACGCAGCGAATTGCTCGGCTGCGTCGGGTTGGTGACTTTTTAGAAGAGATCACCACAACCTACTACTTCGGCGCCGCGATGCTGGTGCTGTTTTTGGTGTCCCGCCTGCTGCATAACAACCTGCTGCTGGCCTGTCTCGGCCTGGTGATGCTGGTGGGCCCGGCGCTGGTGTCGCTGCTGGTCAAAGAGCAGACGCCGCGCGTGGAAAAGAAACGCAGTTAAGCAAGGCTTGCTGCAAAACGTCGGGGCCGCATCGCGCGGCCCCGTTTTTATTGCACCGCGCGCTTTTTCATTCTGTCGCCGCGCGCCGCTATCCCCCCGACGCGTAAACTGTTACACTGATCTCATTACGCACCGTAGTTTGTGCCCTTTCAACCGCTTGCTCAACAAGCGTCATGATCTCCCCCTGGAAACTGCACCGTTAACGACGGTCAGGGCGGAACCGGAGTTGAACCCCTATGTCTTTTGATTCTCTCGGCCTTAACGCCGATATTTTGCGTGCCGTTGCCGAGCAAGGCTATCGTGATCCCACCCCCGTACAGCGTCAGGCGATCCCTGTGGTATTGGAAGGGCGCGATCTGATGGCCAGCGCCCAAACCGGCACCGGTAAAACCGCCGGTTTTACCCTGCCGATCCTGCAGCTGCTGAGCGCCAAAGCGCAGCCGGCGAAAGGCCGTCGCCCGGTGCGCGCGCTGATCTTAACCCCGACGCGTGAACTGGCGGCGCAGATCGGCGAAAACGTCAGCGACTACAGTAAATACCTGAACCTGCGTTCGCTGGTGGTATTCGGCGGCGTCAGCATCAATCCGCAGATGATGAAGCTGCGCGGCGGCGTCGATCTGCTGGTGGCGACGCCGGGCCGTCTGCTCGACCTGGCGCAGCAAAACGCGGTCGATCTCTCCCATGTGGAAATGCTGGTGCTGGATGAAGCGGACCGCATGCTCGATATGGGCTTTATCCACGATATCCGCCGCGTGCTGGCGCGCCTGCCGGCGAAACGCCAGAACCTGCTGTTTTCCGCCACCTTCTCCGATGAGATCAAAACTCTTGCCGAGAAGCTGCTGGATAACCCAAGCCAGGTGGAAGTCGCGCGCCGCAACACCGCCTCTGAGCAGGTGACGCAGCACGTTCACTTTGTAGATAAAAAGCGTAAGCGGGAACTGTTGTCGCTGATGATCGGTCAGGGCAACTGGCAGCAGGTGCTGGTTTTCACCCGCACCAAACACGGCGCCAACCACCTTGCTGAACAGCTCAATAAAGACGGTATCACCGCTGCTGCGATTCACGGCAACAAAAGCCAGGGCGCGCGCACCCGTGCGCTGAGCGACTTCAAAAGCGGTCATATTCGCGTGCTGGTGGCGACCGACATCGCCGCGCGCGGCCTGGATATCGAAGAACTGCCGCACGTGGTGAACTACGAGCTGCCCAACGTGCCGGAAGATTATGTACACCGTATCGGTCGTACCGGCCGCGCGGCGGCAACCGGCGAGGCGCTCTCGCTGGTTTGCGTGGACGAACATAAACTGTTGCGCGATATCGAACGTTTGCTGAAGCGTGAAATTCCGCGCATGGCGCTGCCGGGCTTTGAGCCGGACCCGAACATCAAAGCAGAGCCGATCGTTAACGGTCGTCAACAGCGCGGCGGCAACGGCGGCGGCGGTCGCAGCCAGGGCGGACGCGGTCAGTCCGCGCGCGGCGGGCAGGGCGGCGATCGTCCGGCAGGCCAGCGTCAGAGCGCGTCCGGCGAACGTCAGCCGCGCCGCACCTCAGGCGAAGGCAACGCGCCGCGCCGCAGCGGTGAAGGCAACGCACCGCGCCGTCCTTCCGGCGAAGGCGCGCCGTCGCGTCGTCTCTCCGGCGATCGTGACGGCAGCCAGCCGCGTCGTCCTTCCGGCGAGCGCAGCGGCCAGCGTTCAGCGCGTCCGCGCAGCGATAAGCCTGCCGGCAATCGTTAATCGCGTCTCGCGACGGCAACAGACGGCCACCCTTGCGGTGGCCGTTTTTTTTGTCTCGCCGTCGCCACAAAGCGCGCGCCGACGATGTTCAGCGCGGCGCAAAAGGCGTAAACTTGCGCGTCAAATTTTTCAAAGGGTGTTCTCATGCGGGTGTTACTGGCGCCGATGGAGGGGGTTCTCGATTCGCTGGTGCGCGAATTGCTGACCTCGGTAAACGATTACGATCTCTGCATCACCGAATTTTTGCGCGTGGTGGATCAGCTGCTGCCGGTAAAATCGTTTCTGCGCCTCTGCCCGGAGCTGCGGCAGCAGAGCCGCACCTCTTCCGGCACGCTGGTGCGGGTGCAGCTGCTGGGCCAGCACCCGCAGTGGCTGGCGGAAAACGCCGCCCGCGCGGCGGAACTGGGCTCCTGGGGCGTCGATCTGAACTGCGGCTGCCCCTCGAAGCTGGTCAACGGCAGCGGCGGCGGCGCCACGCTGTTAAAAGACCCGGAACTGATCTATCGCGGCGCGAAGGCGATGCGCGAGGCGGTGCCCGATCATCTGCCGGTGACGGTAAAAGTGCGGCTGGGTTGGGATTCCGGCGATAAGCGCTTTGAGATCGCTGATGCGGTGCAGCAGGCGGGCGCCAGCGAGCTGGTGGTGCATGGTCGCACCAAAGAGGAAGGCTACCGCGCCGAATGCATCAACTGGCAGGCGATCGGTGAAATTCGTCAGCGTCTGCGTATCCCGGTGATCGCCAACGGCGAAATCTGGGACTGGGAGAGCGCGCAGCAGTGCATGGCGCAAACCGGCTGCGATGCGGTGATGATCGGACGCGGCGCGTTGAACGTGCCTAACCTCAGCCGGGTGGTGAAATATAACGAACCGCCGATGCCCTGGCCGCAGGTGATGGCGCTGCTGCATCGTTACACCCGGCTGGAAAAGCAGGGCGACACCGGCATGTATCACGTGGCGCGCATCAAACAGTGGCTCGGTTATCTGCGCAAGGCCTACCCAGAGGCGGACGGACTGTTCACCACCGTGCGCACGCTGAAAACCTCGCCGGAAATTGCGGCGGCGATCGATCGTCACTGCGAGCAGGCAATGGTGTAACTGTTTTGTAACATAATGCTAAAAAGGACGCGTCGCAGGCGGGCCTGTCGTATGATGGGTTCGCATGGACCCCTTGTTTTTTCAGCGATGATGACCCCGATACCCGCACTAACCAACGCGCAACTTAACCGACGCATTCTCTCCGTTATCGTCTTTACCTTTTTCTGTTATCTCTCGGTCGGCCTGCCGCTGGCGGTGCTGCCTGGCTTTGTGCATAACCAGCTTGGCTACAGCTCCTTTATGGCGGGGCTGATTATCAGCGTACAATATTTCGCCACGCTGGTAAGCCGCCCGCAGTCGGGCAGGCTGGCGGATTCGTTTGGACCGAAAAAAGTGGTGATGCTCGGTATGAGCTGCTGCGGCTTAAGCGGCGTGCTGACGGTGCTGGCGGGGCTGGCGGCGTCAGTTCCCTGGCTGAGCCTGAGCCTGCTGGCGGTCGGCCGCGTCTTTTTGGGCGTTGGCGAGAGCTTCAGCAGCACCGGCGCCACGCTCTGGGGCATGAATATCGTCGGCCCCACACAGACGGCGCGCGTTATCTCCTGGAACGGCGTAGCGACTTACCTTGCGATGGCGCTGGGCGCGCCGCTCGGTGTAGCGCTGAATGCGTTGATGGGCGTGCATGGCTTTGCCGTGCTGGTCGCTCTGATGGGCGTCGTCGGCTTCGCGCTGGCCAGCGGCAAGCCATCGGTCAGCGTCGCGGTTGGGGTGCGCATTCCGTTTCATCGCGTGGCGTCGAAAGTATGGGCCTACGGACTGGGGCTGGGACTGGGCACCATCGGCTTCGGCATGATCGCCACCTTTATCACCCTCTATTTCGCCAGCCGGGAATGGCAGGGCGCGGCCTTTGCGCTCAGCCTGTTCAGCATCGGCTTTGTGCTGATGCGCCTGATCTTCAGCCGCACCATTACCCGTTTTGGCGGGTTGCCGGTGTCGGTCTGTTCTTTTGCGCTGGAGTGTCTGGGGTTGCTGCTGATCTGGCAGGCCGATACGCCGTGGCTGGTGGATGCGGGGGCGTTTTTAACCGGCGCGGGCTTCTCGCTGGTCTTCCCGGCGCTGGGCGTTGAGGCGGTGAAGCAGGTGGAAGTACAAAATCAGGGCGCCGCGCTTGGCATCTATTCAGCGTTTCTCGATCTGGCGCTGGGGCTGACCGGCCCGCTGGCGGGCCTGTTGATTAGCCGCGCGGGGATGAGCGCCATCTGGCCCGCCGCCGCGCTGGTGGTGCTGATGGCGCTGTTGCTGACGCTGCGACTCTGGCGGCAGACGCGCTACAGAGAGATAAACAGCGTATAAAGCAGGGCGGAGAGCAACGCGCAGACCGGCAAGGTCAGCAGCCACACCAGCCCCATGCGCTTCAGGGTGCGCCATTGTAAAGCGCTGCGGCTTGCCACCATGCTGCCCGCCACGCCGCAGGTCAGCACCTGGGTGGTAGAGATCGGCAGACCAAACTGTTCCGCCACGCCCAGCGTGGTCATAGTCACCAGTTCGCTGCTGGCGCCCTGCATCGGCGTCAGCGGTGCTTTGCCGGTGCGTTCGCCAATGGTAATGGCGATGCGCTGCCAGCCCGTCAGCGTGCCAAGTCCCAGCGCCAGCGCCACCACGATTTTCACCCACCAGGGAATAAGGCTGCTGGCGTGGTTCAACTGCGCGGCCAGGCTGCTTAGCAGCGCACGCTGACTGGCGGACAGCGGATTTTCATCCTCCAGCAACCGCTGTAGCGCGTCGGCGGTCAGCGTCATACGCAGGCGCAGCGTTGTGGTTTCCGTCGGCGGCAGGTCGCTGAGGTTTTTTATCCCGTCCAGCTGCTGATGCAGGCTGGCGGTCATCGTTCCCAGCGCCGGCAGTACGCCGTCGCGCGCGCCTTCCCGTTGCCGGTAGTTATCGAGTATCGCCTGCGCCGCTGTCAGCGACAGACCGGCGCGCTGGGGCAGCTGCGCCTGCGCCTGGGCAGTCAACAGGGTCAGGCTGGCGAGTTCGCGCTCCGGCAGGGTGCGGTTAAGGGCGAACGCGCCGGGCAGGGCGACCAGCAGGATTACCATCATCAGACCCATTCCTTTCTGACCATCATTAGCGCCGTGGGCAAACGAGACGCCGCTGCTGGTCAGGATCAGCATGCCGCGCAGCCAGAGTGGAGGACGCCGCTCCGACGCGACGGAAACGGCGAGAGAATGGGGCAGCAGCGCCTTCATCAGCCGCAGTAGCAGGCTAGCGGCGAGAAAGCCCAGCAGCGGAGAGAGCAGCAGCGCCCACCCGCCCAGCTTGCCTGCCGCCAGTCAATGCCGGTCAGCGCGCCCTGATTGTTCAGCAGGCTGCTGGCGGCGCCCACGCCGAGCATAGCGCCCAGCAGCGCATGGGAAGAGGAGGAGGGGATAGCGACATACCAGCTGGCGAAATTCCAGACGATGGCCGCCAGCAGCAACGCGTAAATCAACGCATATCCGTGACGGGCGTCCAGCGCGATCAACCCTTCCGGCGGCAGCAGAGACATAACGCCCCACGCGACTACGCCGCTGGCGAGCAGCACGCCGAGCATATTCGCGACGGCGGAAATCAGTACCGCGCGGGCGGGCGAAAGCGTGCCGGTATAGATCACCGTCGTCACGGCGTTAGCGGTGTCGTGCATCCCGTTAATAAAGATAAACCCCAGCGCCAGCAGCAGCGCGCTGCATAACAGTAGCGCGGTTAAAAACGATGGCGCGCCGCCGGTGGCATAGTCAATATCCGCAGCCAGCTGCGTCATCATCCAGCTGATGCCGACAATCGATAGCAGCCCGAGCAGCAGCAGGGAGAGGCGCTGCCGTCTGCCGGAAGGCGTCGGATACAGCGTGGGAAAACGGGTTGTATAGCGGGCAGAAGCGCCATGGTCACTCATATCGCACCGTAAAATCGTGAAACGCTGTAGCCGTAATACGCGTTTTATATGACAGAAGAATGACGAACGCCGCGCGGATAATCATTTCCCGATCGCCGTTGCGTTAATAACGTGTCGTGGTGAAGCGGCTTTTTTATTAAGGTAAAGAACGGGGTAATTAAAAGACGTGCAAATAAGTAACGGTTGAAATAAGCTGTTTTAGTAACGGGAAAAATTAACTGTTTTATGCCGGGCGCGCTTAAGCCGCTTTAATTAGATGGGTTATTAACTTAAACCTGTTACAGGATAAAAGGCGGCGTGGTTAATATAAAAATAAGGGAAGGATGACGGATAAAGAGTGCCGCCAGCGCAGGCGCTGACGGCACTGGAACGAATAACCGAGATAAATTTCCCTGGTGCAGGAAAAGGTTAAACATTATTTTTATTCTACAGCTAAGTTGGCTTAGCGATTATTATTAAAAGCGGCCGCGGCGTCAATCTATTTTTTTAAATTACTTTCGGGTTTTTATCTTTATCGGCAACTAAAAGATAGCTTGTTAATTATTTTAATTTTATTATTTTTAAGATTAAAACGTGCAGGTGAAAAGATAAGGTTCTGGCCCGCAGTATGGAAATGACGTGCAGGGATCTTTTCTCTGATGATACGGCTGCGGCAACAGGATGCGCGGGGGAGATTCGGAATTATTTTCTCTTTCCTGCTGCCGTTTCGCTGCCGGGTTTACTGCTTCGTCGATCGGGAACATCAGTCTTTCGCTAATGTTCATTCATTTATCGCCAGGCTTAGCCGCTGCGCCGTCTGGCTGACCGCGCTTTACTACCGGGCTGGGGAGAGGGCAGGATAAAAGAAAAGGGCGATGCTGTGCATCGCCCTTCGTTAACACGCGTTCGATCAGGAGCCGCTGTTGCCGTTAACCGACGGCGCGACAACGTCAGCAGGCTGCTGCGTCTGGTCCGGCGCAACGTTGCCGGCGCTTTGCGGCGCCACTGGCTGTACCGGCTGCGGCTGAACGATTTCCGGCTGGGCCGGTACCGGCGCGGCTTCAGCGACGCCGTTAATTTTCACCGGCATGCCTGAGCGCGCTTTCAGCGCCTGATCCACGACCGTCTGGTTTACGCTGGCGTCGGTCATCACTTTGCTGACCGCCGGCGTCAGCGTAATCGGCACTGGCGCGCGCGATTTAAACTGTTCTTCGGTAGTGGAGAGCGGGTTGTGGATCTCAACATAGCGCGAACCGTCCGGCTCGACCGAGGCTTTCACCGGCTGGTCGATAAACTGCACGCGGGTGCCGACCGGCACATTCTCATACAGCCATTTGATATCGTCCGCGCGCAGGCGTACACAGCCGTGGCTCACGCGCAGGCCTATGCCGAAGTTGGCGTTGGTGCCGTGAATAGCGTACAGGCGACCAATATAGAGCGCATAGAGACCCATCGGGTTATCCGGGCCCGCAGGGAAGACTTCCGGCAGCGTTTCACCGCGCGCGGCATACTCTTCATGCATCTTTTTGGTCGGCGTCCAGGTCGGGCCCGCTTTCTTACGCTGAACGGTGGTTGTCCAGTTAATCGGCGTATCTTTACCCAACTCACCAATACCGATAGGCAGAACCACAACGGTTTTGGTGCCTTTCGGGTAGTAGTACAGACGCATCTCCGCGCTGTTAATCACAATACCTTCACGCGGCGCGTCAGGCAGGATGAGCTGCTGAGGAATAATCAGCTTGGAACCCGGCTGCGGCAGATAAACATCAACGCCGGGGTTGGCTTCAAGCATATTGCTGAGGCCAATTTGATACTGGGCAGCAAAGGCTTCCAGCGGAAGTTTACTGTCCTGCGGGATGGTGATTTCCAGGTTTTCTCCGGTCAGACGGCTGTTGGCCGGCGGCAAAGGATAAACCACAGCAAGCACCTGCTGGCTGAATGCCACCAGTGCCACTGCCAGTGAAGCGATCGCGAAAAGGCTCTTTTTCATCTTATTTCAATAGTTTAATGCCATTGTATGGCTTGTTAGAGAGTCAACCCAGGTGCGGCCAGTGTGACCGGCTGCACATTATATGTGCATAAGCGCTGATTGTGGAACCAGGATTTTTCCTTACGGCAACATATTTACTTAACTCTATGTCATCTATACCTGTTTTGCCTCTCTCTGAGGCATTTTTTTGCCTCACGGCTGCCACTGCGGATCGTCGCCGTCCAGCTTGCGATTCAGGAAAAAAGCGGCGCTGATTAACGCCAGATGGCTAAGCGCCTGGGGGAAATTACCCAGCGCGAAGCCGTGAAAATCGAACTCCTCGGCGTAGAGGCCCAGCGGATTGGCGTAGCTCAGCAGCTTTTCAAATTCAAAATGCGCCTCTTCCACCCGTCCGGCGCGCGCCAGACACTCTACATACCAGAACGAGCAGGCGACAAAAGAACCTTCGCGGCCGTCGAGCGCGTCAGCGGGCGTCTCTTCGCGATCGTAGCGCCAGACCATGCCGTCGCGCACCAGCTTCGCCTTGATGGCGTCCAGCGTCGCCAGCCAGTCGGGATCGGTGGCGCCGACAAAGCGTACCAGCGGCATCAGCAGCATCGAGGCGTCGAGCGATTTACCGTGGCGCGTCGAAGTAAAGTGGCCCAGCTCCGCGCTCCAGAAGTTTTGCCAGATATCTTCACGGATGGCGCTGCGCGTTTTATCCCACTGTTCATAGGGCATCGGCAGCGAGCGTTTGATGCCCAGGCGCAGCGCGCGATCGAGCGCCACCCAGCACATCAGACGCGAGTGGAGAAAATGCTGCGGCTCGCCGCGCATCTCCCATATCCCGGCGTCCGGCTCCTGCCAGTGTTCGTACAGATAGTTGATGGTGCTGCAAACGTTGCGCCAGCCGCGTTCCGAGATCGCTTCGCCATATTTGTTGGAGAGATAAACCGCATCCATCAGTTCGCCATAAATATCCAGCTGCGTCTGCCGCCAGGCGTCGTTGCCGATGCGTACCGGACGCGAATCGCCGTAGCCGGCAAGGTGCGGCAGCGCGCTTTCATGCAGCTCGACGCCGCTGTCGAGGCGGTACATTACCTGCAGGCGGTGGCGCTCGTGATGGCTGTTCTCCACGCAGTGGGCTACCCAGTGGGTAAAGCGTTTGGCTTCGTCGACATAGCCGAGGCGCATCAGCGCATAGACGCTGAACGAGGCGTCGCGGATCCAGGAGGCGCGGTAGTCCCAGTTGCGCTCGCCGCCCAACTCCTCCGGCAGGCCGAAAGTCGCGGCGGCGGCGATGGAGCCGTGTTGCCATGAAGTGAGCAGCTTCAGCGCCAGCGAGGAGCGTTTCACCATCTCCTGCCAGCGTCCGCGCCAGTTGCTCTGGCGACACCAGTTGCGCCAGTAGCGCAGCGTTTCCTGAAAGCAGATGTCGGTATGCAGGTTGTCCAGCTTGTCATCCTGCGCGCAGCCGAAAATAAATTCGACATGTTCGCCGGTTTGCAGCGTGAAGCTGGCCACCGCCGCGTGACGATCGATCTGTAGCGGCACGGTGGCGGTCAGGCGCAGCGTCGGCTGGCCGTCAGCGCTGAACAGCGCCGCCTCATCCTGCAGGCGCGCTTTGGTGGTTGCGCGCGCATAGTCGTGCACCGGCGCGCAGCGCATCGTGAAGCGTCCCTCGCCGCGCACCATCTTTAGCCGCCGGATAATGCGCGGTTTGGTGTCGTCACGCTCGCAGATCGGCATGTAGTCGGTGATCTCCGCCACGCCGTCGGCAGAGAGCCAGCGCGTCTGCAAAATATTGGTGTCGGGCAGATAGAGCTGCTGACGTCGGCACGCTTTCCAGTCCGGCGTCAGGCTGAATACGCCCGCTTCGTCGCTGTCCAGCAGAGCGGTGAACACCGACGGGCTGTCGAGGTTAGGCCAGCAGAAATAGTCGATAGCGCCGTCGTCCGCCACCAGCGCGCAGGTGCGCAGATCGCCAATAACGCCGTGATTATGGATAGGTCGTTTTACCTGGGCCATGCCGTTCCCCGATTGCGTTGCCTGAGCCTTTACTATAGACAAGCCCGGGTCAACACGGCGGCGCGGGTGAATGCAGCGTCTATACTTGCTGTTTATTTCATCAGCGCAACAGAGGAGTAACGCTATGCCGACAACCAAAGTCGCCGTGGTGACCGCATCAGATTCAGGCATTGGCAAAGCGAGCGCCATCATGCTGGCGGAGCAGGGTTATGATATTGGCATCACCTGGCGTTCCGACGAGAGCGGCGCGCAGGAGACGGCAGATGAGGTGCGCAAGCTGGGACGCCGCGCCGAGATGGTACAGCTGGAGCTTTCCGATCCGCAGCAGGGCGGCAAGTCGCTGGAAACGCTGATTGAGAAGCTGGGGCGCATCGATGCGCTGGTGAATAATGCCGGTACTAACGTTAAGGCCGACTTTCTCGATATCAAATTTGAAGACTGGCGCCAGGTCTTTACCGTTGACGTCGACGGCGCGCTGATTTGCAGCCAGATCGCCGCGCGACAGATGGTGAAGCAGGGCGAGGGCGGACGCATCATCAATATCACCTCGGTGCATGAGCATACGCCGCTGCCTGGATCGGTCGCCTATACCGCTGCCAAACATGCGCTGGGCGGCCTGACCAAAGCGATGGCGCTCAGCCTGCTGCCGCACAATATTCTGGTCAACGCGGTCGCGCCCGGCGCCATCGCCACGCCGATGAATAATATGGAGAATGCCGACGCTCACCGCATTCCGCTGCCGCACGTTCCCGCCGGACGGCCCGGCGATACGCGCGAAATCGCCAGCATGGTCGCCTGGCTCTGCTCGGAATGGTCCAGCTATACCACCGGCCAGTCCTTTATCATCGATGGCGGCTTTATGCTCGCCAATCCACAGTTCGCGGCGGCGCAGGCCTCGGAAACGTAACTCTCCGACGCGCGTGTTTCAGGCGTCAGGCGCATGTCGCCTGACGCTTGCTCCGCGTCTCGCCTGCACACAGGGAATCGCGTTCCCCTGATCTCCCGTTTTGCTTTTCCGTTCCGCTTTCTTCCGCGCTATCATGCGCGGCAAAACAGAGAAGGAAGCGTTTATGTCCACGGAAACTCCACTGCTGGCGGTAAAGGACGTCAGCTATCGGCTGGCGGAGAAAAGCCTGCTGGCCCCCATTTCGTTTACGCTGCACCGGCAAGAGTTCGCCTGGCTGACCGGTCCTTCCGGCAGCGGTAAAACCACCTTATTGAAAATCATCGCCTCGCTGCTGACGCCCACCGGCGGCAGCGTTACGCTGAACGGCAAAAGCAGCGACGATCTGGGGCCGGAGGCCTGGCGTCGGCAGGTCTCCTACTGCTTTCAGACGCCGCAGCTGTTTGGCGATACCGTCTACGACAACCTGGCGTTTCCCTGGCAGATCCGTCAGCGGCAGCCGGAAAAGCAGGCGCTGTGCGACCAGCTGGCGCAGCTGAATCTGGCGCCCGATCTGCTGGATAAACCGATCGACGCGCTTTCCGGCGGCGAGCGTCAGCGGGTGGCGCTGCTGCGCAATCTCCAGTTTCCGCCTGCGCTGCTGCTGCTGGATGAAGTCACCAGCGCGCTCGACGCGGAGAACAAAGCGCAGGTCAAAACGCTGATTCAGCAGATGGCGCGGCAGCATGGCATGAGCGTGCTCTGGATCAGTCACGACGCGCAGGAGACCGCTGACGGCGCGCGCGTTATCTCCCTGGGATTAAATACGGAGGCGGCGCAATGAACCATCCCGCGATCGATAATACCTCGCTGGCGCTCGCCTGCCTGCTGGTGCTGGTGGCGCTGTTCGTCAGCCAGAAAGAGAAGCTGGGGCTGCACAAGGATATTTTGTGGAGCGTCACCCGCGCGGTGGTGCAGCTCACCCTCGTCGGTTACGTACTGCACTACCTGTTTGATTTTAATAACCGCTGGCTGACGCTGCTGATGGTGCTGTTTATCTGCGTCAACGCGGCGCTGAACGCGCGTAAGCGCAGCAAACGAATCGGCAACGCCTTCTGGATTTCGCTGGCGGCGATCGGCGTCGGCACTGGCCTGACGCTGACTATTCTGGTGCTGAGCGGCGCCATCGCCTTTGTACCGATGCAGGTGATCCCGATTTCCGGCATGATCGCCGGCAACGCGATGGTGGCGGTAGGGCTCTGCTTTACCCAGCTGAACCAGCGTTTCGCCGATAACCGGCAAAAAGTAGAGGAGATGCTCAGCCTCGGCGCGTCGGTGAAGCGCGCCTCGGCGACGCTGGTGCGCGACAGCATTCGCGCCGCGATGATCCCGACGGTCGACGCGGCGAAAACCGTCGGGCTGGTCAGCCTGCCGGGAATGATGTCGGGGCTGATTTTCGCCGGTATCGATCCGATGCAGGCGATTAAGTTTCAGATTATGGTGACCTTTATGCTGCTCGGCACCGCAGCGATCTCCACCATTATCGCCGCCTGGCTCGGTTACCGCCGCTTCTTTAACGCGCGCGCCCAGCTGCGTTTTTAGTCATTATGGCGTCGGCTCGACCAGTGGCGGAACGCCATGCGCAGCAGCAGGACAAGCAGCGCCGCGCCCACCAGCCACAGCAGGTGCTTGAGGTGATGATCGAGCCGGTGCAGCCAGGGCGCGATCATCTCGCCGGCGAAATAGCCGAGCGTAACGAAGATGACCGCCCAGAGAAACGCACCGATGGCGTTGAAAATCAGAAATTTCATCGGACGCAGGCGGCTGGCGCCGATGATAATCGGGCCGATGGTGCGAAAGCCGTACATAAAGCGCACCCCGATAATAAACAGTACCGGATGACGGCGGATCATGCTGTTGGCGCGCTTCAGCTTGCCCTGATGCTTCTTGAAGCGACGCAGAATACGGGTGCCGAAGCGTCGTCCGATCCAGAACAGCAGCTGATCGCCTAAAAAGCCGCCGAGCGCCACCGCCAGCACCACGCCGCTGTAGCGCAGCAGCTTCTCATGGGCGATCACGCCGCCCAGCAACGCGAAAGTCTCTCCTTCGGCAATACAGCCAATCACCACCGCCAGATAGCCATACTGTTCGATTAATTGGTTGATATCAAAATGCAAAATTCACCATCCCTTTTCTTTTAGCGTCTGGGTAAGTGTATACGTCGTTAACACCTTCATCACAAAAAAGCGCGGCGCATTGAAAAGGCATTGAGCTGTTGGTGAAAAAATAAGCAGGCGAATTATACTTGAGGAAAAGCCGCCGCGGGCGGCCAGAGGAAGTGGAGGGGCAAGCGATGAACCATGTCTGGGGTCTGCTGGCGCATCCCGATCGGGAAATGCGCGATATCAAACGGGAAAACGAAACGGTTTCCCATCATTACACGCACCATGTGCTGCTGATGGCGGCGATTCCGGTAATCTGCGCGCTGATCGGCACCACGCAGCTGGGGTGGCGGCTGGGCGCCGGGCGCACCGTGCCGCTGGATCTCTCCACCGGACTGATGCTGGCGGTGCTGTTCTATCTGGTGATTTTAGGCGGCGTGGCGGTGATGGGGCGAGTGATTCACTGGATGGCGCGCGACTATCCGCAGCGACCCAGCATCCAGCGCTGTACGGTGTTCGCCGGTTATGTCGCCACGCCGCTGTTCCTGAGCGGGATCGTCGCGCTCTATCCGCTGGTCTGGCTTTGCGTGCTGGTCGGCGCGCTGGCGCTGGCCTACACCGGCTACCTGCTCTATGTCGGCATTCCTGAGCTGCTGAACATCGACCGCGACGAGAGTCTGCGCTTCTCCGGCTCGACGCTGGCGATCGGCATTTTGCTGTTTGAGGTGCTGCTGGCGCTGACGGTGCTGCTGTGGGGTTATGGCTACCGACTGGGCTGAATCATCGCCGCCGTTGCCTGCGACGGCGGCTGTTTACGCCCGGAAACGAATCTTCGATAGGAATTTACTGAGTCGCCAGCGTATTATGCTGCCTGCCAGCCGCCGCACATGCCTGTTTCCGCGACGGCAGCCTGTGTTGCACACAGCGCGCAATCCTATTGGTAAGTTGTTAAACGATGCCCGCAAAATTTCGTTATTCGTTGTTGAGCCTGGCTTTTCTTTTTTCCGCGCAGGGTTTGACCGGCCAGGCGCTGGCCGCGTCGCCGTTAAATACGCCTGCGCCGCTCTCCCAGCCGCAAATCGCCTCCGGCAGCGCGATGATCGTCGATCTGAACACCAATAAAGTGCTGTACGCCAGCCATCCCGACCGGGTCAGGCCGATCGCCTCCATCACCAAGCTGATGACGGCGATGGTGGTGCTTGATGCGCACCTGCCGATGGATGAGATGCTGAAAGTCGATATCAGCCATACGGCGGAAATGCGCGGCGTCTTCTCTCGCGTACGCCTGAACAGCGAAATCAGCCGTAAAAATATGCTGCTGCTGGCGCTGATGTCCTCTGAAAACCGCGCCGCCGCCAGCCTGGCGCATCACTATCCGGGCGGCTACGACGCCTTTATCCGCGCGATGAACGCCAAAGCGCGCGCGCTGGGCATGACCAACACCCACTACGTTGAGCCGACCGGTCTGTCGATCCATAACGTATCGACCGCCCGCGATCTGACGAAGCTGTTGATCGCCACCAAACGCTATCCGCTGCTGGGGCAGCTCAGCACCACGCATGAGGATATGGCGCGCTTTAGCAACCCTGACTACGTCCTGCCTTTCCGCAACACCAACCATCTGGTCTATAAGCCGGACTGGCAGATCCAGCTGACTAAAACGGGCTTCACCAATCAGGCGGGACATTGCCTGGTGATGCGCACGGTGATCAAGCAGCGTCCGGTGGCGCTGGTGGTGCTGGACGCCTTCGGCAAATATACCCACTTCGCCGACGCCAAACGCCTGCGCGACTGGCTGGAAACCGGCAAGTCCGCGCCGGTGCCGGCGGCGGCGCTGGCCTACCGAAAACAGAAATCATCGCAGACCGCCAGCAACCAAAGCGCGGACGACAGCGCGGTGGAATAAGCCTGTTACTCCTCCGCCCGCGTGGCGGAGGAGAGCGCGCGCTGCATAATCAGCGTGTCGCGCCACTCTCCGCATTTAAATCCCACTTCGCGCAGCACGCCAACCTCACGAAATCCCAGCTTCAGATGCAGCTTCAGCGATCCGCCGTTTTGCCTGCCGTTGCCGACGACCGCCAGCATTTGCCGCCACGGTCCCTGTTCGCAGCGGGCGATCAGCGCCGCAAGCAGGGCGCTGCCGATGCCGCGTCCGCCGAGTTCGTGCCGCAGATAGATCGACTCCTCGATGGTAAAGCGATAAGCGGGGCGCGGCCGATACGGGGCGGCGTAACAGTAGCCGATGACGCGGCCCGCCTGTTCCGCCACCAGCCAGGGCATTTCCAGCGACTGTGTTTTTAACAGACGCGCCCGCATCTCCGCTTCATCGGGCGGCGTCTCCTCAAAAGAGGCGCAGCCGTACAGCACATGCCAGGCGTAAATTTCATGCATAGCGGCGACATCGGCGGTGCAGGCATCGCGGATCAGCAGCGGTTCGGCGGGGAGAGACATAGCACCTCATTTGGCGAGAGAAAAACCTTACTCTGACACAGCGGCGCGGCGCTGAGTCATAACAAATTCTTATTGTTAGAGGAGGAATTTTCTTACCGCTTTCCTATAGTGAAGCGTTGGGCAAAAGCATACACTGGCGCGCGATTGCGGCGAGGCCGCAGAACTAAAACAGAGTGGAACGACGTTCGATGTCAAAGTGGTTACGATTTATGCGGGCGAGCCTGCTGGCGCTGTTGACGCTGGCGCCGCTTTACCTTTATGCGGCGGACGGCGGCGATGACCAGCCGATCGCAACGGAAGAAGAAGCCCCGATCAAGGTTAATGCAGCGGTCGAGCTGCCGAAGATGCAGAAGATCCTCGACAAAATCAAAGGCCAGGTCTCCGGCGAAACCAATGACGCGCAGCTGTCGCAGCTGAACGACATGGCGCTGGAGCTGTCGGGCAACGCCGATACGCTGGGACAGGCGCTGATTCCACAGCGTCAGCAGCTGCTGGCGCAGCTGGCAGTGCTGGGACCGGCGCCGAAAGCGGACAGCGGCGTGAAAGAGACGCCGGAGGTGACGCGCAAGCGCAACACGCTGGAAAATCAAAAAGCGAAGCTGGACGAACAGATTAAACAGGCGGAGGCGATCAAAGGCGGGGCGCTCAACCTCAGCGCGCAGATTGTCAACCTGCGGCGCGACAACCTGAAAACCCAGCTGGCGCTTAACTCCGGCAGTATTTTCGGGCCGCGCTTCTGGGCGCCGCTGTTCGGCGCGCAGCAGATGGACGGCGATAAGCTGGCTAACTTCCGCGACGAGCTGGTGGATACCGCCGCGCTCGCCTGGGAACCGGGCTGGCGTCTCGGCACGCTGCTCTGGCTGGCGGCGGCTGTGGCTATCGCCACGCTGGGACGGCGCTACGGCGAAGAGTTTCTCGCCTGGATCAGCATTCACCAGCTGCCGGAAGGGCGGCTGCGCCGCAGCTTCCTCGCCGCGGCGATCGCGCTGACCACGCTGGCGGCGGTGGTGCTGGCATTTAACTTTATCGACCAGGCGTTCACCCGCCGCGCCGAGGTCTCTGACGACGTGCAGGATTTTGTCGATCGGCTGGTGCAGCTCAGCGTGTTCTGCGGTCTGATCGCCGGGCTGGGGCGCGCGTTTCTCTCCACGCGTCGCCCGTCCTGGCGATTGCCGGCGATCTCTAACGAAGTGGCGCAGGCGCTGAAGCCATTCCCGCCGCTGACCGCTACGCTGGTGTTTATCTTCCAGACGGTTGAGGCGCTGAACAGCAGCGTCGGCACCAGCGTCGGCACCACCATTCTGGCGAACGGCATGACCGCGCTGCTGGTGGGCGCCACTGCGCTCTCCATCAGCTTCCGCTCCAGCCGCGTGCGCCGTCGTATGGTGCAGGAAGGGCAGGCGCCGGAGGCGAAATCGACGCTGGTCGGCCTGATCCAGATGGCGATCACCCTGGTCGGTCTGGGAATTTTACTGTCGCTGATTATCGGTTACGTCACGCTGGCGCGCTTCCTTAGCTATGAACTGGTCTGGATCGGCATCGTCTGCGGCGCTTTCTACTTCCTCAGCCATCTGGTGGTCGACGGCTGCGAAACGCTGCTGTCGGTCAGCAACCCGACCGGCAAGCGCATCCAGTCCTCGCTGAATATCGACGAACGTCATCTGTCGCAGGCGGCGGCGCTGCTGTCGGCATTGGGCAAAACCATTCTGCTGCTGTTCGCGGCGGTGGCGGTGCTGAACGGCACCTTCGGCACCTCGACGCCGATTGAACTGCTGCAAAAAGCGGTAGAGTTCTGGGGCGGCAAGGGACTGGAATCGCTCAATATCGTGCCTGCTCATCTGGTGAACGCGCTGCTCTGCATGGCGATCGGCATTTACGTGCTGCGTTCGGTGCGCCGCTGGCTGGATAACGATTTCCTGCCGAAAACCACCATGGATACCGGCATGCGCGTCTCGCTGGTGACGCTGTTCAGCAATATCGGCTATGTGCTGGTGATCCTGCTGACGCTCTCCACCATGGGGGTGCAGTGGAACAAGCTGGCGTGGATCGTCAGCGCGCTGTCGGTCGGTATCGGTTTCGGCTTACAGGAGATTGTGAAGAACTTTATCTCCGGCCTGATTCTGCTGACCGAGCGTCCGGTGAAGGTGGGCGACCTGGTGAGTATCAGCGGCATCGAAGGGGATATCCGCCGCATCAACGTGCGCGCCACCGAGATCCAGCTCGGCGATAAATCCACGGTGATCGTGCCGAACTCGCAGCTGATTTCGCAGAACGTGCGTAACGCTACTATGGGCAACGCGCAGGGCGTGGTGACCATTACGCTGACCTTCCCGCTGGATATCGATCCGGTGCAGGTGCGTGAAATTCTGCTGGGGGTTTACCGTGAAAATGAGCGCATTCTCGACACGCCGGAACCGTCGGTGAGCTTTAAGGATCTGACGCCGCAGGGCATCGTACTGAGCGTCACCGGCAACGTGGCGACCCAGCGCCAGATCGCCGGCGCGAAAAGCGATCTGCTGTTCGATATTCTGACGCGCCTGCGTAAAGAGGGCATCGTGCTGTCGCGTCCGCAGACGATGATTATCGAGCAGAAGAATGGCGAAATGGTGGTGAAAGCGCCGCCGCAGCCGTAAACGCACAGGCCGCCTTTTGCGGTAAAAAGGCGGCCTGAACAACTCAGCCCGCGTGACGATCCTGCCCGCAGCCGCAGTCGGCCCAGTGCTTGCGCTTGCTGGTTTTGCCGATGCCGGGGTTAAAGCTGTTAGTCGGATCGAGCTGCTGATAAAACGCCTTCATCTGCGGCTTCGCCTGGTAAAGATGGCCGACGTTATGCTCCGCCGGATACTCCGCGCCGCGCTGGTTAAGGATCTCCAGCATTCTCTCTTTCAGCGCATGCGCGTCCACGCCTTTCTTCACGATGTAATCCTGATGGAACACGTGGCACATAAAGTGACCGTAATAGAGGCGGTGCACCAGCTTATCGTCAAACTCCGGCGGCAGCTTTTCAAACCAGTCGCGGTCGTTGCGCCGCAGCGCGATATCCAGCGCCAGAATATCCTCTACCTCATCGTGATGCGCCGCATGGTATCGCACCGCGGCGCCCGCGGCGGCGAAGCGATGCAGAAAGGCTTTCGAGCCTTCTTCGTCGGTGCACTCGAAGTAGTCGCCGCCGCCTTCGCGGAAAAAATCCTTCAGGAACTGACGCGCCTCTTCCACGCCGTCGCCGGACATTTTCAGCATCAGGTGATGCTCGTAGCGATCGCGCCAAGTTTTCATCTTTTTCGGCAGATGGGTCGGGAAAACCGCGCTCAGCTTTTGCAGCATCCTATCGGTAAAGTGCGGGCGGAACAGCGGAATATGGCTCAGCATCGCGTCGATGCGCCCCTTTAGGGTGAAGAAGCGCGGCATTTTATCGGTGCCGAGCTTATCGATCATAATAAAGGTGTCTTTGCCGTACTTCTCCGCGATGTCATACATATCGCGGTGCATATATTCGCCCGCCACCGGCAGGTTATGGAAATGGGCGAGGATATGACGGCGGATATCCTCCAGCGCCGAGGTATCGTTGGTGCCGATATAGAACACCTGCTGTTTCTTTTCCGCCTCGAAGGTATCCAGGCGCACGGCGAACACCGCCAGCTTGCCGGCGCAGCCGGAAGCTTCATACAGACGGCTGGCGTCGGCGTTAAAGCGCGACGGCGTGTCCGCTTCCACATCGCGCACGCGCTCGACGTAGTTATGATCGGACGCCTGGCGCGCGTCGTGGCGCACGTCGCTCTCGCGCCAGGTTTCATCATCCAGTCGGCCAAGGATCTGCTCCGGCGTGCTGCCCAGCTCAATGCCGAGATGGTTCACCAGCTTCAACTGCCCCTGTGCATCCAGCTGGGCGTAAAGCGCCATTTCGGTGTAGGCGGGGCCGCGCTTCACCAGCGCGCCGCCGGAGTTATTGCAGACGCCGCCGAGAATCGAGGCGCCGATGCAGGAGGAGCCGATCACCGAATGCGGCTCGCGGCCCAGCGGCTTGAGCATTTTTTCCAGCTGAAACAGCGTGCTGCCCGGCAGCGCCAGCACCTGCTTGCCCTTATCGAGCAGATAAATACGGTCCATTCGCAGGGTGCTGATAATAATAATGTCGCGATCGTAATCGTTGCCGTTAGGCGTCGATCCTTCGGTCAGGCCGGTATTGGCCGCCTGCATCAGAATGATTTTATCCGCGGCCACCGCCGCTTTCAGCACGCGCCACAGCTCCAGCAGCGTGCCGGGGAACACCACCGCCAGGGCGTCGCCCTGGCCGGAGCGGAAGCCTTTGCGATAGCGTTCGGTTTTACGGGGATCGGTCAGTAGATGGCTGCCGCCGACGATGCGACGCAGTTCATTAATCAGGGTTTGACTGGCGGGGTTAGGGTTAGGGTGCATGTCCATTGTCCTGTTATGTGTGACGATTTTACTGTAGCAGCTCAGGCGGAAAAGCGTCCGCCTGGAAAACTACCTGCTATTCTCATCCTGTGGCACACTGTGGCTATCTTATTGCTATAGCACCATAAAACCTGTCCTGCGTTTTTGTTGAGAGCCCAATCTGATGAAATGGATTTACTCCCTGAGCCTTGCTGTTTCCCTGGCGGTGCAGCCCGCCTTTGCTGACGATATGTTTGGCCCGCATCGCCTGACGCCTGAGGCGCGCGACGCCTTCGTTACCGATCTGCTGGCGAAAATGACGCTTGATGAAAAAATCGGTCAGCTGCGGCTGATCAGCGTCGGGCCGGATAACCCGAAAGACGCGATTCGCGAGATGATCAAAAACGGCCAGGTCGGTGCGATTTTCAACACCGTCACGCGTCCCGATATCCGCGCGATGCAGGATCAGGTGATGCAGCTCAGCCGCCTGAAAATTCCGCTGTTCTTCGCCTATGATGTGGTGCACGGACAGCGCACGATTTTCCCGATCCCGTTAGGGCTGGCCTCCAGCTGGGATACCGAGGCGGTGGCGCGCGTAGGGCGCGTCTCGGCGTATGAAGCGGCGGACGACGGCCTGAATATGACCTGGGCGCCGATGGTGGACGTGACGCGCGAACCGCGCTGGGGCCGTGGTTCGGAAGGCTTCGGCGAAGACACTTACCTGACGGCGACGATGGGCAGCGCCATGGTGAAGGCGATGCAGGGCAAAAGCCCGGCCGACCGCTATGCGCTGATGACCAGCGTCAAGCACTTCGCGCTCTACGGCGCCATCGAAGGCGGACGCGACTACAACACTGTCGACATGAGTCCGCAGCGCATGTTTCAGGACTATATGCCGCCGTACAAAGCGTCGCTGGATGCGGGCAGCGGCGGGGTGATGGTCTCTCTGAACGCCATTAACGGCGTGCCGGCCACCGCCAACAGCTGGCTGCTGAAGGATCTGCTGCGCGATGAGTGGAAATTCAAAGGCATCACCATCAGCGATCACGGCGCGATTAAAGAGCTGATTAAGCACGGCGTCGCCAGCGATCCGCAGGATGCGGTGCGCTTGGCGCTGAAGTCCGGCATCGATATGAGCATGGGCGACGAATACTACAGCAAATATCTGCCGGGGCTGGTGAAGCGCGGCGTGGTGAGCGAGGCGGAGATTGACGACGCGGCGCGTCACGTGCTGAACGTGAAGTACGATATGGGGCTGTTTAACGATCCTTACAGCCATCTGGGGCCGAAGGAGAGCGATCCGGCGGACACCAATGCGGAAAGCCGCCTGCACCGTGAAGACGCGCGCGACGTGGCGCGTAAAAGTATGGTGCTGCTGAAAAACCGTCTGGAGACGCTGCCGCTGAAGAAAGCAGGCACCATTGCGCTGATCGGCCCGCTGGCGGACAGCCAGCGCGATATCATGGGCAGCTGGTCGGCGGCGGGCGTGGCGAAGCAGTCGGTCACGCTGTTGCAGGGCATGAAAAACGCCACCGAGGGCAAGGCGACGCTGCTGTACGCCAAAGGCGCGAACATCACCGATCATAAAGGGATTCAGGCTTTCCTTAATCTCTATGAGCAGGCGGTAAGCGTCGACAGCCGCACGCCGCAGCAGATGATCGATGAAGCGGTCGCCACGGCGCAGAAGGCGGATGTGATCGTCGCGGCGGTGGGCGAGGCGCAGGGCATGGCGCATGAGGCCTCCAGCCGCACCGATCTGACCCTGCCGGAGAGCCAGCAGAAGCTGCTGGCGGCGCTGAAAGCTACCGGTAAACCGCTGGTGCTGGTGTTGATGAACGGTCGCCCGCTGGCGCTGACGCATGAGTATCAGCAGGCGGACGCGATGCTGGAGACCTGGTTCAGCGGCACAGAAGGGGGCAACGCCATCGCCGACGTGCTGTTCGGCGACTATAACCCTTCCGGCAAGCTGCCGATCTCCTTCCCGCGTTCGGTAGGACAGATCCCCATCTATTACAACCATCTGCCGACCGGCCGTCCCTATAACTCAGCCAAACCGAACAAGTACACGTCGCATTACTATGACGCCGTCAACGGGCCGCTGTTCCCCTTCGGCTACGGCCTGAGCTACACCACCTTCAGCGTGTCGCCGGTGAAAATGTCCTCAGCGACGATGCCGCGCAACGGCAAAATAGAGGCGAGCGTGACGGTGACGAACACCGGCAAACGCGACGGCGCGACGGTGGTGCAGCTTTATCTTAACGATGAGGTCGCCAGCGTCAGTCGTCCGGTGAAAGAGCTGAAAGGCTTCCAGCGCATTATGCTGAAGGCGGGCGAATCGCAAACCGTGCGTTTCCCGATTGATGTCGACGCGCTGAAGTTCTGGAATCAGAAGATGCAGCAGGTGGCGGAACCGGGCAAATTCAAGGTGATGATCGGCCTGGATTCGGCCAGAACGCAGGACGCGGAATTTACCTACCTGTAAGCGGGTAACATAAGCAACCGACCGGCGCCGAGCCGGTCGTTTTTTTATATCAATCGTTCCGCAACGCTGATATTGAACTGCGGTGATGCTGCCAACTTACTGATTTAGTGTATGATGGTGTTTTTGAGGTGCTCCAGTGGCTTCTGTTTCTATCACCTGTCCCTCCTGTTCAGCTACTGACGGGGTGGTGCGTAACGGCAAAAGCACTGCCGGACATCAGCGCTATCTCTGCTCTCACTGCCGTAAAACATGGCAGTTACAGTTCACATACACAGCCTCTCAACCCGGTACGCACCAGAAAATCATTGATATGGCCATGAATGGCGTTGGATGCCGGGCAACCGCCCGCATTATGGGCGTTGGCCTCAACACGATTTTACGTCACTTAAAAAACTCAGGCCGCAGTCGGTAACCTCGCGCATACAGCCGGGCAGTGACGTCATCGTCTGCGCGGAAATGGACGAACAGTGGGGCTATGTCGGGGCTAAATCGCGCCAGCGCTGGCTGTTTTACGCGTATGACAGGCTCCGGAAGACGGTTGTTGCGCACGTATTCGGTGAACGCACTATGGCGACGCTGGGTCGTCTTATGAGCCTGCTGTCACCCTTTGACGTGGTGATATGGATGACGGATGGCTGGCCGCTGTATGAATCCCGCCTGAAGGGAAAGCTGCACGTAATCAGCAAGCGATATACGCAGCGAATTGAGCGGCATAACCTGAATCTGAGGCAGCACCTGGCACGGCTGGGACGGAAGTCGCTGTCGTTCTCAAAATCGGTGGAGCTGCATGATAAAGTCATCGGGCATTATCTGAACATAAAACACTATCAATAAGTTGGGACCATTACCTGCGCCGAACGGAGAGACGCGATACAGCGTTCTGAATGGAAATAAACGTCTCGAACCTTTTGAGCAGTGGGCAGGCAAAAAAATCCTGAAAAGTTTGGCCATGCAGCTTGAACAGACAGGCGGCAAGGCTGTTAGCCGACTGATCAGCGCAAATGGAGAGGCTATGCTGATCAGTGCAGCCTGGATCTCTACGGGGGGAGACCTCAGCGTAAAACCCATGGCAGGCCCGCCTTCCATGATGATTTTCGCGGATAAACTGACGGATAAAAAACTCACTGAGGCCGGACTGGAATATGGCATCGAAAACGTTCATGTCAGCAAGACGCCCTTCAAAGCCTTTCCCGAAAATAGTCTGACGTTGCCCGCAACCGGGGGAAGCGTCACTTTTGTCTGGCGCAGTGCGGAACCCGGCGCAGCGCTTTTGTCCACTCTGCTACCCCTGATTGTTTTACTGATGCTGGGTACATTTTTCACCGCCTTTTTACTGATGCGAAATGCGTTTCGTAAGGCCCGCATTAGTGATGAAAACGCTTTCCTGCTTGAGCAGAGTCGGCTGGCGCTATCTGCCAGCGAGATCCGATTCAGGGATATGGCTGAAACGACCACGGACTGGCTCTGGGAAGCGGATGAACATCAAAGATTGATTTGGATTTCCGATCGCTTTCCTGCGCTTACTGGCTATCAGATAACAGACTGGACGGGAAAACGCGTCAGCGATTTTTTA
The DNA here is from genome assembly GCF_002953215.1 of Mixta calida. Taxonomy (NCBI): domain Bacteria; kingdom Pseudomonadati; phylum Pseudomonadota; class Gammaproteobacteria; order Enterobacterales; family Erwiniaceae; genus Mixta; species Mixta calida. The sequence goes on from NZ_CP026378.1 coordinate 1,471,765, forward strand.
CTGAAGGATGAAAAGGTGTCCTTACAGCTGGCTGAGCTGCTCATGACGGGAGGCAACCTCCGGTTACGTGAATGCCGTTACCTGTCCGCGCAGCAGCGTACCCGCTACTGCAACCTGACCGTCAGGCGCGTTACCTTTTCCGGAGGAAAACTCGGGTACCGCGGTACAGCGACGGATGTGACGCTGGAGGTTGAAGCGAATGCACGCGTCCATTATCTGTCGCATTATGATGAACTTACCGGCTTACCTAACCGGGTACAAATGAAAGAGTTTCTTAACGGTAAGCTGGATGCGTTGCCCGATCCTGAATGTGCGCTGACAATGATTATGCTCGATTTGGATAAATTCAAACCGGTCAACGATCTGTATGGTCATGCGACCGGAGATAAAGTGCTGCATGAAGTCTCCGGTCGCCTGCGCCATTGTATCGATGAGATGGGTCTCGTGGCCCGTCTGGGAGGAGATGAGTTCACTATCCTGTTGCCGGATATCCAAAACAGAAAGAGTGTGGAGGATCTGTGCAGGCGTATCGTCAATGAAATTAGCCGTCCCTTCCTTGTGAATGGAACTGAAATTTTTATCGGGGCGAGCCTTGGAATTGCTTTTGCGCCACATGACACCAGCAATGCCAGTGACCTGCTTCGCTTTGCTGACATTGCGCTTTATAGTGCAAAGAGTGCTGGACGTAACAACTGGGTCTTTTACCAAAGGGATATGGGCGAAAAAATCGTGCAGCGCCGCGAAATGGAACACGAATTACGTGAGGCTATTCAGAACGATCAGCTGTGTCTTGTTTATCAACCCCGTTATGACGTGAAACTGGCTCGGGTAAGTGCAGTAGAAGCGTTGGTAAGATGGCGGCATCCCCGCCACGGCACATTGATGCCAAATCAATTTATCCCCATGGCTGAAGAGACCGGGCTGATTTATGCGCTCAGTGACTGGGTTCTGCTCAAGGCCTGCAGGGATACGCTCCGCTGTCTGCCGCATATGTCTGTCTCCGTAAACATATCCGCTTCCGAGCTCCAGGATAAAGGCTTCTTTAAGCGCATTCTTTCCGTACTGGAACAAACCGGGCTGGAAGGTCATCGGCTTGAAATCGAGGTGACGGAAAATGCAGCGCTTCATAATCCCGAACAGACGCAGCAGGTCATGCAGCAGATTAAAGCGCTCGGCGTGAGAATACTGATTGATGATTTTGGAACCGGATACGCTTCCCTGAGCTACCTAAGGTCATTTCCTTTTGACGGTATTAAGCTGGATAAATCCTTTATCTTTCCCATGACGGACTCTTCCCAGGCCCGTCTGATTGTCGAAAATATGATAGGACTGGGAAAAGCGTATGCGCTTAACGTTACCGCAGAAGGAGTAGAAACGCCGCTCCAGCTTGAGCAACTCACTTATCTGAAGTGCGACAATTTACAGGGTTATTATATTGGCAGGCCGATGAGTATCAGCCAGGTCAGTGAGCAATTTATCAAGCGTGCAGATGTTATGCTGGCGGCAGGAAGCCTGCCGGAACGTCCAGGCTTATAAGCAGCGCGCCGTCGCCAGTATGCCGCAGTGCGGCATACTGGCGACGGCTGATGCCGATATCACTCCGCAGCGAAACGGCGCTGCCGCTTCCGGATAGTGGCCATGGCGATGGAACCAGTAATCAGCAAGCACCCTGCCTCGGCAACGCTCATCAGGTCATTGCCCAACAGGAAGCTAATCATGCTTGAAACAATCGCCGTGCTGCTGGAGTTGGCCAGCCGGGTCCAGTGAGTCACCTGGGTCGCCCCACTGGCGAAGGTGCCAAAAACCATTGTGATGGCTGCGGACCAACCCATGGTTCCTGTTGGTTCGATTTTCGTCATGGCCCGCCAGCCGCCAGCACGATCAGTTGCAATAAACATCGCCACTATCAGCAAAGCAAACATCAGCGGGACTGGAATACGGGAAAGAACATCCAGGCCTTTATAGCCAACCAGAGCGGTAATACAAAAAAGAATGCCCAACAACACCATCAAGGGGATGATTAGGGTGGACGGTAAATCCAGAATTTTCACTAAAGAGAGACCGTTGCCGTACCCCATGCATACCATCCCGGTTCGGCGAAACCGAGTATAAAATCAGCCAGTTTGCTGCCGACCTCCCAAAGCAGAAACGTCCCATCAGAACGGTATTAAGCCCGCTACGCGCTGCTATCCAGCCCAGCGACGCCGCATACAGAGCCAACAGAAAATTACCTGCCACAGCAATCCACAACAGATTGTGGATAGAGAAAGAGACGCCTGATTTGCCGCCTGCGAACATCGTGCCGGTAAAAACGTAAAACTAAATAACACCCTGAAATCTGATCGGAATTATTCCCTGACGAGAAGCCCTGCGCGCAAATTTATTTTTTCAAACTAGACTTTTAATAAAATCATTTACAACACAGGAATCAGTCTGATGAGGAAAAAATTATTTTTTTGTGCGGTATCTGCTTCCCTGTTTTTAATACAGCCAGCAACGGCTAATACCAAACCAGAAGTTGTCGCCAGTATTAACCCTCCCTATCCGGATCCATCCGGCATTGCGGTTAGCTCCAGTAATCGAGTGTTTTTAGGTTTTCCCCGACATGCGGATAACCATAACTGGTATTCATTGGCAGAAGTCAAAGGCAATAAGCTGGTGCCTTATCCTGATAATACGTTAGGTCTGAAAAATAAACAGGATTATGACCACTGGCTTGTTTCACCTCATGGCATGTATATGGATAAAAATGACGTGCTCTGGGTGCTTGATGACGGCAAGATTGCCGGAAATAAAGAGATACCTGAGGGAGCGGCTAAAGTTGTCGCTATCGACACAAAAAGCAATAAGGTTATTCATAATATTGTCATTCATAAGCCGGTCCTGAATTCAGGTTCTCATTATAATGATTTGCGTGTGGATTTAACACATGGCGATCAGGGGGAAATCTATATTGCAAATTCAGGGTTTGAACAACATTATTCACTGGTGATTATTGATATCGCTTCAGGAAAGCAGAGGGAAGTCCTGACAAACCACTATTCGACCTCTCCTGAGCCGGGATATATCGCTTTTCTTGAAGGTCAGCCCCACCAATATGATTTTAACCACCAAAGCTTTCCTTTGGGAGGCGCAGATGGCGTAAGTTTGAGTCCTGACAGTAAAAAACTGTACTGGACAGTATTAAACGGGCGCAACCTTTACAGTATTGATACCGCGGTGTTGAGTGATTTTTCTAAAAATGAAAAGGCTATTGAGGCTGCTGTTCATTTCGAAGGCCAGCATCCTGCTAATGATGGATTGGCGGAAGATTCCGCCGGTAATCTTTACTTTGGCGCTTATGAACAGCAGTCCCTGATTAAAAGAGATGCAAAGGGAAACTATAGTTTGCTTTCTCATGATGAAAAAAACTATGTATGGCCTGACGGGCTGGCTTACAAAAACGGTTTTCTTTATGCGACCTTAGGGCAATGGAATCGACTGGCAGAGCTTAATGATGGCAAGGATCTGAGACGTCCCCCTTATTTGGTTGTTAAAGTGAAAGTCCAATAAAAACTCAGGCTTCATGAAAAAATGAGGCCTGGGTAATGACTTTGATCATGTTATAAAATTATGCGTCGGGACATTGCCGAATCAGCGTGCGGGATGGCCAGCTGCGTTCGCTTGATAAGCGAGACCTCAAGGTCATCCGCTATGGCGTGTCTGCTGTCGCATCCCTGATTGCTGAAGGCGTTCGCGTCGCTGCGTTTCTGTCAGGTCACATGCTTTCGGCAGAGAAATGGCGAGTATCCCGGCAATGATCAGCGAAGCGGCAAGCGCGCAGATTGCCACATTTTGACCATAGAGATAGAGCATTATGCCCACCAGATAAGGGCCGCAGAATCCGCCGAGGTTGCCGAGACCGTTGATTACGCCGCGTGCGCTACCAGCCACTTCGGGAGTCGCAATCCTTCCCGGAATGGACCAGAACGGACTGGTTGCCGCCTTGAGGAAAAAGCCGCAAATCACCAGAGCAATATAAGCTGCGATAATATGGTTGCGCAGTATAACGGAGGCCAGCAAGGCTGCGGCGAAGCAGAATAACGACGCCATTATCCATACACGCCGCTTCCCGCTACGATCGCTGAACAAGGAAATCAGCCAGATACCGGCAATCGTCGCCACGAAAGGCAGCACAGCCAGCACACCGACCCCCGCCATATTGGCGCCAGTCAGATTTTTTAAGATACTCGGGAGCCACAGGGTGTAGCCATAATCGCCCGTCTGGTAAAAAAAGTTTAGCGCTACCAGCTTCATCAGGCCTTTGTTACGGAATACATCTTTCAGCGGCGCACGGCTTACCGGTTGCTGATCGCGCCGCGCTTCGCGCTCGCGTTGCAGTTCGCGAATCAGGTATTCGCGCTCGCGCTCCGGGAGCCAGCGTGCCTCTTCAGGCCGATCGCTGATGACCAGCCACCACACCAGCAGCACCGCGGCAGAAAGCAATCCCTCGATAATAAATAGCCAGCGCCAGTCGAAGGCGTTGATAATCCAGCCGGATATCGGCGCAGTAAACATGCCACCCAGCGGCGCAAACATCATGACAAACGCGTTGGCACGGCCCAGCTCTTTTTCCGGAAACCAGTTGCTGACCATGGTCAGCACCACGGGCAGCATGCCGCCTTCAGACACGCCAAGAATAAAGCGCAGCGCCAGCAGTTGATAATGATTAGTGACGAAGCCGGTCGCAATCGAGACCGCCATCCAGGCGGCAAGCGACCAGGCGATAAAACGTTTACCACTGCCGTTTACCGCAATCCGGCCGCCGGGCACCTGCAAAAACAGATAACCGATAAAGAAGATGCCGCTGGCGATACCCGCCATCTGGCTGCTTATCGCCAAATCCTGTTCCATTCCTCCGGGCAAAGCGAAACTGATATTTACCCGATCCATAAAAGAAACAATACAGGTAATCAGAATGGGGGCAATGACACGTAACCACCGAGTCCCCGGTATTTTATTATCCATACAGCGCCCTCTGTGAATTTACGGAACGTACGGCGCTAACGATGTTGGTAACAACATCGTGAGTGCCTGAATAAAAATGAATGCGGGATTAAACAGCGTTGGGTAAGGGGCGCCCTTTAAAAAACGCGTCGACATTAGCAAAAACGACATCGCTCATTTTTTGACGTGTTTCCGCTGTCGCGCTGCCGACGTGTGGTTGCAATATCACATTATCCAGCGCGATAAGCGCTTCAGGGACATGAGGTTCTTCTTCGAAGACGTCTAACGCGGCGCCAGCAATGGCTTTACGCTGCAACGCCTGAATCAGGGCGTTTTCATCTACCAGCGTTCCGCGAGCGATATTGACCAACCAGGCGTGCGCCGGCATCGCCTCAAGAACCGAGGCATCGATCAGTCCACGGTTTGCCGCGCCGCCGGAGGCGGCGACGATCAGGAAATCATTTTCCCGCGCCAGGGTGTAAATGTCCCCGCACCGGGTATAGGGAAGCTCCGGTTTCGGCGTACAACTGATATAGGATACCGACATATCAAACGCCGTCGCGCGTTGAGCGATCGCGCGGCCGATATTGCCCATGCCCACGATGCCGACTCGCTTGCCGCTGACCTGGGTGCCGAGCGCGGGAGCTTGCCTGAGCCACTGGCCTTCACGTACGAAGCGATCGCCGAGACACAGGCGCCGTGCGCCGCTCAGCAGCAGTCCCATCGCCATGTCAGCAACATCGTTAGTCAGCACGCCGGAAGTGATGGTGACGGCAATATTCGCTTTGCGAGCATAATCAAGGTCAACGGCGTCAGTACCTACGCCGAAGATCGCAATCAGCCCGATCTGCGGTAATTGTTCCAGTACGGCATTGCTGATACCGACATCGCCACGCGTGACAACGGCCTGAACGCGCGTCCCCTCGGCGGCAAGCCAGGCCAGCGGTTCATCCTGTTCATACAGACGATGCACCTCAAAGGCGGAGCTGAGACGGTCAAGCAGAGAATCGAGCACCGGGGCAATCAGTAAAATATTCGGGCGGGCTTGTTGCGTCATGAGCGTTCCTTTAATCATTCCGTTACCTGAGATGGATACTATTAAAGGCGTTCTGACGTATTTTTTTGTGATAAATATCACATGAAAAAGTGTTAAGAAACTCTGTTACTGATGGCGTGATCGTGACGGCGATTCGGCTATATCGGGTGACACATTTCAGATGGTAGCGCCCATCGACAGACGATAATGCAAATCGACCTGCTCGATGGTGGGTTGTTGATGGATCTTTTTAATGAGAATTTCTGTGGCGACCTTGCCCATTTCGAAGCGCGGCGTGACCACGCTGGCCAATTGCGGCGTTGTTACCTGCCCGATTTCCAGCCCGTGAAAACCTGCGATCGCCATTTGATCGGGGACAAGAATGCCTGCGGCGCGACACTCCTGCAATACGCCAACGGCCAGATCATCATTGGTACAGAGAATGCCATCCATATTGGGATAGATCTGCCGCGCCAGAGTCATCATGCCTGTACCGATGGAAACCGAAGAAATTTTATTCGGCGCTATGCGCCCCGCTGGGAGTCCGGCCGCCGTCATGGCTTCGCAATAGCCTGCATAGCGTTGTTCATCACGCGTATCGGACATCGAACCAAAATAGATAATGTGTTTTTTACCGCTGGCCAGCAGCATATTCGTCATATCCAGACCGGCGCGGTGATTATTGAAGCCTACGCTGATGCGTCCGGGCGTCTGAGTCAGGCCCATCACTTCCGCAATCGGGATGCCTGCAGCTTTCAGATATTTTTCTGCGCGCACCGTATGCACGGATTCAGTCAGAAGCAATGCCTTAATATTAAAAGCCAATACCGTAGCGATCTTTTCTTCTTCGCGCTGGCGATCGTAATCGTAATTTACCACCAGCGTCTGATAACCCTGTACGCGGGTAACGGATTCCACACCTGCCAGCAAATCGGCAAAAATCTGATTATGAAAGGAAGGAATAAGCACGCCGATGCGGGGCAGGGTATTGCCGATCATGGCGGAATTATCGGCGTCAGGCTGGTAGCCAACCTCCGCAATCACTTTCGCGATATGTTCCGCCGTTTCCGCCTTTACTTTTTCCGGCGTGCGTAAATAGCGACTAACCGTCATTTTTGTTACGCCCGCCAGCGTAGCGATATCATGTAACGTTATGCGTTGCATTTTCATTATTCATGTCCGTCAGACGGCGATTCCATCACATTATTATGCCTGCCGGCAGAGGGAAAAGGAATTATTCGCCGATACCGGATCCGCCCATTTCGGCTGCCTGACCTGCCACAGTTCACAACAAAGGTAACCGGGTTTTGTAACACGGATTAGAGTGACGTCCGTCACAGTTTTATACGCCATAAAACCGTGATATAGGCGTTATGAATGGCAAAACAAGGCAGGTTTGTTGATGAACGATCTTTTCAGCTTAAACAACAAACGGATATTGATAACCGGCGCCGCCCAGGGCATTGGTTTCATTATGGCCCGTGGTCTGGCGCAACAGGGGGCAGAAATCATCATCAACGGCACGCATGCAGAGCGGGCAGAAAAGGCTGCCATGCGATTACGCGATGAAGGTTTCAAAGCCCATACTTCTCTGTTTGACGTTGCCGATGCCCGTGCGGTGGAACAGGCGGTTGCGGATATTGAAAATAACATAGGCCCGATTGATGTGTTATTTAACAATGCCGGCATTCAACGCCGCCATCCTTTTACCGAATTTCCGCTTGATGAGTGGAACGATATTATTGCAACCAACCAGACCGGCGTATTCATCGTCTCGCAATGCGTGGCAAAAAAAATGGTTGCGCGCAAAAAGGGCAAAATTGTCAATATCTGTTCAATGCAAAGCGAACTGGGTCGGGATACCATTACGCCTTACGCGGCGGCAAAAGGTGCGGTAAAAATGCTGACGCGCGGCATGTGCGTGGAGCTGGCGCGTCATAATATCCAGGTTAACGGTATCGCCCCGGGCTATTTCCGCACGCCGATGACCCAGGCGTTAGCAGACAATAAAGAATTCACCGACTGGTTATGCAAGCGTACCCCTGCCGCGCGTTGGGGCAATCCTGAAGAACTGGTGGGTGCGGCGGTGTTTCTTTCGTCAAAAGCGTCCGATTTCGTTAACGGGCATCTGTTGTTCGTCGATGGCGGCATGCTGGCGGCGGTATAACAGGGAGGATCTGGCTATGGCAGTACCATGTATCATTTTAATGGGCGTATCCGGCACCGGAAAAACCTCCGTAGGCATGGCGCTCGCCAGGGCGCTGAATGCGAAATTCCTTGACGGCGACGACCTTCATCCGCGTGAAAATATCCTGAAAATGGCTGCCGGACAGGCGCTGAACGATGAGGATCGTCTGCCCTGGCTCACGCGTATTTCCGACGTGATTTTTAGCCTGGGCCAGAAAAACGAAGCGGGTGTTCTGGTCTGTTCCGCACTGAAGAAACGCTATCGCGATACGCTGCGCGCGGGCAATGCGCATGTGCGTTTTATCTGGTTGCAGGGTGATTATCAGTTTGTATTGAACCGCATGCGGCAACGACAGGGCCATTTTATGCCGGAGGCGCTTCTGCAAAGCCAGTTTGCTACGCTGGAAGTCCCTGGCGAAGAGGAAGGCGATGTTATCCCGGTCGATATTTCACCTGCTCTTTCCCATATCGTTTCACACTGCATCAGCCTGGTCAGCGCCGCGCCAGCGCAGATGACAAAAGTCGCGTCCTGATTGCCTGTTTTTATACGGGCGCATCGCATCCGCGTTCCGCCCGCTTCCCGCAATGCCATCATCCGCTCTGTGCCGATGCACAGAGCGGATTGACGCCTGCAATCATCCATTGTCTCGGGCTATCCGACGTCGGCGCCGCCAGGTTAATCCTGCGCATACCGCAAGCAGAATGACGATCAACGCCACTATGCCCGGCATAATCCACGGTTGCGCCCTGGCCAGCAGCGGCGGGTGGCCGCCCTGACGCACCCAGGCAACGTCACCTGCACTCACGGTGACCTCTGGATTACCGTAATGCGCCAGCACGAAATTACTGATATCAGCGACCTGCGCATCGCTCAGCTTGTCAACATAAGAGGGTGAGCTGAAGCCCGGCATCAGTACCTGACCCGCGGCGGTGTTGCGCTGCACGCCAAACAGAATAGCGGCAATCAGATTGGCTGGGTTATGCATGCCCGTCGCGGTATTGTGGAACAGCGAAGGGTAAGCCTGATTAGCGCTGCCGGCTCCGTCTGGCTGATGACAGCTGGCGCAGTTGCCGCTGAACAGTGCCGCGCCATTCGTCAGTGAGTGATTGGCGTTATTGGCGTTACGTCCGCGTATGCTGTTCTCCACATCCGCTGGTTTGCCAAAGCTGTAGGCGGGTTGCGTGTCGCCTTCGTCACGGATTGGCGTCGTGCTTTTAAGATAAACCGCTATCGCTTTCAAATCGCTGTCGGACAGATACTGCAGGCTATGCTCCACCGCTTCGGCCATGCCGCCCGCCGCCTGGTTTTTGCCCTCAGCCCGGCCGGTCTTAAGGTATTGAACCAGCTCATCGTTACGCCAGCCACCGATTCCGCTTATCGCATCGGATGTGATGTTAGGCGCGTACCAGCTGCCGATCGGCGCACCAGCCAGCGGCCGGTTGCCTGCCTCCTGCATCAATACTCCGCGCGGCGTATGACAGGTGTTACAGTGCGCAAGGCCGTTAACCAGATAGTTACCCCGATTCCACTCAGCACTCTGGCTGTCATCGCTCAGGTAAGGCTTATCGTCCGCAAACATCAGGTTCCAGAAGAACATGCTGAAGCGCAGGTTAAAGGGGAAAGGCAGGCTGGTTTGTCGGTTTTTCTGCTCAACCGGCTTCACGCCATGCATAAAGTAGTAATAGAGCGCATGCAAATCTTCATCCGTGATCTTGCTGTAAGAGGTGTAAGGCATCGCGGGATAGAGCTGCGCGCCGTCAGCGCGTACGCCATGGCGTACCGCCTGCGAAAATTCAGCTTCGCTGTAAGGCCCGATGCCGTCGGCAGAAGGGGTGATATTGGTGGAATAGATCACACCCATCGGCGAGGCGATCGCATAACCGCCGCTGAAGGCGGTTGCACTGCCCGGAGCGGTGTGGCATGCCTGACAATCCGAAGCAATGGCGACCTGTTCCCCCTGGCGCAACAATGTCAGATCGGTCTGCTCTGCCGGAGCGCTTAACGTCAACGCTGCCATGAGTGACGTTGCCATCAACAGCTGTTTCATGCGTCCCCCTTCATGCGCAGGCTGATGTCATGAGCGGCCTTCAGCCCCAGCGCCGCCATGGTCAGCGTACTGTTCACCACGCTGGCGGAGGGGATGGCGCCTCCCCCGGGCAGCCAGAGATTTTCATGGTCAAATGCCCGACAATTGCCGTCCACAACCGCCTCTTTTGCATTTTCCCCCATGATAACCCCACACATAATGTGGTTATTGGCATTCAGGCCTTGACTGATAGTGAATTCTTTGGCGTCAAACAGCTGCCCGATATGCTCCAGCTGCGCGTGAGAAGCTTCCGCGCCCTTACGGACATAATCACCCACGTCGTAATAAATATCGGGGCAGGGCAAGCCATGCGGATCTTTACGGGTTTTGCTCAGCGTCAGACGGTTTTCCGGATCGGGCAGCGGTTCCAGACTGATGGAGAGATCCACGCTATGGACTGCGCGGTAGCGAATCTCCTCATCCAGTGCTTTGCCGACCAGGCCTTTTTTCATCGCCTGTTGCGTTGCGGTGACCACACGGGAAATATTGTTGAGGATCACTTTGTTCGCGGAGTAGTCGCGTCGGAAGTCGCCGTCACGGTAGCCGACCATACAGCTGCTCTGCGCCGGACCTCTGCCCAGCCAGACCGGTTCTTTCGTCAGAAACGAACAGTGGAAGCCGGAGTGGTCCATCATGTTACGGCCAACCATATCGGAAGCGGGTGATGCTGCCAACTTACTGATTTAGTGTATGATGGTGTTTTTGAGGTGCTCCAGTGGCTTCTGTTTCTATCACCTGTCCCTCCTGTTCAGCTACTGACGGGGTGGTGCGTAACGGCAAAAGCACTGCCGGACATCAGCGCTATCTCTGCTCTCACTGCCGTAAAACATGGCAACTGCAGTTCACTTACACCGCTTCTCAACCCGGTACGCACCAGAAAATCATTGATATGGCCATGAATGGCGTTGGATGCCGGGCAACCGCCCGCATTATGGGCGTTGGCCTCAACACGATTTTACGTCACTTAAAAAACTCAGGCCGCAGTCGGTAACCTCGCGCATACAGCCGGGCAGTGACGTCATCGTCTGCGCGGAAATGGACGAACAGTGGGGCTACGTCGGGGCTAAATCGCGCCAGCGCTGGCTGTTTTACGCGTATGACAGGCTCCGGAAGACGGTTGTTGCGCACGTATTCGGTGAACGCACTATGGCGACGCTGGGTCGTCTTATGAGCCTGCTGTCACCCTTTGACGTGGTGATATGGATGACGGATGGCTGGCCGCTGTATGAATCCCGCCTGAAGGGAAAGCTGCACGTAATCAGCAAGCGATATACGCAGCGAATTGAGCGGCATAACCTGAATCTGAGGCAGCACCTGGCACGGCTGGGACGGAAGTCGCTGTCGTTCTCAAAATCGGTGGAGCTGCATGACAAAGTCATCGGGCATTATCTGAACATAAAACACTATCAATAAGTTGGAGTCATTACCCAGGTAATCTACTTACCGCCCGCCAGATCGATAAAGTTGCCGGTGACATAGGAGGCTTCCTCCGACAGCAGCCAGGCGATCGCCTCGGCGACTTCTTCAGGCTGACCGCCGCGCTTCATCGGCAGATTCTCTTTCACCCGATCCACCCGTCCCGGTTCGCCGCCGTCGGCGTGCATGTCGGTATAAATCAGTCCGGGCCTGACGGCGTTAACGCGAATGCCCTGCGCCGCCACCTCCAGCGCCAGCCCGATAGTCAGCGTATCCACCGCGCCTTTAGAGGCCGCATAGTCAATATATTCATGGGGCGCGCCGAGCCGCGAGGCGGCGGAGGAGACGTTGACGATAGCGCCGCCCTGACCGCCATGCCGCAGCGCCATGCGCTTGACCGCCTCGCGCGCGCAGATAAAGCTGCCGCCGACGTTGGTGGCGAAAATCGCGGCGATGCGCCGCGCATCCAGCTGCTCGATGCTCGCCTGCTGCTTAAGAATGCCGGCGTTATTCACCAGCCCGGTCAGCGTGCCGAGATCGCGATCGATCTGCCGGAACAGCGCCACGACCTGCTCCTCATTGGCGATATCCGCCTGCACCGCGATCGCCTTGCCGCCGCCGCGTCGAATCATATCGACCACTTCTTCGGCGCGCGCCTGCTGCGAACGATAATTGATGCACAATGCATGGCCTTTCGCCGCCAGCGTCAACGCGGTCGCCCGCCCAATGCCGCGGCTGCCGCCGGTGATTAAGGTAATATTATTTTTCATCCGTTCTGTCCGCCTGAGGCTGTATATAAAAATGAGGGGTAGGAAGAGATTAAAATAAATTTTAATAATTAAAAAACAATCCCATAACCAAGCTTGTGTGAATAGAATCACAAAATAGTTGGCGCACGCATTAATGAATCTTATTGATTGTTAAGGCGGGGGGGGGGACAGGCGATTGCCGAAAAGAGAAGCCAGCGCTGCGCGTTAGCATGGGTAGGCGCAACAGTGGAAGCTGAAAGACGCCCATAAAAAAACCGACCGGCAGCCAACCGATCGGTTTGTTTATGCTCTGTAAAAAGGAACGTCGCGTCCCGTCAGCGACACCGACTAGGCAGCGTGCTGATTAACCTGCTGCTCGGCCAGCATGGTGAGTTTTTCATCGGTGGCCTTCTCTTCATCCAGGGTATTCTTCAGGATAGAGACGACGTTGTCATAGCCCAGATTTTTCGCCAGCGCCATCAGCGAACCGTAGCTGGAAATCTCATAATGCTCGACTTTCTGAGCGGCAACAATCAGACCCGCATCGCGTACCGGCCCTTCCTCTACTTCCTGAATAATCTCCTCGCCCTCTTTGATCAACCCTTCCATCGCTACGCAGGTAACATTTTCCATTTCCACATCGTCGAGCGCCTGGATAACCTGATCGAGACGTTCGATATGGCCTTTGGTCTCTTCCAGATGTTGCCTGAAGCCTTCGGCAAGTTTTGTTTCAGTGGCGGCTTCCGCCATTTTCGGCAGCGCCTTGGTTAGCTGTACTTCAGCACTGTAAACATCGCTCAAGGTATGAACAAACAGATCGTTTAGCGATTGCATAGTCATAATGCTTGTCTCCCTATGATTGTGTATCGGTGTGCTGCACTTGCTATGAAAGCCTGGTAGATGCGTTGCAGACAGGCAAATATGCTGCGTTTCGCTTTCAACGCGATGAAAGATAAGCGTTTATCGCGGTTTTGAGCGGATGATGAAAATAAAATCTTCATTTATCAGTCATTTATCTTCAAGGTAATTCCTGGTAAAAGAGTGTGTAATCTTGTTGCTGAACGCAGCGGCAGGCAGATAAAAGTGGATGTTCAATGGAATTTTTACGTAAACGCATCGAAAAGCAGGTTTTTCGGCTTAACGGGCTTTCGCTGAATGAGTTCGATATTTCGCAACCGGCGGGCGATCCGGGCCTGTTCGGGCCGGACAGCGTGGTCTGGCCGGTACATGGCGACTTCACCTCGATGCTCTGCGGCGGCGTCAGCGCCCTGATGCTGCAAATGCTGCATCCGGCGGCGCTGGCGGGCGTCTGGGATTACTCCTCCTTTCGTGAGGATATGCTGGGACGACTGCGGCGCACCAGCCAGTTCGTCGCGGTAACCACCTTCGGCAACCGCGCCGATGCGCTGACGCTCATTGAACGCGTAAAGCGAATTCATCTGCGGGTCAATGGCATCGACGCTTACGGTCGCCCCTATGCCGCCAGCGATCCGACGCTGCTGACCTGGGTGCATGTCGCCGAAGCGAGCCGCTTCCTTGCCGCGCATCTGCGCTATAAAAATCCGGCGCTCAGCCCGGCGGATCAGGATCGCTATTATGCGCAGGCGGCGCGGGTGGCGGAGGCGCTGGGGGCGGAGCGGGTGCCGAAAAGCCGCGCGGAGACGGAGGCGTGGATCGCCGCGATGCGTCCGCAGCTCTGTTACGACGCGCGCGCTCAGGAGGTGATGTCGCTGTTGATGCACGCGCCTGCGCCCAGCTGGCAGGCGAAACTGGCGATGGGAACCATTATGGAAGCGGGCATCGGGCTGCTGCCCGACTGGGCGCAGCAGATGACCGGCCACAGTCTCGACGCCCGTCGGCAGGCGGCGGTCGACAGGCGCGTGAGGATTATCGCAACGCTGCTGCGCTGGGCGGTGCGTAACGGCGCCTGGCCGCGCGCCATGCGCCGTATGGGGCGTCACTTTTGAGATTATTACCCTTGCCGCAGCGTGGCGAGAAGGGCGATCCTGCTCTATTCTCGGGGAAAATGGATTCCTCTACGTTGCGTTGAGGCACTATGACATATTCGCAGTTGATTGCTGAGGTGACTAATCAGCAACAGACGTTAACCGCCATCATCGAACAGACCGAGCGGGCCGCCTATTTCTATATCTGGCCGACCGAACCTTTCCGCTCACGCTTTGCGGTGCGCGGCTGCTGGCTGCGTAATCTGCTGCCCGCGCCGTTTCAGGAGGATCGCGAAGCGATAGAACAGGGCATTGCGCCTCTGCTCAGCGCCGACTGCTGCCGTACGCTGGAGGCGGAGCCGCCGCTCGATCCCGCCGGTCTGCAAATCATTTGGGAGCCGACCGACGACGGCGCGGCGGTATGGTATCAGGGACAGCTGCTGGCGGTGATCCCCGGCTGGAGCCTCTACCAGAATAAGCAGGTCAGCTTCTCTGCCGGCTGCATCCGCGAAAATCGCCTGACGGCGCCGCTGGGATCGGCCTCCACCAATCACTACTACGCGCAGGCGCTGGCGCATCGCCAGTTCTGGCGCGACTGGCATGATGGGCATCTCTGGCAGCCGGTACAGCACGATTTGCTGCGCGTTTATGAAGCGCACTACGGCCCGTCGCTGAAATATTATGCTATCGACCAGGGCCAGTGGCCGCCGATGGCGCTGTCGCAGCACTATCATCAGGGCGTCTGGTACTTCTTTACCGTCGGCATGTGCATTCGTCCGATGCCCTGGGTCGATTTCCTTTATGAAGATTTAGCGCCGCAGTACCGCCGCACCGAACTGGCAATGGCTATCGACGCCGAGGTGATGACCGAAGACAACGCCATTCAGATGGCGAGCGCGCTGGCAAACTATGCGCACTATCCCTGGAGCAGCCTCAACTGGCTGGGGGAAGGGCATACGCTCCCTTCGTCAGTGGCGCCGGTCGGTTTTGAAGGCTTTCTGCTTTCCGCCGAATTAGGCGGAGAGACGGGCCAGCTTCCTCTGCCGCGTCGTGAAGGCGAGCGGGTCAATCTGCTGTGGACCACGCCGGTGACTGCGGCGGAACAGGCGTTCGCCATGGCGGAAGAAGGGGGCGGAATGCAGCTGGTGACGCTTTTGCAACAGGAAGGCGCCAGCCACATTTTCCGGCCGCGTCAGCAGGTCGTGGAGCAGGAGGCGTAGCCCGCGTCTATATTTGTAAATTGTGATGGCGATCATCTCAAGTAAGATCGTTACATGCCGTTAACAGGAAAAGGGCAATTGGGCCCTTTCCGTTAAGTGGTGTGGACATGTTAAAAACAACGCAGGCCCGCTTTACGGTAACCCTGGTGGCATTCTTTCTGCTGCTGATGGCGGTTACCATCGTGGTTATCAATCTCTTTGTGGCCCCGCAGCTAAAAAATAATGAAGAACGTCTGGTGCGCTATGAAGTGAATGCGCTGGCGGCGCGAATTGTCGAGCAGATGAATCGCGTACAGGCGCAACAGCGCACCATTACCGAAGCGGTAAGCGTGATGGATAGCCCGGCGATCGATACGCTGCTGCCTGCGCTGGTGAACCAGTATCAGGACAGTAATGTGTTCGGCGGCGGCATCTGGCCTTTGCCCAATATGCGCGAAGCCGGACGGGAAAAGTTCAGTACCTTTTTTGCCCGCGACGCCAGCAATCAGCTACAGGTAAACACTTTCTGGAACTCGCCGGAAGCGGATAAATATTATGAGCAGTCATGGTATAAAGCGGGCCTTGCCGCGCCGAAAGGCGTCTGCGCCTGGGCCAACGCCTACCAGGACGCCGCCAGCCCGCAGCCGCGCACCAACTGCGCCATGGCGATCTACCGCAACGGCGCTGAGTGGGGCGTCGCCACCATCGATGTCACCCTCGGCTTCTTTAACCATCTGGCGAAAGAGATGGGCGAGGCCATTCATGGCCGCGTGCTGATCGTCGAAGCGAATGGCAAGGTGGTGGGTAACGCGGCGCTGGTCAACGGCACGCCGAAGCTGCAAAATCTGAGCGATCTGACGCTGCCGATGGCCGCGCCGCTGAAGGCATTGCTGGCCAGCGCTGGCAGCCAGCCGGTGCAGAGCCAGTACCAGGACGAGGAAGGCGATCGCACGCTGTTTGTGCAGCAGATCGCCGGCAGCCCCTGGTTCCTGGCGAGCGATGTGCCGACCAGCCTGCTGACGCAGCAGACGCACTCGATGCTTTCTCGTCTCGGCGTGGTGCAGATTCCGTTAGCCATCGCCTTGCTGCTGGTGTTGCTCGGCTTTATCCGCAGCATGATGAAGCGTCTGGGCCAGCTGAATGACAACATTCTGGCGCTTTCGACCGGCGGTGCCGATCTGACGCAGCGCCTGCCCGCCAGCAACAGCCCGGAATTTAACGCCGTGGCGCAAAGCTTTAACCAGTTTATTTCCTATCTGCAGGGGCTGATGCGTCAGGTGGGCGACAGCGCGTTGGCGATCACGTCCGCCTCGCGCGAAATCGCCAGCGGCAACCTCGATCTCTCCTCCCGTACCGAGGAGCAGTCCAGCTCGATAGTGGAAACGGCGGCGTCGATGGAGCAGCTCACCGGCACGGTGCGTCAGAATGCCGACAACGCTACCCACGCCAACCAGCTGGCGGATAACGCTTCGCAGGTGGCGGCGCGCGGCACCGAGGTGGTGCGTCAGGTGGTAGCGACGATGGGCGAAATCGACGCCTCCTCGCGTAAGGTGGTGGATATTATCAGCGTTATCGACAGTATCGCTTTCCAGACCAATATTCTCGCCCTGAACGCGGCGGTCGAAGCGGCGCGCGCCGGCGAACAGGGGCGCGGTTTCGCCGTGGTCGCCAGCGAAGTGCGCAACCTGGCGCAGCGTTCCGCCAACTCGGCGCGTGAAATCAAAAAGCTGATCGAAACCTCAGTGGCGAATATCGACGCTGGCAGCCAGCTGGTAGGCGAAGCGGGCCGCACCATGGATGAACTGATGCAGGGCGTATCAAGCGTCACGACGCTGATGGGCGAAATCATGTCCGCCAGCCGTGAACAGAGTATGGGGATTGAACAGGTGAACGTTGCCATCAACCAACTCGATAGCACCACGCAGCAGAACGCCGCGCTGGTGGAGCAGGTTTCCGCCGCCGCACAGGCGATGGAGGAGCAGAGCGTTCAGCTGGAAGAAGTGGTTAAGGCGTTTAAACTCTAGTCCCTCTTATCAGGCGCCCCCGCAGACGGCGGGGCGCCTTTCTCCCGACATCTTTTCGCACATAATGTGATAAATGCAGACGCTTTTTTCCGCCAGGCGGCCCGACGGTTATGCCACAATAGTTGGGATTATTCTGAAGGAGCCTGCATGTCCGCTATTGACGTTATCCTTGTCGATCGTTTCGATCGTCCTACCGGTAAAATGGAAAAGCTGGAAGCCCATCAAAAAGGATTACTGCATCGCGCGGTAACGGTTTACGTCTTCAACAGCCGTAATGAGCTGCTGTTGCAGCGTCGCGCCAGCGACAAATATCACTGCGGCGGCCTGTGGAGCAATACCTGCTGCGGGCATCCTTTACCCGATGAAACGTCGCAGACGGCGGCGGAGCGGCGGCTGGAAGAAGAGATGGGGCTGCGCCTGACGCTGACGCCGATGTTTGAGCTGAGCTATAACCTGCCGCTGAGCAACGGGCTGATCGAACATGAGTATGGGCACGTGTTTTTCGCCATCAGCGATCAGACGCCGCACCTCAACCCGCAGGAGGCCGACGACAGCCGCTGGCTCTCGCTGACGGCGATTCAACAGGAGATAGCGCGCGATCCGGCGCGCTTCACGCCCTGGTTTTTACATACCTTCGCCCGTATTCCCGATCAGCTGGCGCGCTTTATTCAGCGCGGCGCCGCGCTGAAATCCTCCGCATCCACATCGTAGCCTGACGGCTCCCAGCGCACCAGCATCAGCGCCAGCAGGCCCGCCAGCGGCGCGATGGCGATCGCCCAGAAGACGTTGGTGTCCAGCATCGCGCTCAGCAGTGGAAAGAGAAACAGCGACACCGTAGAGCTGGCGCGCATCAGCGTCTGGTTAAGGCCGACGCCGACGCCGCGCAGCGAAACCGGATAGCTGAGCGAAGCGTAGGTCATGGTGTGCGAACCGGGACCGAAACCCTGGCCGAAAAGGAACAGCGCCAGCATAGCGATCGCCAGCATCGCCTCCGACATGCCCTGCGGCCGTCCGATCAGCGCCAGCCCTAGCAGCGCCGCCAGCTGGCAGGCGTAGCCCGCTACCGTCATCCGCCATGCGCCCAGGCGCGGCACCAGCCGCACCGCCAGCAGGCCGCCGACAAAGGCAAACAGCAGGTTGAGCGCCAGCGATACCAATATCGTGGTCAGCATCGTCTGCGCCAGGAAGCTGGAGATAATCACCGGCAGGCCGAACGCCACCGCATTATAGGCAAAGGAGGAGGCGATGGAGATGACCGTCGCCAGCAACGTGCGTCGCAAATAGACGCCGCGCAGTAGCGCGCCGTAGTTACGCCAGCCGGGGCGACGAGTGCGCGTCGCGGCGCTGAGATCGGCGTCGCTCGCCACCTGCGCGTTAATGCCCCAGGCGCGGCGCAGGATCGCGGCCGCGCCGTGCAGATCGCCCTGATTGGCCGCCCAGACCGGGGATTCGCTCATATAGCGGCTGCGAATGGCGATGATCGCCAGCGCCGGCACCGCGCCGAAGCCCAGAATCAGGCGCCACAGCCAGTCGGCGTGGCTCGACGGCAGTATGCTGTAAAGCACCAGCACCAGCAGATAAGAGACGCTGATGGCGGCATACCAGGTAGGGCACCACATGGCGATGCTCGCCGCCTTGTTGCCCCGTCCTTTCAGCCGCGAAAACTCGGCGAGGAAGGCCATCGCCACCGGCAGATCGATGCCGACGCCCAGCCCCATCACAAAGCGCGCGCCTGCCAGAACATATTCGTTGGGCGCCAGCGCGCAGGCCAATGCGGCGACCACAAAGAAAAACATATCCGCCATAAAGACGCGATAACGGCCGATTTTATCGGTCAGCCAGCCGCCGATCAGCGCGCCGACGATCGCCCCAAAGGTGATGGCGGAAGCGACCATGCCGCTGCCGGCGGGAG
Organism: Mixta calida; assembly: GCF_002953215.1. Classification (NCBI taxonomy): domain Bacteria; kingdom Pseudomonadati; phylum Pseudomonadota; class Gammaproteobacteria; order Enterobacterales; family Erwiniaceae; genus Mixta; species Mixta calida. The sequence goes on from NZ_CP026378.1 coordinate 1,491,307, forward strand.
TAAGATTAAACTCCCGCGCCACATCTTTCATGCCGAACGCCAGCGCGCCAAGATCGTAGGCGTCCAGGAAAACGCCGCCGAGAGCGATAGCGACGACGATCCGCCCGTTGCCGAGCGCTTGTGTACCGGTGTTGACCAGCCGCGACACGTCGGCGGGTTGGCGTATCCAGACCGTTTCACCGGTCGTGATGTCCTTAAGCGACGCATCCGGCGTCGAAGAGGCGGTAATGTCAGTCATGATGTTATGTTGTCAGACGTGTTTGGGTCTTCTGAGCATAACGTCCTGATGCCGCTGGCTAAATTCCTTCTGGTTATATCTTACTTCCGAACGCGATGAGGCCTGCGCGCTGCTTCGCAGAAAAGAATCTGTTTTCCCGACAGGCACAGGGATTTGCGCTACGCTTTGACAGAACCTGACCTGGAAGGAAAACGCTATGACTTTCGCTGTTGCGCGTCGCGGATTATTCACCCTGGCCGCCCTGATGGCGCTGGCCGCCCACGCCCAGGCCGCCGATCCGGTGCGTGTGGGATCTAAAATCGATACCGAAGGCTCGCTGCTGGGCAATGTGATCCTGCAGGTGCTGAATAAGCACGGCGTGCCGACGGTGAATAAAATTCAGCTTGGCAATACGCAGGTGGTGCGTGGGGCGATTACCGCCGGCGAGTTGGATATTTACCCGGAATATACCGGCAACGGCGCGTTCTTCTTTAATCAGGCGGGCGACGCGGCGTGGAAGAACGCCAAAGCGGGCTATGAGAAGGTGAAAAAGCAGGACGCGGAGAAAAACCAGCTGGTCTGGCTGACGCCCGCGCCTGCCAATAACACCTGGACCATTGCGGTGCGCGGCGATGTGGCGCAGAAAAATAAGCTGGCTTCGCTGGCCGATCTCAGCCGCTATCTGAAGCAGGGCGGCGTCTTTAAGCTGGCCGCCTCGGCTGAATTTATCGAGCGCGCCGACGCGTTGCCGGCGTTTGAAAAAGCCTACGGCTTTAAGCTGGGCCAGGATCAGCTACTGTCGCTGGCGGGCGGCGATACGGCGGTAACCATCAAGGCGGCGGCGCAGCAAACCTCCGGGGTGAATGCGGCGATGGCCTACGGCACCGATGGGCCGGTAGCGGCGCTCGGCCTGCAAACCCTGAGCGATCCGCAGGGCGTGCAGCCGATTTACGCGCCCGCGCCGGTGATCCGCGCCGCGGTATTAAAGCAGTATCCCGATATCGCTACCTGGCTACAGCCGGTGTTCGCCGCGCTGGATGAAAAAACGTTGCAGTCGCTGAACGCCAAAATCGCCGTAGAGGGTCAGGATGCGAAAAAAGTGGCCGCCGACTGGTTGCAGCAGAAAAAGCTGCTGTAAGCGGACGGCGTAATCAGGCATCTTGTCGACGGAGTGATTTTGCGATTCACCCTCTATAACCGCGTACTGCTGCTGCTGACGGCGCTGCTGGCGACGGCGCTGTATGCGTTGCCTTTCGCCAGCTTCGCGCCTAATCGCCTGGTGTCGGGGCAGCCGGTGATGCTCTCCCAGTTACTTCAGGGCGCAGGCTGGCTGATCCTGCTGATCGTGCCGCTGCTGCTGTTACTGGCCTGGCAAAAGCCGCGCCAGCCTGTGTTGGTTCTGACGCTGTTGCTGAGCGAAACGCTGCTGACGCTGCTGGTGGCGTTAGGCGGGCACGCCGCGCAGACGCTGGCGGGACAGGGCAGCGCGCTGGCGCGCACCGGTTTCGGCAGCGGACTGTGGGCGGCAATCGCGCTCTGCCTGCTGATCGCCGCGGACAGCATAATGCGCCTGACGCGCAATCCGATCTGGCGTCTGCTGCTGAACGCGCAGCTTTGGCTGCCGCTGGCGCTGCTGCTGCTCGGCGGACAACTCGATCAGCTGGCGCTGCTGAAAGAGTACGCCAATCGTCAGGATGTGTTCGATCAGGCGCTGACGCGTCACCTGTTGCTGCTGGCGGCCACGCTGATCCCGGCGCTGGCGCTGGGCGTGCCGCTGGGGCTGATCTGTTATCGCCGCCCCCGCTGGCAGGCGTCGGTTTTTTCCGTGTTGAACATTATTCAGACCGTGCCGTCAGTGGCGCTGTTTGGCCTGCTGATCGCGCCGCTGGCCGGGCTGGCGGCCCATTTTCCCTGGCTGGCGCGGCTGGGCGTCAGCGGCATCGGCCTGGCGCCCGCGCTGATCGCGCTGGTGCTTTATGCGCTGCTGCCGCTGGTGCGCAGCATCGTGGCGGGTTTGCAGCAGGTGCCTGACGGCGTCAGGGAGACCGCCTGCGGCATGGGTATGTCGCCCACGCAGATTTTCTGGCACGTCGAGGCGCCGCTGGCGCTGCCGGTATTGCTCAGCGGCCTGCGGGTGGTGACGATCCAGACGGTGGGCATGGCGGTGATCGCCGCGCTCATCGGCGCCGGCGGCTTCGGCGCCATTATCTTTCAGGGATTGCTGAGCAGCGCGCTGGAGCTGGTGCTGCTGGGCGTAATCCCGGTGATCGCGCTGGCGGTGCTGATGGACGCCCTGTTTAACATCCTTATCTCCCTGCTGGAGAAGCGCAACCTATGATCCAGTTTAATCAGGTCAGTAAATATTTCGCCGGCAAGGCGGCGGTGGATGAGATTAACCTGCATATCGCCGCTGGCGAGTTTACTGTGCTGATCGGCACGTCCGGCTCCGGCAAATCGACCACGCTGAAGATGATTAACCGGCTGGTTGAGCATGATGCGGGCACCATTCAGTTTGCTGGCGAGGAGATCCGCAGCTTCAATCCGCAGGCGCTGCGGCGGCGGATGGGCTACGCCATTCAGTCGATCGGGCTGTTTCCGCACTGGACGGTGGAGAAGAACATCGCCACCGTGCCGGGGCTGCTGAAGTGGCCGCGAGCGCAGCGGCAGGAACGCGTCGCTGAGCTGCTGGCGCTGCTGGGTCTGGAGGAGGAGCTGCGCCATCGCTATCCGCATCAGCTCTCCGGCGGGCAGCAGCAACGCGTCGGGGTGGCGCGCGCGCTGGCCGCCGACCCGGAAGTGCTGCTGATGGATGAGCCGTTCGGCGCGCTCGATCCGGTGACGCGCGGCGCGTTGCAGCAGGAGATGGTGCGCATTCATCGGTTGCTGGGACGCACTATCGTACTGGTGACGCATGACATTGACGAGGCGCTGACGCTGGCGGATAAAATCGTGCTGATGGACAGCGGGCGCATTATACAGCAGGGCAAGCCGCTGGAGCTGCTAACCCGTCCGGCCAACGATTTCGTGCGTGATTTTTTTGGCCGCAGCGAGCTGGGCGTGCGCCTGCTGTCGCTGGGCTATGCGGGCGCGGCCGCGCGGCGCGGCGAATGGCTGGACGCGGCGCCGGTGCCGGAAGATATGTCGCTGCGCGAGGCGCTGTCGCTGTTTATCGCCCGTCAGACAGATAAGCTGCCGGTGGCCGATGCGCAGGGCGCGCCGCTGGGCGTGCTGCACTTCAGCGATCTGCTGCGGCAACGGGAGGGGACATGAACAAATGGCTGCGCGATCCGCTGCTGTGGCTGATCGCGCTGTTTCTGCTGCTGCTGCTGTTAATGCCCTACAGCGGTCCGCTGTTCGCCCGCTGGTTTCCTCAGCTCGATCGACCGGTTTATCAGCAGGAGAGCTTTTTTCAGCTGGCGCTGGCGCATATTCGGCTGGTGGCGTTCTCCAGCCTGGGCGCGGCGCTGATCGGCATCGGCGCAGGCGTCGCCGTGACGCGCCATGCCGGACGTGAGTTTCGGCCGCTGGTGGAGACGCTGGCCGCCGCCGGGCAAACTTTTCCGCCGGTAGCGGTGCTGGCGGTGGCGGTGCCGGTCATCGGCTTCGGCGAGCAGCCCGCGCTGATCGCGCTGCTGCTGTATGGCATCCTGCCGATTTTGCAGGGCACGCTGGCGGGGCTGGAATCGGTGCCGGAAAGCGCGCGCGAAGTGGCGCAGGGCGTTGGCATGAGCGGCTGGCAGCGGCTGACGCGCGTCGAACTGCCGTTAGCCGCGCCGGTGATTCTGGCGGGCGTGCGCACCTCGATCATCATCAATATCGGCACCGCGGCGATCGCCTCGACGGTAGGCGCGAAAAGCCTGGGATCGCCGGTGATTATCGGCCTGAGCGGGTTTAATACGGCGTATGTGATTCAGGGGGCGGTGCTGGTGGCGCTACTGGCGCTGGTGGTGGACCGGCTTTTCGAGCGCCTGCAACGCTGGGTTAGCGGGCATGTAAAATAATGGCGTAGCCTACCAGCATCAGGCCGCCGGTACCGCCAATCGCCATGATAAAGAAAAGGGTGCCGACCAGAAATTTTTGCCAGTTCATCGTATTGCCTGTGAAGATAAAACAAGAGGGCAGATCATAGCGCGAACCGCCCTTTGCGACCAGGCAAATTGCGTCATTTTTCGCGCGATCTTCGCCCGTTTAGCTCTGACCATGCAACGTGATGGAAAAACCCTGTTCATGCCAGTGGGCGAACTGTTCTGTCTGACGGCGCGTCAGCTTCTTGCCGGTCCAGACGAAAATCTGCTGGCCAGGAAACAGTTCGGGGCGCGGGTTATCGAGCGGCTCCGCCAGTACATCCATCCGCCAGCCCGCCTGGGAAAGGCGCCAGGCCTCCAGCCAGATGCGGGTGCGATCCTCGACGCCCCAGCCGATCATCAGCGCATCCTTGCCCGCCTTTTTACGCGTGCCGCACAGGCAGAAGGCGACATAGTCGATAAGCGCGCCGTCGAGCAGGCTGCACATCGCTTTCGCGGTGTTTTGATCGAGCCCCAGACGCTGACGCACCGGCACGAAGACGTGATCGATCAGCGCATCGACCGGATGCTCGCGGCCAATGGCGGCGATTTTACTGCGCAGTCGGGAAGGGCGAACCTGGCGCAGTACGCTCATCACCTCTTCCTGCAATGTCATCCAGCCGTCGTGTACGTTAACATTATCGCCTTCGAGCAGGGCTTTTACTTTGCCTACCGGGACGCCGCTCTCTATCCAGCGCTTAATCTCTTCGATACGCTGAATATCTTCATCATCAAACTGTCGGTGACCGCCTTCGGTACGCTGTGGCTTCAACAGCCCATAGCGACGCTGCCATGCGCGTAACGTTACCGGGTTGATACCACAGCGTTCGGCGACGTCGCCGATGCTGTATAGGGGCATGCACATCCTCTGCTTGTTCGTGAGACTCGGGTGTCTGCTTTAACCTTAGCGGAGGCGTTTCAACTTGTACATTATTTTTTATATTGTACAAGTTGATCGCCGCCACAAAAGCGCGCATTCTCATAATGGAGAAATTATCTCTCATATGGGAAAAGCGATGAACGAGACTGACCAACGCCTTGCTCAGCGGTTGATAACCCTACGCCAGGAGCGGGGCTGGACGCTGGAGCAGCTGGCTAAGTGTACCAGCATCAGCCGCGCGACGCTGTCGCGCATCGAGCGCGCAGAGATCAGCCCGACCGCCACGCTGCTGAATAAGCTTTGCGTCGCCTATGGGCTAACTATGTCGCGCCTGCTGAGCGAAGTGGAAGAGAACGTTGCGCAGCACCTGACGCCACCGCAGCAGCCGGTCTGGCAGGATCGCGAACAGGGATTTATCCGACGCGGGCTGTCGCCGCCTGCCAGCGGCTACCGTGCGGAGATGATAGAAGGCGTGCTGCGGCCCGGAGCGCTCATTGCGTACGACGCGCCGCCGGTGCCGGGCATCGAGCAGCATATCTGGCTGCTGGCGGGCGTGTTGATAATTGAAGCGAGCGGAGCGCGCTGGCGGCTGGAGGCGGGCGATACGCTGCGTTTCCATCTGTACGGCGCCTCGGCATTTCATGCGCCGGAAGCGGAGGGCGCGCGTTACTTACTGGTGGTGTGTCGATGATTGAATATCAGGTAATGGATGGTGGTCAGGCGCGTAGCGAGCTGGAAGCCCTGACTGACGTATTGCAGGGCTGCGTATCAGAGGGCGCCAGCGTGGGATTTATCGATCCTGAAGATCGGCAGATCATGCGAAATTTCTGGCAGGACACATTCGTCGGCCTCGATCGCGGCGATCGGCTGCTGCTGGTGGCGCGCGACGGCGGGAGGCTGGTGGCGACGGTAATGATCTTCTGGAATAACATGCCTAATGGCCGCCATCGTGCGGAAATCGGCAAGCTGCTGGTGCATCCGCGCGCGCGGCGTCAGGGCATCGCGCGCCAGCTGATGCAGCTGGCAGAGCAGCGGGTGAAGGAGGCGGGGCGCAGCCTGATGGTGCTGGATACCCGCAGCGGCGACGTCGCCAGTCTGCTTTATTTGTCGTTGGGCTGGGAGATAGCCGGAGCCATTCCTTTCTATGCGCAGTCGACAGAAGGCGCGATGGACGCCACGACCGTAATGTATAAGCGGCTGACCGTGTAACGGGTTGTCGCACCTTTCGCCGGTTGCGGAAGCCATCTTCCAGATTCGCCGATAAGCGGCTGACGTCAGCGCCATACTGTGTAAAAATACAGGTCATTAAGGCAGGAAGAGAGCAAGATGGCACTAACCGCAGCGTTAAAAGCGCAGATCGGCGAATGGTATAAAGCGCTGCAGCAGCAGGTTCCCGATTTCATTCCGCGCGCGCCGCAACGGCAGATGATCGCCGAAGTAGCGAAAACTTTAGCTGGCGACGACGGCCGTCACCTGGCGATTGAAGCGCCCACCGGCGTGGGCAAAACCCTTTCCTATCTGATCCCCGGCATCGCCGTCGGGCGCGCCGAAGAGAAGCCGCTGGTGATCAGCACCGCGAACGTGGCGTTGCAGGATCAGATCTTCAGCAAGGATCTGCCGCTGCTGCAGAAAATCATTCCCGAACTGAAATTTACCGCCGCCTTTGGGCGGGGGCGCTATGTCTGTCCGCGTAACCTCAATGCGTTGGCGACCGATAGCGAAAAGCAGGGCGACCTGCTGCTGTTTCTCGATGACGAGATGGTGGCAAGCAAAGAAGAACGCAAAATCTGCGAAAAGCTCGAAAAATCGCTGAATCGCCATCAGTGGGACGGCCTGCGCGACCACAGCGAAGAGAATATCGGCGACGCGCTCTGGCAGCGACTCAGCACCGATAAGGCCAACTGCCTGGCGCGCAACTGTCACTGGTATCGCGAATGCCCCTTTTTCGTCGCCCGCCGTGAGATCGAGCAGGCGGACGTGGTGGTGGCGAACCATGCGCTGGTGATGGCGGCGCTGGAAAGCGAATCGGTGCTGCCGCCGGCGAAAAACCTGCTGCTGGTTTTGGATGAAGGACATCATCTGCCGGAGGTGGCGCGCGATGCGCTGGAGACCAGCGCCGATATTTCGCCCGGCTTCACCAGCCTGCAGCTCGATCTCTTTGTCCGTCTGGTGGAAACCTGCATGGCGCAGTTTCGGCCCAAAACGCCGCCGCCGTTGGCGAACCCGGAGCGGCTGAAAACCCATTGTGACGAATGGCGCGAGCATCTCGCCAGACTGACGCGCATGCTGGCGCTCTTTCTGCCGCCGGAGCCGCAGGAGGGCGAACATCGCTTCGAGATGGGGCAGTTGCCGGAGGAGATGCAGACGCTGTGCGCCCGACTCTTTAAGCTGAGCGACGGGCTGCGTGGCCTGGCGGAAGGGCTGCTGAACGATCTCAGCGAGAAAACCGGCCAGTATGACGTGGTACGCCTGCAGCGCACGCTGCTGCAAATGAACCGCGCCTTTGGCTGGTTTGAAGGCATCAACAAACTGTGGCGGCTCGCGTCGATGGAGCAGGCGTCCGGCGCGCCGGTCTCTAAGTGGGTAAGCCGCGAACTGCGCGAAGGCCAGCCGCACCTCTTTTTTCACTGCGCCGGCATCCGCGTCAGCGAACAGCTGGAGAAGCTGCTGTGGCGCAAGGTGCCGCATGTGGTGCTCACCTCCGCCACGCTACAGTCGCTGAACAGCTTTAACCGGCTGCAGGAGCTTTCCGGCCTGAATGAAAAGGTGGGCGACCGCTTTGTGGCGCTCGGCTCGCCGTTCAACCATGTCGAACAGGGCAAGCTGGTGATCCCGCAGATGCGCTACGAGCCGCTGATGGCTAACGAAGCGCAGCACATTGCTGAAATGGCGCATTTCTTTCGCCATCAGGTCAAAGCGGGACTGCATAAAGGGATGCTGGTGCTGTTCGCCAGCAACCGCGCCATGCAGCAGTTTCTTACCCATCTGACCGATCTGCGGCTGATGTTGCTGGTGCAGGGCGATCAGCCGCGCTACCGGCTGGTGGAGCTGCACCGCAAACGAGTGCAGCAGGGCGAGGCGAGCGTGCTGGTCGGGTTGCAATCCTTTGCCGAGGGGCTCGATCTCAAAGGCGAACTGCTGACGCAGGTGCATATTCATAAAATCGCTTTTCCGCCGGTGGACAGTCCGGTAATTTTGACCGAAGGTGAGTGGCTGAAAAGCCTGAAGCGCTACCCGTTTGAGGTGCAAAGCCTGCCCAGCGCCTCCTTTACTCTGATTCAGCAGGTGGGGCGGCTGATCCGCAGTCATCACTGCACCGGCGAAATTGTGATTTACGATCGCCGACTGCTCACCAAAGCGTACGGCGCGCGGCTGTTGAACGCGCTGCCGGTGTTTCCCATCGCGCAGCCGCCGATGCCTGAAGGGGCGAAAGCGCTGCCGCCCAGCGCTAAAACGGCCCCGGCGGGTCGGCGTCGAAAAAAGGAAAAGCGTTAAATGTTGCAGTACAGCAAACTGATTAAAGAAGTGGGACGCGGCAAAAACCACGCGCGCGATCTTGATGAGGAGAGCGCTTACCAGCTCTACCGCGCCATGCTGAATGACGACGTGCCGGAGCTGGAGCTGGGCGCGTTGCTGATCGCAATGCGCATCAAGGGCGAAGGCGAAACGGAGATGGCGGGCTTTTACCGCGCGCTACAGGAGCGTGTGCTTACCTTAACGCCGCCCGCTGACCAGCCGTTGCCGATTGTGATCCCCAGCTACAACGGCGCGCGTCGCCAGGGCAACCTGACGCCGCTGCTGGCGCTGCTGCTCTCTCGTCTTGGTTTTCCGGTGGTGGTGCATGGCGTCAGCGAAGATGAAACGCGCGTGACCAGCGAGGCGGTCTTTCAGGCGCTGGGCGTTGCGCCCGTCGCTGACGCGCAGAGCGCGCAGGCGAAGCTGGCGCAGGGCGAGCCGGTATTTATCACCGTCGATACGCTCTGCCCGCCGCTGGCGAAGCAGCTGGCGCTGCGCTGGCGGCTGGGCGTGCGTAACAGCGCGCATACGCTGGCCAAGTTGATGACGCCGTTCGGCGAGGCGGCGGCGCTGCGTCTCGCCAGCGTTTCACATCCTGAATATATTCCGCGCGTCGGCAAGTTTTTCAGCGCGCACGGCGGCCTGGCATTGCTGCTGAACGGTACCGAAGGCGAGGTTTACGCCAATCCGCTGCGCTGCCCGGCCATCAGTCTGATCGATGGCGCAGGCGCGGAGCCGCAGGAGCTGCTGGCGCGTCAGCCAGAGCAGAGCTGCGACCTGCCGCAGAGCAAAGAGGCCGCTGTCACCGCTGCCTGGATCCAGCAGGTGCTGGACAAAGCGCGCCCTGTGCCGCAGTCGCTGCGTTTGCAGATCGCCTGTTGTTACGTCGCCAGCGGTCGCAGCCCATCGCTGGAAGCGGGGCTGGCGCAGCTGGAGGCCGCCGGTTATCCGGCACCCTGAGCATCAGCCTGCGCGCGTTGACGCCTGCGTGAACGTTAATATCGGCGCGCGCCGATAGCCTGTGCGCGCTTTACTCCGAACGTACGACGACAGGCCAGTTATCTTACGCTGAGTTTGCGACAGCAGAAGCTGAGCCTGCCGCGCGCGGCAGGCGGGTTTCTACCAGCCGTTGCCAAAAGGCGACGCCATGCTCAATCAGCGCATCGTTGAAGTCGTAGCTGGCGTTGTGCAGCGGGCGAGAGGGCGTTTCGCCATCAGCGCCCAGCCAGAAGTAGGCGCCGGGACATACTTCCAGCATGCAGGCGAAATCTTCTGAGGCCATCGACGGATTCACCTGCCAGCGTACTTTCTCAGCGCCGCACTGCGCTGTCGCCACCTTGCGGATTAGCGCGGCAGCCTCGGCGTCGTTCTGCGTCACCGGGTAGCCGGGATACCAGCGGATCTGCCCCTCGACGCCCATGGGCTGCGGCAGCGTATGAACGAACGACGCCACCAGCGCCAGCACCTTTTCCCGCACTTCGCTTTGCAGACAGCGCACCGTGCCGCGCAGCGTGACTGTTTCGGGGATAACGTTAATCGCTTCGCCGCCCTGAATCTGAGTGACGCTGACCACCGACGAGGCGAGCGGCGACAACCGACGCGCCGGAATGGTTTGCAGCGCCAGGATCAGCTGCGCCGCCGCCACCAGCGGATCGGCGCCGCTTTCCGGCATCGCGGCGTGGCAGCTTTTCCCGGTGAGGGTAATGTCAAACGAATCCAGCGAGGCCATCATCGCGCCGCTGTTGACTGCAATCTCGCCTACCGGCAGCCCCGGCCAGTTATGCAGCGCATAGACCGCATCCATTGGAAAACGCTGAAATAATCCTTCCTCCACCATCTTGCGCGCGCCGCCGAGGTTCTCCTCCGCCGGCTGGAAAATAAAGTGGACGGTGCCGCTGAAGCGGCGCGTCTGCGCCAGCCATTTGGCGCTGGCCAGCAGCATGGCGGTGTGGCCGTCGTGACCGCAGGCGTGCATGACGCCGGGTTGCTGCGAGCGCCAGGCGGCCTCTCCCAGCTCGGTTACCGGCAGCGCGTCCATATCCGCCCGCAGGCCGATGGTTTCGCCCGGCCCGGTCTCCAGCGTGCCGATGACGCCGGTGCCCGCCAGTCCGGTCGCTACCTGTAACCCGAAACTGCGCAATTTTTCCGCCACGAAACGGGCGGTATTCTGTTCCTGATAGCCCAGCTCCGGCCGGGCGTGCAGCTGACGGCGCCACTGCACCGCCTCTTCAATCAACGCTGCGGGTAAGCTCATAGCGGTCCTCTCTTCTGGCCATGCCTCGTTGCATGGCGGCTTATCCTCACTCTAGAAGAGAGAATTGGGGGCGTCTATCGGTCCGTGCGGAAAACGCGGACGCGCGGGCTATTTGATCTTTAGATCGCGACGGTTTTCCAGCGTGTCGAAATATTCGCGCAGGAACACCTCTTCGGCCGGATCGAGACGATCCATCCCGGCGGTATAGCGATGCCAGTAAGGATAGCGCGGCGCCGGACGGGTCGCTTTTTCAATGCGCGTGCGCTGTTCGTCGCTCAGTTGCAGCTCGGCCGCCGCCAGGTTGTCGCGCAGGTGCGCTTCGGTGCGCGAGCCGACAATCAGCGAGGTAATACCCGGACGGGTCAGCAGCCAGGCGAGACAAACGCGCGCCGGCGAAACGCCCAGCTCTTCCCCCACCTGCGCCAGCGTCTCGATCACGTCGTAGGCGTGATCCATATTGTGCACATAAGGTTCGGTCCAGCCGTTGCCCTGACGGGAGTCGGCAGAGGTTTTCTCGCCGCGTCGCACCGTGCCGGTCAGCAGCCCTTCGCCCATCGGCCCCCAGATCAGCGTGCCGACATTCTGGTCAAGCGCCAGCGGCAGCAGTTCGAACTCCGCCTCGCGTGATTCCGGCGTGTAGTAGATCTGCTGGCTGGTGGGTTTGCTGAGCCCCAGCTGCTCCGCCTTACCCAGCGTTTTCATCATCTGCCAGCCGCTATAGTTGGAGGTGCCCCAGTAGCGGATTTTGCCGCTTTGCACCAGCGACTCCAGCGCGTAGAGCGTCTCTTCAACCGGCGTCACGCCGTCCCAGTTATGGATTTGCAGAATATCGATATGGTCGGTTTTCAGGCGGCGCAGGCTGTTTTCGCACGATTTGATCAGATGATGGCGGGTAGCGCCGCTGTCGTTGGGATCGTCGCTCATCGGGCTGCGCGCCTTGGTCATCAAAATCACCTTCTGACGCAGGTCGCCTAACGCTTCGCCCAGCACGCTTTCCGCTTCGCCTTTAGAGTAGAGATCGGCGGTATCGACGCAGTTGACGCCCGCCTCCAGCGCAATCTCCAGAAAGCGGCGCGCCGTGCGCGCATCCACGTTGCCGACCTTCTCGAAGCCGTTGCTGCCGCCAAAGGTAAGGGTGCCCATCGTCAGGGTTGAAAGATAAAGGCCGGACTGACCGAGCTGTCGATATTGCATCACTTCCTCCGCATCGTCGTTAAGTTAAGCCGTTAACGTTTTAGCGTAGTTAAGTGACGACGATCACGCAAAAGCCGGGCTACGCCCGGCTGCGGCGCTACGTTTTACGGGCATCGGGGCGCACCAGATCGAAGCGCTGATCCTCGCTGATGCCGTACCAGGCGCTGGGGCCGCCTGCGCGCAGCACCGGCTGCGCTTTGCTGGTCTGGTAGATCCCTTCTTCCAGCAGCGCGGGGTCGATATGCACCGCCACCACTTCGCCCAGGATCAGCCAGCCCTCCAGCGGCTCGCCGTCAGCGTTGTGCAGCTGCAAATGCTGCGTCAGGCGACACTCAAAGTTGACCGGGCTTTCCGCCACCATCGGCGCGTTGACATGGCTGCCCGTCAGCGGCGTCAGGCCGGTCAGGGCGAACTCATCCACCTCATGCGCCACCGACGCAGAGCTTTCATTGGCCGCCTCCGCCAGCGGACGCGTCACCAGATTCCAGACGAATTCGCCGGTTTCCAGAATATTGCGCACGCTGTCTTTTTTACCCTGGCTGGAGAAGCCGATAATCGGCGGATGGTAGTTAAAGCAGTTAAAGAAGCTGTAGGGCGCCAGGTTGCGCACGCCAGCTGCGCTCTGCGAGCTGATCCAGCCGATAGGGCGCGGCGCGATGATGGCGTTCAGCGGATCGTGCGGCAGGCCGTGGCCGACGCGCGGTTGGTAGGAGTAGCGTTGACGAGACATAGTTATCCTTATCGGGAATGAATCTTCACATCTTAGCCTGTTCAGCGCGAAAAAAAGCGCGGCAATTGTTTACGCTTTTTTCCGCAGCGGGTATCTTACGCGCCGTTACCAGAGAGAGAGCCTGATGAAACAGCCCGCCACTAAAAACCAACTGCATCCCCGTAACCGTCATCGCGAACGCTATGACATTCCCGCGCTGATCGCCGCGCATCCGCCGTTGCAGCCCTTTATTGTTATCACGCCGCGCGGCGACCAGTCGGTCGATTTCGCCGATCCGCAGGCGGTGAAAGCCCTGAACCAGGCGCTGCTGAAACATTTTTATCAGGTTGAACGCTGGGATATCCCGGAAGGTTTCCTCTGCCCGCCGGTGCCGGGACGGGCGGACTATCTGCACTATCTGGCCGACCTGCTGGCGACGGACAACGGCGGCCAGCCGCCGCGCGATATTAACGTGCTGGATATCGGTTGCGGCGCCAACTGCATCTATCCGCTGATTGGCTATCGTGAATATGGCTGGCGTTTTACCGGCTCCGAGGTGAACGCGCAGGCGATGAAGGCGGCGGGCGCAATCCTGGACGCCAATCCGACGCTGCGCCGCGGCATCCGCCTGCGTCGCCAGGCGCAGAGCAACAAGATTTTCCACGGCATCATCCATAAGAACGAGTTCTATCAGGCGACGCTGTGTAACCCGCCGTTCCACGCCTCAAGCGAGCAGGCGGCGGAAGGCAGCGCGCGTAAGGCGCGCAACCTGGGGCTGGCGAAAGGTGCGCCGCTGAACTTTGGCGGCCAGCAGGCGGAGCTGTGGTGCGAAGGGGGCGAGAAAGCCTTTATCGGCCAGATGATCGCCGAAAGTATCGATTACGCGCGGCAGGTAGTCTGGTTTACCTCACTGGTTTCACGCCGCGAACACCTTCCGACGCTGCGCCAGGCGCTGACCAACGTTGGCGCGCGCGAGGTGCGTATTATCGATATGGCGCAGGGGCAGAAGCAGAGCCGCTTTATCGCCTGGAGTTTTCAGGACGACGCCGCGCGGGCGCGGCTGATGAAACCGCGCCCCTGACGCTTATTCCGGCGCCGGCAGACTTTTCACCGCCGCCGCGCCGGTGGTCTCTTCGCTCTCCTGAATCACCTGCACCGTCTGACGCGGCGCCTTAATGCCCGCTGCGTCGAAATGTTTTTTCACCATCTCATCCAGCGCAAAGCGCACCGTCCACTGCTTCAGCGGCTGAGTGGTGATCGAAACGCGTACGGTAAAGGCGCGCTCGGTCAGCCCCACCAGGCCGGCGAAGTTCGGCTCGCCGATCACCAGCGGGCGAATATCTTCGCGCGCCATCAATGCCTCCACGGCGGAACGCAGCGCCGCATTCGCCAGATCGCTGTTCTCGCTGCGATCGACGTCGTAGTTGGCGACAAACGATCCGATGCCGCGCACAAAATTGGCGAAGGTGGTGATCGATGACCAGGGAATGATGTGATAGGCGCCGGTATCCTGGCGCACCCCGACGGAACGGATCGACATGCGCTCGACGGTGCCGGTCAGCGGGCCGATAGTCACCAGATCGCCGGTGTTCATGCCGTTTTCAAATTGGATAAAGATACCGGTGATAATATCCTTCACCAGCGTTTGCGAACCGAAAGAGACCGCCAGGCCGAGCGCGCCCGCGCCCGCCAGCAGCGGCGCGATGTTCACCCCAATCTCCGACAGTACGATCATGATGGTGATGGTGCTGATCACCACCGCCAGCGCGTTACGGAACAGCGTCAGCAGCGTGCGCGTGCGCGCGCTCGGCATCGGACGGCCATGAATATCGGAGGCGAGCCGGTTTTCGATCAGGCTCGCCAGCAGCGTCCAGCCCACCGCGGAGAAAAACAGGATCATAAAGACGCGGATCAGCACATCCACCAGCCGCTCCCCGGCGCCTGCGGTAAGCCAGTACCAGAGATCGAACAGGTTCCACGCGTTCAGCAACAGCAGCACCACGGCGAACACCGTCAGAATGCGCGCCGCCTTCAGCATAAAAGAGATCCAGCCGTTTACCCGCCTTTGCAGCTCAGGGTAGGTGCGGCGCAGCTCCGGCGACAGGGTGATGGTTTTGCTGATCCAGCGCGTCAGCATGCCGGAAATCAGCGCGCCGACGCCAATAATCGCCAGGCTGCGCACCGTCGCCGACATCATAAATTTCAGGCTGCCGCCGGGGTTAAAGATGGAGAAGAAAAAGAGCACGATAAAATAGGCGCTGGCGATCCAGTGCCAGATAAAGGCGAAGGCGCGGATAAACAGCGAGAAAAAAGAGAGCGAACGCTCGGAAAGGGCGATCAGCTCGCGCTGGATGCGGCGTCGGTTATGGAAAATCAGCCACAGCGCCCAGCCGGTCATCAGGCCCATAATTACCACGTTAACCAGCGCGCCAACCTGCACGTTAATTTGGTTCGAGACGATAGGCACCACCACCAGCAGACCGTAGCCGATGACGCCGCTCAGCCAGCTCAGACGGGTATGCCAGTAGCGCGCCCGTACGTCGCTGACAGGAAAGGGGCGCAGATCGGGATAACGCGGGCAGAAGATCAGCCGCAGCACCGCCTTAAAGAATTCGATTAGCGCAAAGGCGTTCAGGAACAATCCCTGCTGATAAGCGATAGTGCGGCTGCCGCCGTTCAGGTTATTGCTCAGGATCTGGCCCACAAACAGCGCCAGCGCCAGCAGCAGCAGATCGATGACGAACGCGCCGACAAGGGTCAGCGGCAGATGCAGCCAGCTGCCGGGCTGGTTGCTTTTCTTACGCCCCCAGCGTCCCATGCGCCGATAGAGCGGCGATATCATCATACGGATCGCCCAGTAGAAGGCGAACAGCGCCATCGCCAGCATCAGAAAGTGGTTAAGCGCGTTGAAAAAGGTTTTTTGGTTAAAGGATTTATGCGGCGCGGAGACGATATTGTGATAAAGACGGATAAAGCTGCCCGCGAACTGGCCGCCATACTCGCGCGTCACGTCGGTCACGCTTTGCAGGACGGTTTTTTCCTCTTCCTCTTCGACGCCGGGCGGCGTCAACTCCGGCGCAGCGGTATCCGAAGGGCTGGCGGCGGCGTTGCGCAGCTGTTCAATCAGCTCCTGCCGCGACTGCTCATTTTCCAGAATGGTGGCCAGCGCGCTGTAGGCCGCCTTTTTCTCCTCCACCGTGGGTTCATGCGGGGCCGCCTCGGCGGCTGGCTGCGTTTTCTGACTGGCGACGGCGGCGGCGGGCATGGAAACCGCGTGGGCCGCTGGCAGCAACATGAAAAACAGTAAACAGAGCATCCCTTTGCGCAGGCGTAACCACGCGGCGTTCATTCCCAACATCTTTCTCCCCAACGGCAACAAATACGGCGGCATTGCCTGCAAAGCATAGACTCGTCTTATGTCGGGCTGCATGGACGTCGGCGCTTATCGCGCAATCCGGCCGAGGTAAGCTTCTGAGATTCGGCCTTCATGCAGCCTGAATGGTGTAGAGTATAGACGCTGCTTTTTGCACGAATGTGCTGAATTCTAAAGTAAAGCGGAAAAGCGAGGCGGCAGGGCGACGCAGAGAGACGACGCGGGCGCTCAGCAGAGGGGAAACAGGGAAGCGGAATGAGCAGAGAGATAAAGCGGCGGCAGTAAAAACAGGCGGGGCGAACCCCGCCTGCGGCGCATCAGGAGACGTGCTGTAAAAATTCGCGCAGGCGCTCGCTGGGCGGGTTAGTGATCAGCGTATGCGGATCGCCATCTTCAGCGATGCGGCCTTTATCGATAAAGATCAGGCGCGACGCCACCTGCTGGGCGAAACCCACTTCATGAGTGACGATAACCATGGTCATTCCTTCTTCCGCCAGGTCCTGCATCACCTTCAGCACTTCATGGCGCAGCTCCGGGTCGAGCGCGGAGGTCGGCTCGTCAAACAGCATCATTTTCGGTTTTACCGCCAGCGCGCGCGCAATGGCGACGCGCTGCTGCTGGCCGCCCGACAGCTCTGACGGATAGTGATGGGCGCGATCGGCCAGCCCAACTTTGCCCAGCAGCTGTTTCGCCAGTTCATGCGCCGCCTCTTTTTTGGCGCCGCGCACGCGGATCGGACCGAACGCGACGTTGTCCAGCGCGCTCATCTGCGGAAACAGGTGGAACTGCTGGAAAACCATGCCCGCTTCCTGGCGGATCAGGCGCTCATCCACTTTCGGATCGTTGACCTTCAGTCCATCGACGATCAGGTCGCCGCTGGTGATCTCCTCCAGCTTATTGATGCAGCGCAGCAGGGTCGATTTGCCGGAGCCGGAGGGCCCGATAATCACCACCACTTCGCCCTGGTTGATCTTCAGATCGATATTGTGCAGCACCTGGGTTTGACCAAAATGCTTGGAGACGTTTTTAAATTCAATCACAGGATTTTCATCCTTTTTTCAAGGCGACGCAGCACGAAGCTTAACACCAGCGTAATAACCAAATAGATAACCGCAACCGCGCTCCAGATCTCCAGCGCGCGAAAGTTACCGGCGATAATTTCCTGGCCCTGACGGGTCAGTTCGGCCACGCCGATCACGATAAACAGGGAGGTATCTTTAATGCTGACGATCCACTGGTTGCCCAGAGGCGGCAACATACGGCGCAGCGCCAGCGGCATAATCACGTAACGCAGCGTTTCCCGACGCGACAGGCCCAGCGCCAGGCCCGCCTCACGGAAGCCTTTGTTGATTGACAGCACGGCGCCGCGGGTGATTTCCGCAATATAGGCGCCGGAGTTAATCACGATGGTGACGACGGCAGCGGTGAAAGGATCGATGCGCAGGTCGGGGAAGGCCATCGGCAGGGCGAAATAGATAAACATCACCTGCACCACGATCGGCGTGCCGCGGATCAGCTCAATAAAAACCAGCGCGATGTTGTTGGTCAGCCAGCCGCCGTAGGCGCGGGCGAAACCGGCGATCACGCCGATAATCACCCCGCCCAGCAGGCCGAGTACTGAGATCAGTAGGGTCATTTTGGCCCCTTCCAGCAGGAGGGGAAGGGCTGGCCAGATGACGCTCCAGTCGAATTCCATGGTGTTTTCTCCGGAAAATATCCGTCATTGTTGCAATAGATAAACGCAGGGATGCCGCAGCATCCCTGACGTGTTAAGCGCCTTCAGGCCTGAAATTATTTAGGTTCGCTGCCAAACCATTTTTTATAGATTGCGTTGTAGGTGCCGTTGTCGCGCAGGGTTTTCAGCGCGCCGTTGATCTTCTCGCGCAGGTCGTCGCTGCCTTTCGGCAGCGCAATGCCATACTGCTGCGCTTCAAGCGAGTCGCCGACCGCTTTGAACTGGCCACGGCCTGCGGTATTGATGAAGTAAAGGATATTCGGCGTATCGTGCACCACCGCATCCGCGCGATTGGTACCCAATTCCATATAGGCGTTGTCGATGTTCGGGAACTGACGCAGATCTTTGGTTTTAATATGTGTTTTCACATAATCGACCGAGCCGGTGCCGCTTTTCACCGCCACCACTTTGCCGTTCAGATCGTTGATGCCCTTCACGTCATTGTTGTTCGCTTTGACCATGACCAGCAGGCCGCTTTTGTAGTAGCCGTCAGAGAAGTCGATCGCTTTTTTACGTTCGTCGGTAATGGTAATGCCCGCCAGCGCCAGATCGACGTTACGGGTTTGCAGCGCCGGAATGATGCCGCTGAAATCCATCGGCTTCAGGCTGTATGAGAGGTTCAGCTGTTTTGCGATGGCATCCCATAAATCAATATCGAAACCGACATATTTGTCGCCCTTTTTGAATTCAAACGGGACAAACGCGGTGTCGGTGGCGACGACCAGTTGTTTCTCCGCCGCCGTGGAGGAGACGGCGAAGGCCAGCGCTAAAGCGGCAAGGGAAAGCTTAAAAACAGACTTCATCATTTTATCCTTATTACCGATGCGACGCGCGACGCGCCGCTATTGCCTGTGGTCATATGAAAAATCTATGCCAACTTTTCTTTATCAGCGAAAACAAGTGTCTAACAGGCTAAAACAGCCTGAGGTTTCAGATTATTCTGCTGTTGCACCAAATTGGTGATATTTTTTGGTGCAGTGCGACATAGTGGTGCGTATGCGTAAAAGATTGAGCCTGAAAATGGGGCAGAGGGGAATGGAAAAGTAGAGGAAGTGTTAAATAAATCATAAAACGATAACAAAAGCACAAAAAAGCGGATGGCATGCCATCCGCTTGTAAGCGCTAAATGAGGTTCAGCGTCAGTTATTCAATATTGGATTCGATAAACCACAGGAATTTGTCGAGGTCGCGCGAAGCGGCGGTAAGGATATCCGCAGTGTCTTCGTCTTTGACTTCGCTGATGGCTTTACGCACATCGTTAGCTACCAGGCCGTAGCGATCCGCCAGCGCTTTCAGATGATCCTGTACGCTGTGAATATTCAGCGGATAGCTTTGCAGCGGCGTTTTATCCGCGACAACCTGCGCCGTGCCCAGCGCAACGCCGCCCAGCTGTACAACGCGTTCTGCCATGGTGTCCTGATGATCGGTAATCGTGGTACGGAAGCCGTCCAGCATTTCATGTACACCGATAAAGTTAGCGCCACGCATATTCCAGTGCGCCTGTTTAGTGATCAGCGACAGGTCGATAAATTCGACAACCAGACGATTAAGTACCTCGATAGTGGCTTTTTTCTCACTCTCTGCCACGTCGTTACGGGTGTAGATCAGATCGGAAGATGTCGTTTTAACCAGTTTTGCGGTACTCATCATTAATATCCTCTAATGTCGTATGTCCTAATTAAGCACGGAATTAAGTATAGCACCGGTTTTTCGACCTGCAGGGAAGTTGCCGCCTATCGAACGAATAGTAGTTATCGAATTGCCTGTAAACAGGTTTTTTTATTGCTGACGCGCTTAAACAAAGAGGAGTAAATAGGCTGTGCGGCAGGAAAATTACTTAACTATTTGAGTTTTAATGGATTAGTTCGGGGTTCTGTTCTGTGTAATGTCATTAATAATTAATGCTATAAAGTTTAACAAAATATAATTGCGCCGTCGGCCGCACGCTTAGTCAAAATAAACGGGTATAAACGAATGCTTATTCAGTCTGTTAACCCAGACTGAATAAGAATAGTCGCAGCCAATTAATCGGCTGGCTTACCTGACGGGGCGACGGACGCGCCGCGTGGACGGCTGGTTAGCGTGGAACCGGCGGAGGCGGCGATAATCGCCAGCAGGCCCAGCCACTGCATCAGATTTAGCGACTCGCCTAAAAAGAGCATGCCGGAAAGAGCGGCCATGGCCGGTTCCAGACTCATCAGCGTGCCGAAGGTGCGCGCAGGTAAACGCGTCAGCGCCACCATCTCCAGCGAATAGGGCAGTGCGGTGGAGAGAATGGCGACCGCCAGCGCAATTGGCAGCAGAGAGAGCTGCCAGATGCCGTCTGCGGCAAAAGTGACCCCCAGCGGCACAAAAATCACCGCGGCGATAATCGATCCCATCGCCACGGTCGCCGGTCCGTGATCGGCCCCGGCGCGCTGTCCCGCCAGAATATAGATAGCCCAGCAGGCGCCTGCGCCGACCGCCAGCGCCGCGCCCAGCGGATCGACATGGCTGAGGCTGTGACCCAGCGGCAGCAGCCACCACAGCCCCAACACCGCCAGCAGCACCCAGATAAAATCGATGGCGCGACGCGATCCGAACAGCGCCAGCGACAGCGGGCCGGTGAATTCCAGCGCCACCGCTACGCCCAGCGGCACGGTGCGGATAGAGAGATAGAAGAGATAGTTCATCGCCCCTAACGCCAGACCGTACACTATCAGCGCCTTACGCTGCCGTGCGTTGAAGCGCAGTCGCCATGGCTTGAAAATCAGACAGAGGATCAGCGTGCCGAGACTGAGACGCAGCGCGGTGATGCCGGTAGCGCCTGCGCTGGGAAACAGCGACTTCGCCAGCGCCGCGCCGCCCTGAATAGAGATCATAGCTATCAGCAAGACAATAACCGGCAACAAGGTTTGCGATGATGTGAGCGTGGTCTGAAAAGAGCGGAAGGACATCCTGTAACCTGCCTCAATAATCCATAGAAAGATAATGAATCGACAGTGTACCGTTGAGCGTCAAAAAGGTCAGCGGCGCGAGAAAATTTTGCCGTTTGGGTAAAAAAATTTTCTGCTGAGAGCGGTGATTTTTTCGTCAGCAAGGCCGTTTTTGCGTAAAGAAATGTCAGATTTATTTAAGAACTATCTTAATGAACCTTTTTTTGATCGTCTGAATTCGGCGGAGTGAAACAGGAAAAACATAAGAAAAAAGAATGACCTGCGACACTTCATTAACTTTCTGTTACACCAAACACGTTGTTAGACAATGATTTCAAGGCAGAGTTTCCCGCTGAGTTTTGTTATATTTTCAGCGTTGTCAGGAGAGAAGTACTATCACATTTGAGGTGGTTATGAAAAAAATTGCATGTCTTTCAGCACTGGCTTGTGTACTGGCAGTTACTGCCGGTTCCGCAATGGCGCAAAGCACCGTTACTGGCGGTTACGCTCAGAGCGATATGCAGGGCGTTGCGAACAAAGCTAACGGCTTCAACCTGAAATATCGTTACGAAGACGGTTCTAACCCGCTGGGTTGGATCGGTTCTTTCACCTACACCGAGAAAGATCGTAGCGAAGACGGCTTTTACAACAAAGGCCAGTACTACAGCATCACCGGTGGTCCGGCTTACCGTTTCAACGACTGGGCGAGCATCTACGGCGTAGTAGGTATCGGCTACGGTAAATTCCAGCAGAACGAGCAGGCTGCCTATAACAAAACCGACTCCAGCGATGTTGGTTTCTCTTACGGCGCTGGTCTGCAGTTCAACCCGTATGAAAACTTCGCTATCGACGTAGGCTACGAGCAGAGCCGTATCCGCAGCGTTGACGTTGGCACCTGGATCGCAGGCGTCGGCTACAGCTTCTAATCTTGCCGCAGGCAGGATAACAAAAACGGCCCTTCAGGGGGCCGTTTTTTTATGGGCGCTATCCGCAACACTTGCGTTTTCAGATAATGCCGGTATCAGCAGCGTGGGCTGGCGTCTGCCGAACCGCGCCAAATCAGGCGCGGGCAGCGCTCGGTTTCGGCGCAGCCGCTGGTCAGCATGTCCAGCAGCGCTAAGCGCAGGCGAAAAGGCGAGCGCGTCAGCAGACAGAGCATTCCCTTCCAGCCCGCATCCGCCTGGCGTGTGCGTTGAACACATTTGCCACAGTCCAGGCAGCGTTTCATTGTGTTCATGGAGACCTCCGGTTTATCGTCTGACGATTAACATGCACAGCCCTGCGATAAAGAGCAGAAACATTAACAACAGCAGGTAAGGTTCGTTCATTTCAGACGCCTTAGCTGTTACGCAGGCTGATTACTTTATCAACAAATATAGCACTGGCTATATCCTTTAGCTAATGCTAATTAGCGAAAATTTGTGCTTCGTTGCTGATGGTTTACAATGAGCCACCTGTACGCCGGCAGTGTCTGATCATGACCGGTTGAAGAATAAGAGGAAGCTGAATGAGTCGTCGCGCAAAGCCGGCCCCCGCCAGGGTTAACGGGCCGTTAAAAGAAATAGAAGAGCATGTCGAAGGGTTCCGACAGGTCCGCGAAGCGCATCGCCGTGAGTTAATTGATGACTATGTTGAGCTGATATCAGATCTGATTCGCGAGTTTGGCGAGGCGCGCCAGGTCGATATGGCCGCGCGGCTTGGCGTCTCGCAGCCGACGGTGGCAAAAATGCTGAAGCGGCTCGGCAGCGCCGGGCTGGTAGAGCAGGTGCCTTACCGCGGCGTGTTTCTGACCCATGAGGGCGAGAAGCTGGCGGAGGAGAGCCGCGCGCGCCACCATGTAGTTGAGATGTTTTTGCTGGCGCTGGGCATCAGCCCGGATACCGCGCGCCGCGACGCGGAGGGGATCGAACATCACGTCAGCGATGAAACTCTGAGCGTTTTCCGTCAATTCTACGAAAGTCGTCAATAACTTTTCTTCTGGAACGTAAGCCATGATGGCAACCTTGATTAAGCCGTTCCTGCACGATCGTTTCCTGCATTTGCTGCTGCTGTTGGGGCTGCTGCTGGCCTGCATAGCGCCGTTCCACTGGCGCGATCTGCCCGCCGCCATCGACTGGCACACTATCGTGACGCTGTGCGGCCTGCTGATGCTAACGCGCGGCATCGAAGCCAGCGGCTATTTCGACGTGCTGGGACGCAAGCTGATCCGTCGTTTTCGCCATGAGCGCGCGCTGGCGCTGTTTATGGTGGCCGGCGCCGCGCTGCTTTCCACCTTCCTGACCAACGACGTGGCGCTGTTTATTCTGGTGCCGCTGACCCTGACGCTGCGCCAGGCGACCACGCTGCCGGTAACGCGCCTGATTATTTTCGAGGCGCTGGCGGTGAATGCCGGCTCGATGCTGACGCCCATCGGCAATCCGCAAAATATCCTGCTGTGGGGGAAGGGCGGCGCAAGCTTCGGCGCTTTTATGTGGCAGATGTTGCCGCCTGCGGCCTTTATTATGCTGAGCCTGCTGCTGCTGACCGCCTTTTCTTTTCGTCCGCGCGTGATTCAGCAGCAGACGCAGCAGCCGGTCAGCTGGCAGCGTTCGCTGCTGTGGCTTAGCGTGGCGCTTTATCTGCTGTTTATCGCGGCGCTGGAGCTGAAGCTGGCGGCGTGGGCGCTGCTGGCGATCGCCGTCGCGTATCTGCTGCTGGCGCGACGGGTGCTATTGCAGATTGACTGGAGCCTGCTGGTGGTGTTTATGGCGATGTTTGTCGATGTGCATCTGCTCACAAAGCTGCCTGCGCTGCAACAGGCGATGCAGTCGCTGACGCAAGCGGGCGAAGGGGTACATTACCTGCTGGCGCTGGGGCTGTCGCAGGCGATCAGCAACGTGCCGGCCACCATCCTGCTACTGCAGTTTTTGCCCGCCAACGCGCTGTTGGCCTGGGCGGTCAATATCGGCGGCTTTGGCCTGCTGCCCGGTTCGCTGGCCAATTTGATTGCGCTGCGCATGGCGCAGGACAGGCGCATCTGGTGGCAGTTCCATCTCTTCTCCGTGCCAATGCTGGCCTGGGCCGCGCTCTCCGGCTGGCTGCTCTGGCTGCTGCTGGGCTAAAGGCCGTTTTAGCTCCGCATGCGGTTGCCGCAGCGGAGCGTCGCTAATTGTCAATGAACCCTGGTATTTGTCATTTTTCTTTCTATGGTTAAGCTTGATTGTAATTTCAGGATTGACTGTTATTTCCCAGGAAGATAAATGCCTATGACGCAAGCAAACGATACGCCTTCAGATGATGAAAAATCGCAGCAGGACGCCAGTGCGCATCAGAATCAGGAGCGGCAGGATGAGGATAAACCGCGTAAGCGGCCCGGAAAAAAACCGCTAATCATCCTTGGCATTGTGGTGATAGTGATGCTGATCGTAGCGTTTTTCTTCTGGTTCACCACGCGTAATGAAGAGACCACCGACGACGCCTTTACCGAAGGCAACGCGGTCACGATTGCGGCGAAAATGTCCGGCTACGTGGTAAAGCTGCTGGTAAACGATAACCAGCGGGTGAAAAAAGGCGATCTGCTGCTGGTGATTGACCCGCGCGATACCGAAGCGCAGCGCGATCAGGCCAAAGCGCAGCTGGCGCTGGCCGAGGCGCAGCTGCATCAGGCGGAGGTGCAGCTGGCGCTGGCGCGCGTGCAGTATCCGGCGCAGCGCGATCAGGCGCTGGCGCAGCAGGCGCAGGCGGAAGCCAATCTGCTTAACGCCGAGTCGGACTACCGCCGTCTGCGCGGCGTCGATCCGCGTGCGACGTCACAACGCAATATCGATACCGCCAGCGCACAGCTGCGTTCCGCCCAGGCGCAGTTGCAGAGCGCTAAAGCGCAGGTGGAAGTGGCATCGCAGGTGTCGTTGCAGATCCGGCAGCAGGAAACCAACGTCGAAGCGCGCCGTCAGCAGGTCGAACAGGCGAAAGCGCAGCTGAATACCGCCGAGCTGAATCTCTCTTATACCGAGGTGCGCGCCCCTTACGACGGCTTCGTCACCAAACGCAACGTACAGACCGGCACCCTGGTTCAGGCAGGCAGCTCGCTCTTTTCGCTGGTGTCGCCCGATATCTGGGTAACCGCCAACTTTAAAGAGTCACAGCTGGAGCGTATGAACCCTGGTGACAGGGTCACTATTAGCGTCGACGCCTGGCCTGATATGGCGCTGGAAGGTCATGTCGACAGCATTCAGATGGGTTCCGGCTCGCGCTTCTCAACCTTCCCGGCGGAAAACGCCACCGGCAACTTTGTAAAAATCGTCCAGCGCGTACCGGTAAAAATCGTTATCGACAAAGGCCTGGACCCGAATAAACCTCTGCCGCTGGGACTCTCCGTGGTGCCTAAGGTTACGGTGGAATGAGTCCGAGCCAAAGCTGGCAGCCGGCCAGCAACCCCTGGCTGGTGGCGATAACGGTGACGCTGGCGGTATTCATGGAGATCCTGGATACCACCATCGTCAACGTGGCGCTGCCGCATATCGCCGGCACGCTCTCTTCCAGCTATGACGAATCCACCTGGGTATTGACCTCCTATCTGGTGGCGAACGGCATCGTGCTGCCGATATCCGCCTTTTTCAGCCGCCTGTTCGGGCGTAAGCAGTACTTTCTGATCTGTATTGTGATGTTTACCGCTTGCTCCTTCCTGTGTGGCATCGCCACCGAGCTGTGGCAGATTATTCTGTTCCGCATCCTGCAGGGCTTTTTCGGCGGCGGGCTGCAACCGGTGCAGCAGTCGGTGCTGCTCGATTACTTTAAGCCGGAAGATCGCGGCAAGGCGTTCGGCCTGTCGTCGATTGCGATTATCGTCGCGCCGGTCGTGGGGCCAACGCTCGGCGGCTGGATAACGGATAACTACAGCTGGCGCTGGATCTTCTTTATTAATGTGCCGGTGGGTATCCTTTCCGCGTTGGCGATCTATCAGCTGCTGGAAGATCCGCCGTGGGAACGGCGCTGGGCAAAAAGCAAAATCAACATCGACTATATCGGCATCAGCCTGATTACGCTCGGTCTCGGCTGTTTGCAGGTGATGCTCGATCGCGGCGAAGATGAAGACTGGTTCTCCTCGCACTTTATTCAGTTCTTCGGCGTCATGACCTTTATCGGTCTGGTCGGCGCGGTCTACTGGCTGCTCTACGCCCGTCGCCCGGTCGTGGAGATCGGCGTGATGCGCGATCGCAACTTCTGGGTCTCCGGGCTGCTGATGGCGGGCATGGCGATGATCCTCTATGGCAGCTCGGTCGTGCTGCCGCAGCTGGCGCAGCAGGATTTAGGCTATACCGCCACCTGGTCAGGGCTGGTGCTGTCGCCGGGGGCGATACTGATCGTGCTGACGATTCCGCTAGTGCTGAAGCTGATGCCGAAGGTGCAGACGCGCTGGATTATCGCCTTCGGCTTTACCTGCCTGATGCTGTCGATGTTCTACTCCGCAACGCTGACGCCGCAGGTAGATTTCACTACGCTGGTGCTGATGCGCAGCGCGCAGTCTGTCGGCCTCGGCTTCCTGTTCGTGCCGCTGACCACTATCGCGTTCGCCACCATTCCACAGCATCTGAACGCCGACGCCTCGGCGCTGTTCACTATGTTCCGCAACGTGGCGGGATCGATCGGCATTTCGCTCTCTACCGCCGCGATCACTGAGCGTGAGCAGGTACGTAGCGCGCATCTGGTGCATAACATGACGCCGCTGAACGAGCAGTTCAACATTACCCTTGAGCGCTGGGCGCAGGCGATCCGCGATTACACTTCGGCGGCGGGCGATCCGCTGACATTGGCCGCCGGTCAGCTCTATCAGCAGATGATCGTTCAGGCGCGTATTCTCGCCTATGTGGATGTGTTTATTGGACTGGGCATCGTCGCCTTTATTTTGATTCCCTTATGTTTACTGCTTTCGCCGGTTAAAAGCGAAGGCAGTGCAGGAGCGCACTGACATGAACGTTACCAGGCAGTTAACCCGTCCCCGCCCCGGCCTGCTGGCGCTGTCGCTGCTGCTGGCGGGCTGCGCGGTCGGCCCCGATTACCAGCCGCCGCAGGCGCAAACCCCGACCAGCTGGCGCGACCTGCCTTCGCAGACGGCGTCACGTCCGCAGCCCGGCGCGCCCAGCGCCAGCTGGTGGAAAAGCTTTAACGACCCGCAGCTTAATAGCCTGATCGATCGTGCTATCGCCGGCAACCTGTCGTTACAACAGGCGGTATTGCGCATCGCCGGCGCGCGCGAGCAGCTGGCGCAGGCGCGCGGCGGGCTGTTTCCCGCAGTGAACGGCAACGTCTCGGCGCGGCGTCAGCAGCTGGGAGCGAAAGGGATGCTGGAGGCGAACGGCGCCTATAATCAGCTCGATCAAAACGCACCGGAGCTGCGTTCGTCGCTCGACAGCCTGACGCAGCCGATCAGCCTCTATCAGGGCAGCTTTGACGCCTCGTGGGAGCTGGATCTGTGGGGAAAGTGCGTCGTCAGGTGGAAGCGGCGGGGGCGCAGCAGCAGGAATCGATCGAGAGCCGCAACGATGCGCTGGTTTCGCTGGAGGCGGAGGTAGCGCGCGCTTATTTACAGCTGCGCGGCGCGCAGTCGGTGACGCAAACGCTGCAAACGCAAATCGAGGTGGCGCAACAGACGCTGGAGCTGACGCAGAGCCAGCAGCGCAACGGCCTGGCGCCGCAGCTGGATGTGGAAAATGCTCGCGCCCAGCTTAGTTCGCTGCGCGCGCAGCTGCCGCAGTATCAGGCGCAGGCGCGTCAGGCGATGAACGGCCTGGCGGTTCTGATCGGCAAGCCGCCGGGCGCGCTGGACGCCGAGCTGATGCGCCCCAGGCCGCTGCCCGCGCTGCCTGCGGCGGTGCCGGTCGGCATTCCCTCTACGCTGGCGCGCCGCCGTCCCGACATTCGCCAGGCGGAGGCGAACCTGCACGCCGCCACCGCCAATATCGGCGTCTCGGTGGCGCAGCTGTTCCCCAGCCTGTCGCTTACCGGCCAGCAGGGCGTGCGTAACACCGATGCTTCATATCTTGATAACTGGAGCAGCCACTTCTACAGTTATGGCCCGGCGCTGTCGATTCCGATTTTCCAGGGCGGCAGGCTGGTTTCCAGCGTCAGGCTGTCGCGCGCGCAGCAGGCCAGCTCGGCGCTTAACTATCGCCAGACGGTGCTGACCGCATTGCAGGATGTGGAAAACGCGCTGGTCAGCTACCGCACCGATCAGGAGCGGGTAACGCAGCTGGATGAGACGGTCAGCGCGCTGCAAAGCAGCTTCGACCTCGCCAGCGACAGCTACAAGAAAGGGCTGTCCACCTTCCTCGACGTGCTGGATGCGCAGCGTCAGCTGTCGCAGGCGAAACAGCAGGCGGAGCAGGCACGGGTGCAGAGCAGTCTTGACCTGGTCGCGCTGTATAAAGCGCTCGGCGGCGGCTGGGAGAATTATCAGAACGTGCAGCTGCCCGACTATTCGGTGTTCGGCCCGGCGACGCCCGCCAGCTAGCCTCAGCCACGCAGTTATCACGCCGCCGGGACAGGCCCGGCGGCAACGCGCTTTCCTCAGCCGCGTCCCTTTCTCTGTTTTTTCTCTGTCTCTTTAAGCCAGCGCCCGATCGCGCTGCAACTTTTCCGCTGCGAGGTTTTCCCGTCTGCTTTACCTGTTTCCTGTTATGCCTCTTTCTTTCTGGCGGATGTCAGGCCGACTTTCTGCAACAGGCTAAACTGTCGTTTCTTTTTGTGGTTATTTAAAATAAATATTTCTTTTTTGCGCCATCAGCCTTTGTACGTCAGTCCGGTAAAGAAACCTTTTTTTCACTCTCTAACAACCTTATAAGCTGAATAGTGTGACCTGAATCGGACTTTAAAAAGAACGTCATGACGCCTGCCACAAAATCCACATTCCACTATTAATTAAATTGAAAAAAATAATCTATGTTGTGATGTGAAAGGTTTGCGTTGCTTTTGCAGGCGCAGACCGGTTTTCTCTTCAAACAGGTTGCTGGAGTTATCATGCCAAAAGAACAATATCTTACGCTAAGCAACGCTTCCGGCCCCAACAGCAACACGCGCACCGAGCCTTTCGTGAAGGTAATTGCGGTGATTGCAACGCTGGGCGGATTGCTGTTTGGTTACGACACCGGCGTTATATCCGGTGCGCTGCTGTTTATGGGCGATGAGCTGCACCTGACGCCGTTTACCACCGGTCTGGTCACCAGCTCGCTGCTGTTCGGCGCCGCCTTTGGCGCGCTGTTGGCCGGTCATTTCGCCTCTGCGGCCGGGCGGAAGAAAATCATCATGGTGCTGGCGGTGATATTCGCTCTCGGCGCGGTCGGCACCGCGCTGGCGCCTGATGTTCACTGGATGGTTTTCTTCCGCGTGGTGCTGGGCGTGGCGGTCGGCGGCGCGGCGGCGACGGTACCGGTCTATATCGCCGAAATCGCGCCGGCCAATAAGCGCGGTCAGCTGGTGACGCTACAGGAACTTATGATTGTTTCCGGGCAGATGCTTGCCTATATCTCCAACGCCACCTTTAACGCGGCGTGGGGCGGGGCGGAGACCTGGCGCTGGATGCTGGCGATCGCCACCGTCCCGGCGGTGCTGCTTTGGTTCGGCATGATGTTTATGCCCGATACGCCGCGCTGGTACGCAATGAAAGGTCGCCTGGCGGAGGCGCGTCGCGTGCTGGAGCGCACCCGCGCCAAAGAAGATGTCGAATGGGAGCTGACCGAAATCGAAGAGACATTGCAGGAGCAGGAGAACCAGGGCAAGCCGCGCCTGCGCGAGCTGAAAAAGCCGTGGCTGTTCCGTCTGTTCCTGATCGGCATCGGCGTGGCGGTGATCCAGCAGCTCACCGGCGTCAACACTATTATGTACTACGCGCCGACGGTGTTGACCAACGTCGGCATGAGCAACAGCGCCGCGCTGTTCGCCACCATCGCTAACGGCGCCATCTCGGTGCTGATGACCTTCTTCGGCATCTGGCTGCTGGGTAAAATCGGCCGTCGCACCATGACCATGCTGGGGCAGTTCGGCTGTACCGCCTGTCTGTTTTTTATCGGCCTGGTCAGCTGGCTGATGCCGGAGACGATTAACGGCCAGCCCGATATGCTGCGTAGCTATATGGTGCTGCTGGGCATGTTGATGTTCCTCTGCTTCCAGCAGGGCGCGCTGTCGCCGGTGACCTGGCTGCTGCTGTCGGAAATCTTCCCGACGCGCCTGCGCGGCATCTTTATGGGCGGCGCAGTGTTCGCCATGTGGATCGCCAACTTCGCCATTTCCCTGATGTTCCCGATGATGCTGGCAACGGTTGGTCTGGCGGGCGCCTTCTTTATCTTCGGGGCGATCGGCATCGGCGGCGCGATTTTCGTCCTCAACTGTATCCCGGAAACGCGCAACCGCAGCCTGGAACAGATAGAACACTATCTGCGCGACTGGCTGTCGCCGGATCGTGAAACGCCGCCGCATCCGGCTCCGATCGGGCAGAAAGCGGGAGAGCACGGCGGTTAACATTTCCGCACCGGGCTGGCGGTATTCGCCAGCCCTTTTTTATGGCACAATGCCCGCCAAATTACGTTTATTTCCCCCGCATAAGTAAGGCAATCCCTGTGCTAGTTTCCAGCAACGTTACCATGCAGTTTGGCAGCAAACCGCTGTTTGAAAATATCTCCGTCAAGTTCGGCGGCGGCAATCGCTACGGCCTGATCGGCGCGAACGGCAGCGGTAAATCCACCT
Organism: Mixta calida; assembly: GCF_002953215.1. NCBI lineage: Bacteria > Pseudomonadati > Pseudomonadota > Gammaproteobacteria > Enterobacterales > Erwiniaceae > Mixta > Mixta calida. The sequence goes on from NZ_CP026378.1 coordinate 1,521,881, forward strand.
TTATGAAAATCCTCGGCGGCGATTTAATGCCAACCGCCGGCAACGTCTCCTGCGATCCGAACGAACGTATCGGTAAGCTGCGTCAGGATCAGTTCGCGTTTGAAAAATTCAGCGTGCTGGACACCGTCATTATGGGACATGACGAACTGTGGCAGGTGAAGCAGGAGCGCGACCGCATCTATGCGCTGCCGGAAATGAGCGAAGAGGATGGCTACAAGGTCGCCGACCTGGAAGTGCAGTATGGCGAAATGGATGGCTACACCGCCGAAGCGCGCGCCGGCGAACTGCTGCTGGGCGTAGGCATTCCTATGGAGCAGCACTACGGCCCGATGAGCGAAATCGCGCCGGGCTGGAAGCTGCGCGTGCTGCTGGCGCAGGCGCTGTTCTCCAACCCCGATATTCTGCTGCTCGATGAACCGACCAACAACCTGGATATCGACACTATCCGCTGGCTGGAGCAGGTGCTGAACGAGCGCGACAGCACCATGATCATCATTTCGCACGACCGTCACTTCCTGAATATGGTCTGCACCCATATGGCGGATCTCGACTACGGCGAGCTGCGCATCTATCCGGGCAACTACGACGAATATATGACCGCCGCCACTCAGGCGCGCGAGCGTCTGCTGGCCGACAACGCCAAGAAAAAGGCGCAGATCGCCGAGCTGCAATCCTTCGTCAGCCGCTTCAGCGCCAACGCCTCCAAGTCCCGTCAGGCGACGTCGCGCGCTAAACAGATTGATAAGATCAAGCTGGACGAGGTAAAAGCCTCCAGCCGTCAGAACCCGTTTATCCGCTTCGAGCAGGATAAGAAACTGTTCCGCAATGCGCTGGAAGTGGAAGCGTTGACCAAAGGCTTCGATAACGGCCCGCTGTTCCGCGACCTGAATCTGATGCTGGAAGTGGGCGAAAAGCTGGCGGTGCTGGGCACCAACGGCGTCGGTAAAACCACGCTGCTGAAAACGCTGGTGGGCGATCTGACGCCGGAAAGCGGCACCGTGAAGTGGTCCGAGAATACGCGCATCGGCTATTACGCGCAGGATCACGCGGAAGATTTCGATAACGATCTGAGCGTCTTCGACTGGATGAGCCAGTGGAAACAGGAAGGCGACGACGAGCAGGCGGTGCGCAGTATTCTGGGCCGTCTGCTGTTCAGCCAGGATGAGATCAAAAAGCCGGCGAAGGTACTGTCGGGCGGTGAAAAAGGGCGCATGCTGTTCGGCAAGCTGATGATGCAGCGTCCCAATATTCTGATTATGGATGAGCCGACCAACCACCTGGATATGGAATCGATCGAATCGCTGAATATGGCGCTGGAAGCCTATCAGGGCACGTTGATCTTCGTCTCCCACGACCGTGAATTCGTTAGCTCTCTGGCGACGCGCGTGTTGGAGATCACCCCGGAGAAAACGATCGACTTCAGCGGCAGCTACGAAGATTACCTGCGCAGCAAAGGCGTGCAGTAAGCGCCTGACGCCTCAGCACCATTCTCTGGCGCTGAAACCGCTCTCCCCAGGGCCGCCTTTTCGGGCGGCCTTATTTTTCCCGCACGATCGATGGCATATTGCTGACCCACACCTGATTTTTTCCACGCCGTTTGGCCTGATAGAGCGCCGCATCCGCCTGAGCGATCAGCGCGGCAGGCGTGGTGACGGGCAGCACGCGCGGCTGCCAGTGCATGCCAATACTGATGGTCACCACCTTTTCCGGCACGCTGCTTTTCTCATGGGGCAGCGCCAGCGACGCTACCGCGCGTACCGTCTGCAACGCTAACAGATGCGCCTCCGGCTGCGTCTTATCGGCGACGACGATAATAAATTCTTCGCCGCCGTAGCGGGCGACAAAGTCTTCGCTGTGCTGCAACTGTTGCTTCAGACAGGCGCCCACCTGACGCAAACATTCGTCGCCTGCCAGGTGACCGTAGTTATCGTTGTAGGCTTTAAAGGCGTCGATATCGATCAGCATGATGGTCAACGGCGTACGCAGCTTCAGCGCGCGCTCCATCGCGCGCGGCAGAAACCAGTCCAGCTGACGGCGGTTGGCCAGTCCGGTCAGGCCGTCAAGCATCGCCAGACCCTGCAACGTGCGATTCATGCAGGTAAGCTGATCGCGCACGCGCGTGAGCTCCAGCTGGTTGCGCAGATTCAGCCGGATATGATGCAGAATAATAAAGCCCAGCACGAACAGCAGCGCCAGCAGCACCAGGTTCAACAGCACAAAGCTGATAGAATCGGCGATCCAGTCCTGCCTGATCTGTTGGCGGTCGTAGCCCGCCGTTACTACCAGCGGATAGCTTTTCAGACTGGCGTAGCCAAAAATACGCGCGCGCCCGTCCACCGCCGCCCGATAGACCGCCGCGCCGCTGGCGGTGTTTTTCAACAGGTCGGTAAACAGCGGGCTTAAAGAGATGTTTTGGTTGATCAACGCATCGCTGTAAGGACGAATATAGAGCAGATGTCCATCCGCCTTCATTAACGCCATCAGATCGCGATCGCCCAGATTGTAGTAATCGTATACCTGGCGAAAATAGTCGAGGCGGATACCGGCCATCACCACGCCGCGAAAACGGCCATCGGGATAGTTGAGACGGGCGGAGACGGGGATAATCATATGGCCGTTGATGCGGCTGCGGATCACATCGCCGATATGCAGCTGGCTTTCGGCAGAGTCGCGGTGAAAGCGGAAATATTCCCGGTCGGCGTTATTGCTATTGAGCGGCAGCGCGCTATCGGAGGCGACCATTGGCTGGCCCTCCTCATTGTAAATCACGATGTTATCCAGCGGCGGCAGCGCCGCCTTGCGCGTATGCAGCAGCTGGCGCAGATAGTCGAGCTGCGACGCAATGCCGTTGTCATCGATGCGGTCGCGGATGTCGCGTAGCGTCAGATCGATCTGGAGAAAGGTATCTTCCGCCTGACGTGAAAGGGAAACCGATAAGTTGCGCGCGTTTTCTTCCGTAATGTGCAACGTGCGCTGCCAGCTGTTCCACAGCGTCCAGCTGTCAATAGCGATGACCGCGCTGCTGATGACGAACAGAAACACCAGCATCATCTGGCGCAGCACGGGTTTTGACGCGCTGTCGCTCTCTGCGTTCATTACGTGCGCTTGCTTCTTTTTTCCATTATCCATGCTTCAAATATAACCAGGGAAAGGAAAAGCTGCTGAGTAACAAGCGCAACAGAGGCGGGCGGCGTCGTTTCAGGGCTGGCCGTGGCCGCATACTTCGCAGGCGGGATCTTTCGCCACCTTCATTTCACGAAACTGCAACGTCATCGCATCGTACATCAGCAGTTTGCCAGCGACCGGCGCCCCGTAGCGCGTCAGCAGACGGATCGCCTCCATTGCCTGCAATGCGCCGATCACGCCCACCAGCGGCGCCATCACGCCCGCTTCCACGCAGCTAAGAGCTTCGCCGCCGAACAGTCGGCTGAGGCAGCGGTAGCAGGGCTGATTTTCATCCTGCCAGCTGAAGACGCTGATCTGGCCTTCCATGCGGATCGCCGCGCCGGAGACCAGCGGCACGCGGTGCTGATGGCAGAGTCGGTTCAGCTGTTCGCGCGTCGCCACGTTGTCGCTGCAATCCAGCACCACCTGATGCTGCGCGATCAGCGCCGCCAGATCGTCATCCTCCAGCCGGGCGTTAACCGCGCGCAGCTGAATCAGCGGATTGATTTGCGTCAGCCGTCGGCGCGCCGATTCCACCTTCGGCGCGCCGATCTCCGCGTCGCTGTGCAGCACCTGACGTTGCAGGTTGGAGCGCGACACCACGTCAAAATCGAGCAGGGTCAGCGTGCCGACGCCGGCCGATGCCAGATAAGGGCTGGCGGCGCAGCCCAGCCCGCCCAGGCCCACCACCAGCGCGCTGGCGGCTTTCAGCTGTTCCTGGCCCTCAAAATCGAAACCGCGCAGCACGATCTGGCGGTTATAGCGCAGGGTCTCTTCGTCAGTCAGCTCAGGCAGCATCTCAGCCTCCCAGCAGAGCATTGAAAGGTTCGATCTCCACCCATTCGCCCGGCTCCACGCTGCCGCGATCGCGCTCCAGCACGATAAAACAGTTGGCCTGGCTGAAAGAGCTGAAAACATGGGAGCCCTGATGCCCGGTGCTGGCGACCTGCAGTTCGCCATCTTCGCCGCGACTCACCACGCCGCGCTGGAAATCGAGGCGCCCCGGCGACTTTTTCAGACGGGTGACGGCGCGCGCGCGCTGACGCGGCGGCAGCGCAGAGCCTTGCAGTCCGCTCAGCTTCGCCAGCAGCGGTTGCACCAGCTGATAGAAGGTGACGGCGGCGGAAACCGGATTGCCCGGCAGCCCGCAGAACCAGCTTTTGCTCAGGCGGCCGAAGGCGAACGGCTTGCCGGGTTTGATTGCCAGCTTCCAGAAGGTGATTTCTCCCAGCTCGTCCAGCATCGCTTTGGTATAGTCCGCCTCGCCAACCGAGACGCCGCCGCTGCTGATCACCAGGTCCGCCTCTTTGTCGGCGCGCACAAAGGCGGCGCGCAGCGCGTCGGGATCGTCGCGGATAATGCCGAGGTCGATCACCTCGCAGCCGAGCGCGTCAAGCATCAGGCGCACGGTAAAGCGGTTAGTGTCGTAAATCTGACCCGCCGCCAGCGGTTCGCCGACCGGCTGTAGTTCATCGCCGGTGGAGAAAATCGCCACGCGCAGCCGACGCAGCACCTCGACCTCGCCGATGCCCAGCGAGGCGATCAGCGGCAGTTCCGCCGCGCCCAGCCGCACGCCCGCCGCCAGCACGCTATCGCCCTGACGAATATCTTCACCGGCGCGACGAATGTTCTGTCCCGCCTTCACCCCGGCGGTAAAGCGAACGCGGTCGCCTTCCGGCACGGTCTCTTCCTGCATCACCACCGCTTCAGCGCCCGCGGGCACCGGCGCGCCGGTCATAATGCGAATGCAGCTGCCTGCGGGCCAGTCGCCGTTAAAGGGCGCGCCGGCGAAAGCTTTCCCGGCGACCGGCAGCGCGTCGCCGTTGAGATCGCTCAGGCGCACGGCATAACCATCCATCGCCGAGTTATCGAACGGCGGCACGTTGAGCGGCGACACTACCGGCGCGGCGGTGATGCGGCCTGCGGCGGTATAAATTGAAAGACGTTCGCTGTCGGTCAGCGGCGTCAGCTGCGCCAGCATTTTTTGCCGGGCGTCTTCAAGGGAGATAAGTCCCGCAGTAAAACTTTCCATTTGGCCTCCGGCCAGAAATGACGGATGGCGCCTATTATGGCGCGAAACGGCCCAACGATCATCCTGTCCGCGTGTGGGTTAAGTTTGGTTATGAGATATAACGCTTTGTTATTAAAGCGTGCCGGGCTTTCTGCTTTACATCGTCTTCATGGCTACCTATAGTCAAAATTTGCCGAAAAATCATAACATCACATCATCTCAGCCGTTTCCGGCGGATTCAGAACACAGGGTAAACGCATGATGGGCAGAGCAGCTATTGCCATTCACGGCGGCGCGGGAGCGATTGCACGCGCAGCGCTGAGCGCCGGGCAGGAACAACGCTATTTGGAGGCGTTAAGCAACATTGTCGCCAGCGGACAGGCGATCCTCGCGGCGGGCGGCAGCGCGCTGGATGCCGTGACGGAGGCGGTGCGTCTGCTGGAAGAGTGCCCGCTGTTCAACGCCGGGAAAGGCAGCGTCTTTACCCACAACGGCACGCACGAACTCGACGCCTGCATTATGGATGGCCGCACGCAGAACGCGGGCGCAGTCGCAGGCGTGGCGCGCATTCGCAACCCGGTGCTGGCGGCGCGCGCGGTGCTGGAAAACAGCCCGCACGTTTTACTGAGCGGCGCGGGCGCGGAACAGTTCGCCCTTGAACAGGGGCTGGAGCAGGTGGCGCCCGATTTCTTCTCGACCGACGAGCGCTGGCAGCAGCTACAGCGCGCGCTGGCGTCGCAGCAGACGCTGCTGGATCACGACGGCGCGGCGCAAGCGGCCCCGCTCGACGCCGACCGCAAGCTGGGCACCGTCGGCGCCGTAGCGTGCGACGGCGAAGGCAACCTTGCCGCCGCCACCTCGACCGGCGGCATGACCAATAAGCGGCCAGGGCGCGTAGGCGATTCGCCCCTGCCGGGCGCCGGCTGCTTTAGCAACAGGCGGGTGGCGGTCTCCTGCACCGGCACTGGCGAAGTCTTTATTCGCACCCTGGCCGCCTATGACGTCGCCGCGCTGATGGAATACAGCGGCTACAGTCTGCGCCAGGCATGCGCGCACGTGATTCACGATAAAATCCCCACGCTGGAGGGCAGCGGCGGCCTGATCGCCATCGACGCCGACGGCAATATCGCCATGCCGTTCAACACCGAAGGCATGTATCGCGGCTACGGCTATGCGGGCGAAAGTCCGGTAGTGGATATCTGGCGGACACGCTAAGGAGCCGCCATGACAGAACCTTCTTCCCCCTTCATGCTGGCGGACGACAGCGTACTGGCGGTGCGCGATCTCAGCGTCAGCTTCACGCAGCAGGGCCAGGTGACCCAGGCGGTGCGCCAGCTCTCGCTGGAGGTGCGGCGCGGCGAAACCCTGGCGCTGGTTGGCGAATCGGGCTCCGGGAAATCAGTGACTTCGCTGGCGCTGATGCGCCTGATCGAACAGAGCGGCGGGCGCCTGGAGAGCGGCGAGCTGTGGCTACGGCGGCGCGATAATTCCGTCGTCGATCTGGCGCGGCTGCGGCAGTCGCAGATGCGCGCCATTCGCGGCGCTGATATGGCAATGATTTTTCAGGAGCCGATGACTTCGCTGAATCCGGTGTTTCCGGTCGGCGAACAGATCGCCGAGTCGGTGCGGCTGCATCAGGGCAAAAGCCACCAGCAGGCGCTGGCGGAGGCGCGGCGGATGCTCGATCTGGTGCGCATCCCCGAAGCGCAAAACGTCATGACCCGCTTTCCCCATCAGCTTTCCGGCGGCATGCGCCAGCGCGTGATGATCGCCATGGCGCTCTCATGCCGCCCGGCGCTGCTGATCGCCGACGAGCCGACCACGGCGCTGGACGTCACCATTCAGGCGCAGATCCTTCAACTGATCCGCGTGCTGCAAAAAGAGATGGAAATGGGGGTGATTTTTATCACTCACGATATGGGCGTGGTGGCGGAGATGGCGGATCGCGTTCAGGTGATGTACCGCGGCGAGGTGGTGGAAAGCAACGACACCGCCGCGCTGTTCAGCGCGCCGCAGCAGCCTTATACGCGCGCGCTGTTGGCGGCGGTGCCGCGCCTCGGCGCGATGCATGGTCAGCCGCTGCCGCGCAAGTTTCCGCTGCCGGGCGAACAGGAGAGCCGGGAAATGCTGCCCGATACGGTGCGGCGCGAGGAACAGCCCATTTTGCAGGTGCGCGACCTGGTAACCCGTTTCGATATTCGCGCCGGCCTGCTGAACCGCGTGAAGTGGCGGGTGCATGCGGTGGAGAAGGTCAGCTTCGATCTGCATGCGGGCGAGACCCTGGCGCTGGTGGGAGAGTCGGGCTGCGGCAAGTCGACCACCGGCCGCTCGCTGTTGCGTCTGGTGGAAAGCCAGGGCGGCAGCATTACCTTTAACGGCCAGCGCATTGATCGCCTGCGGCCGCATCAGCTGTCGCACCTGCGCCGCGATATCCAGTTTATCTTTCAGGACCCGTACGCCTCGCTCGATCCGCGTCTTACCGTCGGCTTTTCGATTATGGAGCCGCTGCTGATTCATAAGGTGATGTCGCGCGCCGAAGCGGAAAAGCGCGTCGCCTGGCTGCTGGAAAAGGTGGGCTTGCTGCCGGAACACGCCCGTCGCTATCCGCACGAGTTTTCCGGCGGACAGCGGCAGCGTATCTGCATTGCCCGCGCGCTGGCGCTCAACCCGAAAGTGGTGATCGCCGATGAATCGGTGTCGGCGCTGGATGTCTCGATACAGGCGCAGATCGTTAATCTGATGCTCGATTTACAGCGTGAATTCGGCATCGCGTTTCTGTTTATTTCGCACGATATGGCGGTAGTGGAGCGCATCAGCCATCGCGTGGCGGTGATGTATCTCGGACAGATTGTGGAGATCGGCCCGCGGCAGGCGGTGTTTGAAAATCCGCAGCATCCCTATACCCGCAAGCTGATGGCGGCGGTGCCGGTAGCCGATCCGGGACACCGACGCCGCGAACGCGCGCTGCTGGTGGATGAGCTGCCCAGCCCGCTGCGCGCGCCAGGTGACGAGCCTGCCGTCGCGCCGTTAATCAAAGTAGGCGATGGGCACTACGTCGCCCGTCACACCATCAGCGGCGCCTGAGCGGGCCCGGCTTTTGCATAACTCAGACAGGGACTACAGGAGAATAAGCATTATGACAATTCAGACCTCACGCAAATGGCTGTTGACGGCCGGCCTGCTCGGCGCCGTCGCCGCCGCGCCCGCCTGGGCGGCGAAGGATGCGGTTATCGCCGTCGGCTCCAACTTCACCACCCTCGATCCGTACGACGCCAACGACACGCTGTCGCAGGCGGTGGCGAAATCTTTTTATCAGGGGCTGTTCGGCTTCGATAAAGATATGAAGCTGGTGAACGTGCTGGCGGAAAGCTATCAGGCCAGCCCGGACGGCCTGACCTGGACTATCAAGCTGCGCTCCGGCATTAAGTTCCAGGACGGCACCGACTTCAACGCCGAAGCGGTGAAGGTCAACCTCGACCGCGCCAGCGACGAGGATAACCACCTTAAGCGCTACAACCTGTTTAAGCATATCGCCACCACCGAGGTGATTGATCCCACCACGGTGAAAATCACTCTGAAGCAGCCGTTCTCCGCCTTTATCAATATTCTGGCGCACCCGGCGGCGGCGATGATCTCGCCGACGGCGCTGAAAAAATATGGCAAAGAGATCGGCTTCCATCCGGTCGGCACCGGGCCGTATGAGTTTGTCACCTGGAATCAGACCGATTTTGTGAAGGTGAAGAAGTGGGATGGCTACTGGAAAAAAGGCTATCCGAAGCTGGATTCCATCACCTGGCGTCCGATTGTCGACAACAACACCCGCGCGGCGATGCTGCAAACCGGCGAGGCTAACTTCGCCTTCCCGGTTCCCTACGAGCAGGCGAAGCGGCTGGAGCAAAACGGCAAGCTGGATCTGGTCAGTTCGCCCTCGATCATGCAACGTTATATCAGCCTGAACGTGACGCAGAAGCCGTTTGATAATCCGAAAGTACGTGAGGCGATCAACTACGCCATTAACCGTCAGGCGCTGACTAAGGTCGCTTTTGCCGGTTACGCCACTCCAGCGACCGGCATTGTGCCGCCGTCGATTGAGTATGCGCAGAGCTATCCGCCGTTTGAATACAACCCGGCAAAGGCGCGCGAGCTGCTGAAAGAGGCGGGCTACCCCAACGGCTTCAGCACGACGCTCTGGTCTTCTCATAACCACAGCACCGCGCAGAAAGTGTTGCAGTTTACCCAGCAGCAACTGGCGCAGGTCGGCATCAAGGTGAAAGTCACCGCGATGGACGCCGGACAACGCGCGGCGGAAGTCGAAGGCAAAGGGCAGAAAGAGAGCGGCGTGCGCATGTTCTACACCGGCTGGTCCGCCTCCACCGGCGAAGCGGACTGGGCGCTGACGCCGCTGTTCGCCACCTCATCCTGGCCGCCGACCATCTTTAACACCGCGTTCTACAGCAATGAGCAGGTGGATAAAGATCTCAGCGACGCGCTGAAAACCACCGATAAGGCGAAAAAGGCGCAGCTGTATAAAGATGCGCAGGATCGCATCTGGAACGATCGCCCGTGGGTGCCGCTGGTGGTAGAGAAGTTGGTCTCAGCGAACACCAAATCGCTTACCGGGTTCTACGTGATGCCGGATACCTCATTTAACTTTGATGAAGCCGATCTGAAGTAATGTTCGCAGACGCCGGTTATACCGGCCGGCGTCTGCGGCGCAGGGAAACGCATGCTGAACTATTTCCTTAAACGCCTGCTGGGCCTGATTCCAACGCTGCTGATTGTGGCGGTACTGGTCTTTCTGTTTGTGCATCTGCTGCCGGGCGATCCGGCGCGGCTGGTGGCCGGGCCGGAAGCGGATGCGACGGTAGTCAATCTGGTGCGCCAGGAGCTGGGGCTGGATCAACCGCTGCCGCAGCAGTTCTGGCACTTTATGATTAACGCGCTGCAGGGCGATTTCGGCACTTCGATGGTCTCGAAACGGCCGGTATCGCAGGAGATCGCCTCGCGCTTTATGCCAACCTTTTGGCTGACGCTGACCAGCATGATCTGGTCAGTGATTTTCGGTATGGCGATCGGCATCGTCTCCGCCGTCTGGCGCAACCGCTGGCCGGATCGCATCGGCATGACGCTGGCGGTCTCCGGCATCTCTTTTCCCGCCTTCGCGCTGGGCATGCTGCTGATGCAGGTCTTCTCCGTCGAGCTGGGCTGGCTGCCGACCGTCGGCGCCGACAGCTGGCGGCACTATATCCTGCCGTCGGTGACGCTGGGCGCGGCGGTGGCGTCGATTATGGCGCGCTTCACCCGCGCCTCTTTCGTCGAGGTGATGCAGGAGGACTACATGCGCACCGCGCGCGCGAAGGGCGTGCGCGAATCGCGGGTGTTAGTGAAACATGGCTTGCGCAACGCCATGATTCCGGTGGTCACCATGATGGGGTTGCAGTTTGGCTTTCTGCTGGGCGGCTCGATTGTGGTGGAAGTGGTGTTTAACTGGCCAGGGCTGGGACGCCTGCTGGTGGATTCGGTGGAGATGCGCGACTATCCGGTGATTCAGGCGGAGGTGCTGCTGTTTTCGCTGGAGTTTATTTTGATCAACCTGATTGTGGACATGCTGTATGCCGCTATCAATCCCGCCATACGCTACAAATAAGGAGCTGCGATGAACAACTGGCGACGTGAAGCGGCTTTGAAGGCAATGCCTCTGCAACGCAACGACGGAGTGCGCACGCCGTGGCGCGAGTTCTGGCGGCGCTTTCGTCGTCAGCATGTGGCGCTAGTGGCTGGCGTATTCGTGCTGGCGCTGATTGTGCTGGCGATTATCGCCCCGTGGGTGGCGCCGTTCGATGCAGAGAACTATTTCGACTACGACCGGCTCACCGAAGGGCCGTCCGCCATGCACTGGTTCGGCGTCGATTCGCTGGGGCGCGATATCTTCAGCCGCGTGCTGGTCGGCACGCGCATTTCGCTGCTGGCGGGCTTCTTTTCCGTGGCGATCGGCACGGTGATCGGTACCGCGCTCGGCCTGCTGGCGGGCTACTACGAAGGCTGGTGGGATCGCATCATTATGCGCATCTGCGACGTATTGTTCGCTTTTCCCGGCATTCTGCTGGCGATTGCGGTGGTGGCGATCATGGGCAGCGGCATGTCCAACGTGATTGTCGCGGTGGCGATTTTCAGCGTGCCCGCTTTCGCCCGTCTGGTGCGCGGCAATACGCTGGTGTTAAAGCATCAGACTTTTATCGAATCGGCGCGCAGCATCGGCGCTTCGGACTGGACGATTATTGTGCGCCATATTTTGCCCGGTACGGTATCGTCGATCGTGGTCTATTTCACTATGCGCATCGGCACGTCGATCATTACCGCCGCCAGCCTCTCTTTCCTTGGACTTGGCGCGCAGCCGCCGACGCCGGAGTGGGGCGCGATGCTGAACGAGGCGCGGGCGGATATGGTGATGGCGCCGCACGTGGCGATCTTCCCCAGCCTGGCGATTTTCCTGACGGTGCTAGCGTTCAACCTGCTGGGCGACGGCCTGCGCGACGCGCTCGATCCGAAGCTGAAGAGTTGATATCTGTAAAGACAGAGCCCCGTATATCGGGGCTGTTTTTCGCTGGTGGGACAAGTGTGCTTCCGCATGCGGTCGACTGGAAACTGTTCAGGTAAGGTGTTTTAATCATTTGGGATGTTTAAGGAAAGGATCCGATGACAGGGCTTTGCAGGGAAAGCACAGGCTGATTTGTTTGGGGCAGGTGATGGTTAATTAGGGATGAAAGAATGACAACAAGTGAAGAATTGCTTTTAAAGTCGGGCTTCAGTCAAAAAGAAGTACAAAAGCTCAAGAACAATATTGAAAATCACGGCGGCTCACTCGATTCAGTCATTCATGATCTGTCTAACCGCTTCATAGCCTCAAGATGGATTTCTGTCGTTTCGTTAATCGTTTTTGTTCTTACGCTGATAATGGCGGCCAAAGACACCGTCGTCACGCTGACTATTACTCTGGCTATTGTGCTGTCTTTTGTCTGGTTTTTGGCCCCTGCCAGGCTTGCATATAAATCCTGGCGGTATCGTAAAATGATGGCGGTTAATTCTGGGCGGCATCAGTAACAGACATTAGATCAAATATCACTTTCGCTTTAACGCCGTAGCCCACAATTTTCATCGTTAATTTTGGCTGACTCATTGTGCTGACTTTTCGATAATAATCGGTGGGTAAGTATCGAAATAAGCGCCACGTTCCTGGGCGTCGCAACAGTCCAAAAATGCTGTATGCATTGGCCGCGAGGGAGATTGTCTTGTATGCCGCCAGACCGCTTTTGGGGCTAAAGCCCATGAATTCAGCGGTGGACATAGCCGCGTCTGCCACCAGTCCTTCCGATGCTTTATTGCCCTGCACGTAATGCGCCACTTCTTTGCTTATGCCGTTCGTTCCGTCAGTAACAAGCACAGCACCCGCCAAAACACCCAGCGGTGTCATGGTGCTGATAAGCGTCATGCCTACCGCGATTTCCATACCAGCAAGCACCACATTTACAGCGGAAATCACATACCCAACAATTTTATTATTTTTCCTGACGAACTCGACTTTTGCGTAAAGCTTTACGGCTTTCATACGTAACAGCCGGTCTTGTTCCTGAAGATTTTCAATTTCTGTTCTCAGGTTTTTTACGCAAGTCAGACACTCTTCGTCTGATTTTGCTCGTCGAGCGGAGGTAAACTGTTGTTCAATAAATCCTTTAATTTCCTCGATGAACTTTATCCTGGTGATACTATCTGTGAGATGGAACGCTGATAATGAGGGAACGGCATAGAAGCGATCGCCTTAATTGTTGGCACAATCAGGAGATCATATTTTTCTATGCCCGTCCTTTATTACCCGCCCATTACTGGCGATCCCTCAGCGCCGGGACGCGCTTTTTTACTGTCGGGCTAATCGGTCAGACCTTGCTGCCCCACAGATCGTATTCGTCGGCATGTTCGACTTTTACTCGCACCACATCGCCTGCTTTCAGCTGCGTTTCGCCGTTAAGGTAGACTGCGCCGTCGATTTCCGGCGCGTCAGCCATACTGCGGCCGATGGCGCCTTCTTCATCCACCTCGTCGATCATCACCAGAATCTCGCGGCCCACTTTTTCCTGCAGGCGTTCGCTGGAAATGCGCTGCTGCAATTGCATAAAGCGATCGTAACGCTCCTGCTTCACCGACTCCGGCACCTGATCCGGCAGCTGGTTGGCGGTCGCGCCTTCCACCGGGCTGTACTGGAAGCAACCGACGCGATCCAGACGCGCCTCTTGCAGGAAGTCGAGCAGCATCTGGAAATCTTCTTCCGTTTCGCCGGGAAAGCCGACGATAAAGGTCGAGCGCAGGGTGATTTCCGGGCAGATTTCACGCCAGCGCTTGATGCGCTCCAGCGTGCGCTCAACCGCCCCAGGACGCTTCATCAGCTTCAGGATGCGAGGGCTGGCGTGCTGTAACGGAATATCGAGGTAGGGCAGGATTTTGCCTTCCGCCATCAGCGGAATAACCTCGTCCACGTGCGGATAAGGGTAGACGTAGTGCAAACGCACCCAGACGCCCAGTTTCGCCAGCTGTTCGCAGAGGCTGACCATGCTGGTTTTCACCGGCGAGCCGTTCCAGAAGCCGGTGCGGTGTTTCACATCTACGCCGTAGGCGGAGGTATCCTGCGAGATCACCAGCAGCTCTTTTACTCCGGCGGAAACCAAACGCTTCGCCTCATCCAGCACCTCGCCGATCGGACGGCTGTCGAGATCGCCGCGCATCGACGGAATGATGCAGAAGGTACAGCGGTGGTTGCAGCCTTCGGAAATTTTCAGGTAAGCGTAGTGGCGCGGCGTCAGCTTCACGCCTTGTTCCGGCACCAGGCTCAGGAACGGATTGTGCTGCGGCTTCGGCGCGTAGCGATGAACGTGTGACAGCACCTGCTCATAGCTGTGTGGGCCGGTAATCTCCAGCACTTTCGGATGCACTTCGCGGATCTGATCCTCTTTGGCGCCGAGGCAGCCGGTGACGATCACTTTACCGTTGCTGTTCAGCGCTTCGCCGATCGCTTCCAGCGACTCCTGCACCGCGCTGTCGATAAAGCCGCAGGTGTTGACGATGACCACGTCTGCATCATCGTAGCGCGGCACGACTTCATAACCTTCAGTGCGCAGTTCAGTCAAAATGCGTTCGGAATCCACCAGGTTTTTCGGGCAGCCGAGCGAAACAAAGCCAACGCGCGGCGCGGCGGACGTTTTAGTATGGGACATGCGACATCACTCAATTGTTTTAATGCGCGCGATTTTAATGAGATCGAAACGAAATTTACACCGTTATGTTTGCTGGTCGGAGGGGAAAAATAGCCCATCGCGCACGCACAGCCATGCGGCATAAACTGCCCACCGATAATCCTTTACGGCGCGCCGGACTTTTTAGCTGTCTACACTTAGCGTTCGGACAGTAGAAAAGGAAAAGAGAATGAAACCATTAACATGGGCGATTATCGGGCCGGGGGCGATTGCCCATCAGTTTGCTGCCGCTATGGAAGCGCTCGGGAGAAAAGTGTACGCGGTGGGCGCGCGCAACCGGGAAAGGGGAGAGGCGTTTGCGCAACGCTACGGTATTGAGCGAGTGGATGATAACTTCGAACGACTGCTGGCCGATCCGCATATTGACGCAGTCTATATTTCCACGCCGCACGCCAGCCATTTCACGTGGATGAAGCTGGCGCTGGAGCATGGCAAGCATCTGCTGGTGGAGAAGGCGATTACGGTCAGCAGCATGGAGCTGGATGAAATCGATCGGCTGGCGGCAGAGAAAAAACTGATCGTGGCCGAAGCGATGACGCTGTTCCATATGCCGCTGTTTCATCAGCTTAAGGAAACGCTGGAGAGTGGACGGCTGGGTAAGGTGAAGACGATCCAGGTTTCCTTCGGCACGGTGAAAGAACCCGATCCTGAAAACCGTTTTTTCAATCCAGCGCTGGCCGGCGGCGCGCTGCTCGATATCGGCACCTACGCGCTGTCGTTCGCGCGTTACTTCCTGTCGGCGCAGCCGGACAATCTGTTCACTACCGTTACGCCATTCAGTACCGGCGTGGATGAGCAGTGCGGCATTCTGCTGCAAAACTCGCAGCAGGAATTGGTCGCTATCTCGCTGGCGTTTCGCGCCAAAATGCCGAAGCGCGGCATTATCGCCTGTGAAAAGGGCTTTATCACCGTAGAGGATTTCCCGCGCGCGCAGCGGGCGACAATTAGCTTCGCGGATGGCGCAACGGAAACCGTCGAGGCGGGTGAAACCGCACGCGCCCTGCAATATGAAATCCTGAACGTTGAACGCTATATCGCTGAAGGCGGTAATCCGCTGCATTACCTGACCCAGGATGTAGTGGCGCTGATGACCGATATACGTCAGCGCTGGGGCATCCGTTTCCCGTTTGAGCAGCAGGATACGGCGGCGAAATAGCGACGGCCTCAACCGCGCGGCAACGGCCCGCATGACGCCTGAATAAAGGGCGCTAACTCAACATAAGGTGAACCGATGAAACGATTGCCGTTACTGCTGCTTCCGCTGCTGCTGCCGATGTTGGCGCAGGCGCAGCAGCCGGGAGAGAGCATCGATAAGCAGCTGCAACAGTGCAAGATGCAGGCGAATACCACGCTTGATAACGCGCAGTGCTATCAAACCGCAACCCAGCAGTGGGACAGCGAATTGAATACTCAGTATCGCTTGCTGATAAAAGATCAGCCGGAGCGCTTTCGCCAGCAGATAAAAGCGGCGCAGCGCAGCTGGCTCCAGTATCGGGATGGCTATAACGCGGCGATCGCCACGTATTATCAGCAGCAGCAGGGCACCATCTGGCCGCTGGTGGCGGCGGAATCGAAAATGAATATCATCCGTGATAAAGCCATCGATCTTTACAGGCTGCGCGTCAGCACCAATCTTGCGGGAGAAGAGGGATAATCCGCCGCGCCTGTCAGTGGGTATGTCGCCGCAATGCAGAGACAGAAACGGACAGGATGATTACTGACGGAAATATTAATAAGCTTTCTTATATGCATATCTATAGAGTTGTTCTTGCTAAACAAAATACCGGAGAGGAATCCGGGAACAGCTTTCAGGATACATTAATTATCAAAGCAGAATCGCGGAGATAGCGAAGCGGAAAAAAATAGCCCGCCAGCGAGACGGGCCAAACACCAGGGAAATGTAAATATTAACGCCTTATAAAATATTAGTTTGCTTTCACTTTCAGACAAGTTTCTGGCGTCTTTAAAGTGAAAAGCGTGAAAAAACTCACAAAAGAAGTCTGAAAGGCTGGATGCAGCTGGGAGTGAAAAGTCAGAGCAAAGCTGGAGAGCCTTCTTCCTGGCACTATGGAAAAGGATGCAGCGCCAGCTTCGGCTGCTGCGCTGGAGGGAAGCGGCGAGCCTGCGCATTGCTGCTACAGTTAACCTGGACTAATCCCACAAGGAGCGCGTTATGTCTCGTCGATTGATTTTACTGGCGTTAAGCGGAGCCTTACTGTTTTCAACGCCGTTGCTGGCTGCGCAGGTTACGGTGCAGCAGTTACAGGACAAACTCGATCACCCCTGGTCGCTGGCCTTTCTGCCGGACAATCGCAGTTTATTGATCGCTGAACGCGCAGGCGCGCTGCGGTTGTGGCAGCCGGAAAAAGGATTGT